>NZ_CP195847.1:1902324-2219378 GCF_051513965.1 Paramicrobacterium salitolerans
CTACCCCACCCCGCCGAACTGCACGTCCCCCTACGCGCCCATCTGGATCGCAGAGATGGTGAGCCGGCAGTCTGCAGCGGCCACGAAGAGCGGCTAAGAGAAGGATGTCTCGCGACATAAGAGAACTATGTCGCGAGACATCACAAAGTGGACCTAGGGGGATTCGAACCCCCGACCTTCTCATTGCGAACGAGACGCGCTACCAACTGCGCCATAGGCCCGTGAACGAATACGAGGTTATCACGACTTGAGGCCGTGAACGGACACGAACGCTACCCGGCGGCCATCCGACGGCGAAGGAGATCTGCGGCGAGAATCTCTCCCTCGTCGACGATCCCCATCGAGGCGTACGGCGACTGCGGCTCCGCCTCCTGCACCGGGTTCTCGCGCTCTGCGGCGGCCCGACGCTCGTCGAGGCGCACGGTCTGCGGGCTCTGCGCTTCGGCCTTCTGCGCCATGGCTTCGGCGAGTGCTGCCTCGCGAAGGCGACGTCGCGCCTCCTGGGCGGCAACCGTGGCCGCTGCCGCTGAACCCTGCGAGATCGAGAGCGGCCGCGGGAGCGGCGTCGGGGTCCACGTCTGTGCATCCTGGGTCGCGACAGTCTCGTCTGTGAGGTCGGCGTCGTAGATCTCGCGCGCCACCGGCCTGTGGGTCGCAGCGGGTGCCATCGCCTGAGGCACACGCGCACGCACCTTCGCCATCCGCGACAGCAACCCGAGCAGAACCACTGTGCTGCCGGCGGCGACGGCCGGCAGCATCCATGCACCGGTCGAGAGCGCCGTGTAGCCACTCACACCTGCCGTCACGATGCTGGCGACAAGAAACAGCGTCGTCGCAAGACGGGCGCGGCGACGCGACCTCATCAGACGCGTCTTCGCGCGGGCCCGCGCCTGCTCTGCCGCTGCGCGCTTCTGCGCCTCAGCGGCAAGCGCCTTCGAACGCGCGGCGGCGGCACGGGCATCGGCCTTTGCGCGCATCGCACTCGCACGGGACTCCACACGTGCCGCTTCAATCGCCGCGCGGCTCTCCGCTTTGCGGGCTGCGGCGCGCTCGGCCTCGATCTTCTTGAGGCGACGCTGCTGCTCAGCGACTTCGCGTGCCGAGACCTCGAGGCGGACTTCGTCCGGAACCTCCGATGTCTCAGCCAGAATGCGCAGCGTCTGCTGGAGCCGGACGGAGTTGCGCTCTGCCGCCATGTACTCGTGACGCCGCACCCAGGTCGGAATCAGGTAGACAAGCCAGAGCGCGGCGGCGATCGCAAAGACGATCCCTCCGCTCAGCACCCCACCACTTGCCATGTTTCTCAGGGTACGTCTCGCACCGAGACCTTTCGATCATTGCGTCGGTGTGTCGATCAGCGATTCGGGTAAGTGCGAAGAGGCAGGGATGCCGCTCGGCGATCGGACTCCGGAATCACACATGCGTCCGGAGGCACCCGATGTCCCTTCCACCGGCTCAGGATCGACTCGTTCAGTTCCTCCCGCACGAGCGCAAAGCAGAAATGGTCGGCCCAGTCCCCATTGATGTGGATGTAGCGACGGCGAAGTCCCTCGTATCTGAACCCAAGCTTCTCAACGACGCGGAGGCTCGCGTGGTTCGACGGCCGAATGCAGATCTCCATGCGGTGCAGGCCCAGACGCTCGAAGCAGTAGTCGGTGACCATCGCGACGCACACCGGGGTGATGTCGCGACCGGCGAAGCGCTCGGCGACCCAGTAGCCGAGCGTCGCCGAAGACACCGACCCGTAGACGATGCCCGACACGTTGAGCTGACCAGCGAATTCACCGTCGTACTCCATGACGAGCGGCAGTGCTGTTCCCTGCCGCCCCTGAGACAGGAGCGAGCGGATACTGCCGCGCACGTCGAACTGCCCGGCGCCGTAGGGGTTCGTCGCCTCCCACATTCTCAGCCAGGTTCGGTTGCCCAGGAGCTCACGCTCGAGTGTCTTCGAGTCCCTCACACGGATCGGACGCAGGCCGATCCGCCCGTCGTGAAGCGTCGGGAGCGGAACCGCCATGGGTCATTCCTCCTGCCGGTGCGCGTGCACCCGCGACGGCTCAGTCGATGTCAGCTGCGAAGTCCTTGAGCCACGGCTTCAGCGCCGGCCCGAGGTCCTCACGATCGAGCGCAAGCTGCACGATCGCCTTGATGTAGTCGAGACGGTCACCCGTGTCATAGCGGCGACCGCGGAAGATGACACCGTACACACCGCCAGCGACGCTGTCGTCTGCAGCCATCTCCTGCAGGGCATCGGTGAGCTGGATCTCGCCGCCCTTGCCCGCGGGCGTCCGCTCGAGGATGTCGAAGACCTCCGGCTTGAGCACGTAGCGCCCGATGATGGCCAGATTGGAGGGAGCATCCTCCTTCGCAGGCTTCTCGACGAGCCCCTTGACCTTGACGACGTCCGGGTCGTCTGTGGGCTCGACGTCGGCGGCGCCGTACAGGTGGATCTGGTCGGGGTCGACCTCCATGAGCGCGATGATCGTCGCGTCGCGCTTCTCCTGCTCGTCGATCATGGTGCTCAGCAGCGGGTCACGCGCGTCGATCAGGTCGTCGCCCAGCAGCACAGCGAACGGTTCGTTGTTCACGTGCGCGCGAGCACGGCCCACCGCGTGACCAAGCCCCTTCGGGTCGCCCTGGCGCAGGTAGTAGATGTCGGCGAGCTCCTGAGACTTGACGACGCGCTCCAGCTTCTTCGTGTCGCCCTTCTTCTGCAGGTTCAGCTCAAGCTCGGTGACCTTGTCGAAGTGGTTGCTGATCGCGTTCTTGTTCCGCCCGATGATCATCAGCACGTCGGTGAGGTCAGCGCTCACCGACTCCTCGACCACATACTGAATCGCCGGCTTGTCGACGACCGGCAGCATTTCCTTCGGCAGCGCCTTGGTGGCAGGAAGGAAGCGAGTGCCAAGACCCGCAGCCGGGATTACCGCTTTTCTCACTCTGGCAGTCATGAGGTCTAGAGTATCGCCCCGGAACGCTCTTGTGGCCTGGTTGACAGGCCCGACACTCCGGCCCCCACCTAGAATGGGGGCATGCCCAGCACCGCAGACTACGAAAAGCGCGCTCTGCGTGCCGAGCTTCGCGAACGCCGACAGAACCTGACGACCACGGAGGTCGAGCAAGCCTCGCAGGGCTTTCTCGCCAACCTGCAGTCTCTCGTCACTGCCATGGGTGCGACCTCGATCTCCTGTTATCTGTCGACGCCGAGCGAGCCGAACACCCGACCGTTCATCAACTGGGCGCTCGAGTCCGGCATCCGCATACTCTTCCCCATCAGCCGTGAAGACGGTTTGCTCGACTGGACGGTAGGTGAGCAGGGCATCGAGAAGACCGGGCTCTGGGGGATGCCCGAGGCCGTCGGCGAGCTGCTCGGTCCGATCGCGATCAACGACGTCGACCTCATCATTGTTCCCGCGTGCGCAGTCGACGAACAGGGAACCCGGTTAGGATGGGGTCGCGGTTATTTCGACAAGACTCTCGGGTCCATGGAGCGGCGTCCGCCCGTGTACGCGATGGTCTTCGACAATGAGGTGCTCCCTGAAGTGCCGAAGGAGCCGCACGACCAGTCCGTCAGCGGGGTCGTGACTCCTCACCGCATCCTGGATCTCTAATTCAGCGAAAGACCATGCCCACCTATTCATACCGTTGCACGCAGTGCGATCACGCCTTCGATATCCACCAGCAGTTCTCTGACGCCTCGCTCACCGAGTGCCCGTCCTGCGGTGGCAAGCTCCGAAAGGTGTTCGGCAGCCTCGGAGTCACGTTCAACGGAAGCGGCTTCTACCGCACAGATTCCCGATCCAGCTCAAAGCCGGTACCCTCTACTTCAGCATCAGACGCTGGAGGAAGCTCCTCCAGCTCATAAGTAAGGGGGAAAACCCGTGATCAAGGGTTTTAAAGAATTCATCATGCGCGGCAACGTCATGGACCTTGCCGTCGCTGTGGTCGTCGGAGCCGCGTTCACCGCGGTCGTGAACGCGATCGTCGAGAACATCTTCGATCCGCTGATCGGGATCCTGTTCAACGCGGAGAGCCTCAACAAAGCGTTCATCGTCGAGGCCGCCGGCGCCCAATTCAAGTTCGGCGCCGTGATCGCGGCCGTCATCACATTCCTGATCGTGGCCGCCGTCGTCTACTTCGTGTTCGTCTTCCCCATGAACAAGCTGCGTGAGAAGGCTGAGGCCCGACGCAACGCCGGAGTTGTGGATGAGGATGCCCCCGTGACGGAGCTTGATCTTCTCACCGAGATCCGCGATCTCCTCCAAAAAGAGCAGCAGAAGTAGCTGTCGCAGTCTCCATCGATGCCGCGCTCGTCTGACGGGCGCGGCATCGTCGTCTCATCCCCAGTGCGGCGGTTTGTCCGCCCGAAGCCGCCTGTCATTGCCCGACGGGTCGTCGCCCCAGCTCTGGTCGGAGTCGCTCACCGGTCGAGCTTTGCCACGCTCCGGCTCCGGATCGCTTCCCGGCACGGCTGGCATCGTCGCACGACGACCCCCACGCGAGCGGACGATCGTGCGAGGTGCTGGATCAGGTCGGTCCTGAAGACTCACCGTTCGAGCCTCGGCTGCGGCGCCGTGTCAATGAGCTCGGCCGCGCGCTCGCTGCCGGGATGCGCGGGCTCGGTCTCCGGGGCGCCAAGGATCGACATGACCTTGCTTGCCACCGCGACAGGGTCACTGAAGAGATCGAAGCCGTGCACGCGAAGGTAGTGCCAGCCGAGACGACGAAGCACTTCCGGCCGCAGACGCAGAGACTCACGAAGTGACTCCGCACCGACCTCGACATCGGACTCGACGATGATCGCTTTGCTCCTGTAGCTCGCCACGAGAGCCAGCTTTCCGCGGTAGCCGATCTCGACCGAGAGACCGTTCCGATAGAGCCGCTCGGCCAGATCGAGCATCATCGGCTCAGCACCGTCAGTGACGGGCGGGCGAGGTGTCCAGCGCGGGGGCTCACGCAGCAGCTGTGCGAGCGCCGCGATGCCGTGCTGCATCCGCTCGGGGTCGATGTCTTCGGGGCGAATGCAGGTCACGATCACCATTGACCGACGTGCCCGTGTCATTCCCACCGCGAGGAGGCGGTCGCCGCCCGGCTCCCCCAGCGTGCCAAACGTCGACAGCACGCGGCCGTGCGGCGTCACGCCGTAGCCGAGCGAGAAGATCACCCGGTCACGGCTCTCCGCAACGGACTGCTCCAGCGTCAGCACGGTGAACGGTTCGGCACGATCCTTGAGGATGAAGTCTGCGAGGTCCTGTCTGCGCGCGAACGCGGCGAGTACGGACTGGTGAACCCGCGTGGCATGCCGCTGGCTCGCGGTGATCACCATGAGCGATTCACGCGGCCGGTTGGTTGCGTGCTCGAGCACCAGGTTGACGACGCGCACGACCTCCGCGTCCACCGATTCCACCGTTCCGGTGTCCGGATCCGGCATCCCATGACCGTTCGACACATAGTCGAGCGTGAGGCTTCCGTGCCCAAGGAAGGAACCGGCCCACGGAAGCGAGTCGATTTCGCCGCCGTAGAAGCGCTGATTCACCAGTTCCGCGAGGTCTTCACCACCCGCGCGATAGCTGCGCGTCAGCGTGAGCCCCGGCAGAAGCCCCGAGAGCCGAGCCATGGCGGAATCGGCGTGGCGAGTTTCGACGTCCTCCGCGAGAGCCGCGTCTGTCGCGGCATCCGACACCGCAGTGTGGAATGGCGTCGGGCTCTGCGTCACGGTGTCTCCGAAGGCGACGACCTGCTTGGCTCGTTTGATCGCACCGACGTTCTCAGCGATCGTGGAAGCGCCGGCATCGACGATGAAGACGGCGTCGAATCGGATGCTGTCGGGAATCTGCGAGACCTCGTAGGGCGACGTGATCCAGATCGGAGACAGCGCGCGGGACAGGTGCGGGGCGGCATCCTCGAGCTCGCGAGGCGTCACCCGCGCGTTGTTCTTCAGCAGAGCGCGAAGTTCGCGCGCCTCTTCAGGCCAGTCCACCAGTCCGATGCGCCAGGTCTCGGCCATCGTCCCCGCGAGCAGCTGCCCGGACGCCGAAGCGTGTGCTTCGTCGACGAGGCGGAAGTCAGACTCGAGGCGATCGATGACCTTCGTATTCGCACCGAGCAGAGCCTTGTCTGCCGCGAGAATGTGCTCGAGAGCAGACTGCCACCAGGCGAGTTCGAGCTCGTCAGCCACACGCTCAGCGGGAACGTGACGATTCGACAGGTCGGTCAGCAGCGGCGTGAGACCCTTCTCACGCAGCTCTGTGATGAGAGTGGTGCGCTCCTGCAGGTTCTCCATGACCGTCGATTCGGCGGCGAGGCCGGACATGACGCGCACGAGCGTCTTGATCGGAAGCGCGGAGAGCTTGCTGTCGCGGTCGGTGCGACCGAGTGGCGCGTCCAGCTGACCGAGGTCGGCCACGATCTTCTGATGCGCGACGTGCACGTCGGCGATGCCGAGAGGAACCTCGGGGTTGATGCCCGCGTCAACGTAGCGCTGAAGCAGAATGCGCTGCTGCTGGATGCGGCGGAGGGCCGCGTTCATGTCAGGCACATGCACGCCCGGGCGCACGTACTCACGAGCGAGCTTCTTCAGGCGACGCCTGTTGCCGCTCGACATGCTCGTCGATTCTCGGCGGCTTCCGGTCGCCGCGATCAAGTCGGTGAGCGAGCGATCGAAAACCGCGGGAACGAACTTGTCCAGCGTCTCCCTGATGTCGAGCATGAGGCGCAGGTAGACGCCCAGCTCGTCGATGCTCTCGAACGGGCGCATGCGCGTCTGGCCGACGAGTTCGTAGGCGCGCTCCAACAGTCGAGGCAGGTCGGTGTGGTTGATGCGCTTCGCAAGTTCGTGAGCCTGCTTCGCCTCCGGAGTCGTGGAGAAGTTCGCTCCGTACCACGGCGAGTCATCAGGACCGTACTGGAACTCGCCCAGCGCGGCGGCCTGCGCCAGCTTCTCAGCGATCTCGTCGCGCCCCGTGGCGAGCTGCGTCAGCGACTCGTAGTCGAGACGCGCGGTCGTCGAGGGCGGTGTCGGCAGGTTCGAGAGCGCTGTCAGGGCGCTGAGCATATCGGAGACCGTCACGCCGAGCGCTGGGTCCTTGTGCGCAAGCGACGAGCGATAGTCGAGAAGAACCTTGCGCAGACGCACGAGTGCGTCGTCCACGTCGGCGACCTTGGGCATTGTGGCCTTCTCGTTGCGCGAGATTGCCTGCACCAGGTCACGGCGGAGCGTCCGCGGGTGTGCTGCGAGACCGCTCAGGCCGACGCCGGTGAGTCGATGACGGATGCCGTCGAGCGTCGACTTCCTCGGGCTGACCACGAGTACGCGCTTATGCGCTGACACGAGGGTGCCGAGCGCGTTCACGATCGTCTGGGTTCCGCCGGTTCCGGGGAGCGTCGAAACGACGACCGACTGGCCTTCCGTGATCTGGGCGATCACGTTCTCCTGCTCGGCGTCTGAGTCCAGCAGCAGCGTGTCTGTCGAGGGGCTGCGCTCATCTGAACCGACAGCGTCGACGAGGTTCGTGCCCGATTCGATCAGTCGTCGGGCGCTCGCGTTGCCGGCGAGGGCATCGAGTACAGGGTGATCGAGGTCGGCTGCGTCGCGGTTCATAGCGGCGCCCACAGCGCAGAAAGACGAGACGATCAGCCGGGGCTGGACCGTGAACCAGTCCAGGTGCGACGTGAGTCCGCGCAGACTGTCGATCACCGGCTGGGGCTTGAACACGCCGTCCGACATCGCGAGCGACTCGAACGATCGAGCATCAAGGTGAATGTCGAACTGCTCGGCGAGCGCGCGCGAGAGTTCCGGGTTGAGCATGATCTGCTCGGTGAGCTTCAGCTCGAAGTCGTTGCCATAGCGACGGATAGCGAGGGGCCGCAGCAGCAGCGGAGCGCAGAAGTTCTCGCCGTGGAAGCGCCAGTGCGCCAGCCCCACGGCGAGGTGGACCGCTTCGAGGCCGCGAACCGTGCGAAGCTCTATGCCCTTCGTCGTGATGCGGTCAGCAGCGACCCGCGCGACCCGCAGCGCGACATCATCGCGCACGAGGTTCGAGAGAAGCGTGGAGTTTCCCGTGATGAACTGCGGCAGGCTTCCGGGATGCGCGGCGCTCAGCTCGATGAGGTGCTGGCGCTCGTCGTCGAAGTGCAGAAGCGGCGAGGTTCCGCCGACCTCGGCAAGCTCGTCGCGCCAACGCCGCCACTCGTCGTCTGCCACGTTCCCCATCTCGACGGTGGGGTCCGCGACCGAGAGGTCCTGCGGACCCGTCAGGTTAGGGGCAAGCTCGAGTGACGGGTTCTCCTCCGACTCTGCTCGCCCGTTCATCTTTTCAAGCCTCCACACAACGCCACACTAAGCGCAAGCGCGCAAAATCAAGGTAATGTCGGCGAGTTTCGTCGACTTTTGTGCATCGTGGGGTGATCCGTCACCCGTCCGGGGGGCCGACATCACTCACGTGCCGCCGCCGTACCGCCGGGACCGCCGCTCACTCCCGCGACGAGATCGAGGCCGCCCACCGGATCGCTGTGCCATTCGACAAGGCTCCAGCCGATGTCAGGCGCGCCTTCCAGCACGATCATGCCCGTGTTGTGCAGCGGGTTCTCCGCGGCGAACTCCGGCGTCGAACCAGTGCGCGCCGCCGCCCAGACCCGCAGCATCTGACCATGCGCAACGAGCGCCACGGTCTCTTCGCCGACTCGAGCGGCTTCGTCGACGACATCGTCGAAGCGACCGATCGCCTCATGTCCGTCTTCACCGCCCGGAACCCGCTCGCTGAGCTTTCCTTCCACCCAAGCGAAAGACGCCCGGTGGTACTCCACGATGGCGTCCCAGTCGCTGCGCATCTCGAGATCGCCCGCGTCGATCTCTCGGATTCCGTCGCGCACTCGGATCTCCTGGTCGAGACGCGTTGCAAGTGGGGTCGCTGTGAGCTGGGCACGAGTCTGACTCGACGCGAACACAGTGCCGATGGACTCCGATGAAAGAGCGGGAGGGATAGCCTCTGCCTGAGAGAAGCCGAGGTCCGTGAGCCCAGGCCCGGGCACGGCCGTGTCGAGTGCGCCGATCACGTTCGAGGGGGTCTGTCCGTGGCGGATCAGCAGAAGTCTCATGGGCTCTCCTCATCGCTCAGGGTCCACAACGATCCTAGGCGTTCGTGCCTGAGGAATCTGTGGGCGCATCAGCGCGTACGACGGTGCCCCTGGAGGGACTCGAACCCCCAACCGTTTGCTTAGGACGCAACTGCTCTTCCATTGAGCTACAGAGGCAAACGCCACACAGTCTATCGCCTCTGCGAAGCTACGCGGCCACCGACGGCGAGAGATACTGCTGCCACTGCGGCAGCACTCCCTCCACGCCACGGACAGCCCACCCAGGGCCGTAAGGCATGCGCGGCGTGATGCGAAGCTGCCAGCCGATCTCGGCAGGAGTCCGATTGCCTTTCGTGCTGTTGCACCTCAGGCAGCACGCGACGAGATTCTCCCAGGAGTCCTCTCCCCCGCGTGAGCGTGGGATGACGTGGTCGATCGTTGTCGCCGATGCCCCGCAGTATCCGCAGGTGTGGAGGTCTCGCTTGAGTACGCCGCGGCGGCTCACGGGGATGCGTCGAGAGTAGGGCACCTTCACATACCGAGTGAGCACGATCACGCTCGGTCTGTCGTAGCGCACGGAGACTCCCCAGACGGGATCGTCCTCGACGATCTCGACCACCGCGGCTTTGCCGCACAGGACGAGCGCGAGGGCTCGGCGGAACGAGACCACGGCGAGCGGCTCGAATCCAGCATTCAGTACCAACGTGCGCATTGCGCTTCCTCTCGAATGGCCGTGACGGCTTCCCGGTAATTCGACACACTGACGCGCTGCGGGAGAGAGGGCCGAAAAACACAGAAGGCACCGCCCTTTGGGCAGTGCCTTTTCGCGGTTGTTCCGCGACGTACGTGATCGACATGGCGACGAGCAGAGAAGTCTCGTATGTCCATGGGATGGACACCGGGTATTCCGCTCATCGTCGCTCTCACCTCCACAGGTGCGTCAGAGACTCAGGTTAACCCACGAACGACACGCCCGGGTAGAAGGGCGCGCCGTTCGGGGTGGAGCAGCACCGGCTATTCACCGATGTTTCATCATCAGATGCGGACGATGTAGTAGTTGCTTGTCCAGATGGGACGGATGCTGACGTGTCCACCTGGCTTCGGAGCATCCAGGATCTGCCCGTTGCCCGCGTAGAACCCGTCGTGTCCGTTCATGATGACCAGGTCGCCCGGCTGAGCCTGCGACAGCGGAATGCGGGTACCGGCCGCAGCCTGCCCGCTCACCCCGTGCGGGAGCGAGATGCCGTACTGCGAGAAGACGTACATGACGAAGCCCGAGCAGTCGAAGCCGGCGGGCGTCGCACCACCGTAGACGTACGGAGTGCCGATGTACTGCTTCGCCGTATTGAACACGGCCGAAAGGCTGTACTCGGTCTGCGGCGGATCGGCGAGGTTGTCCTCTGCGGTCGGACCGGAATAGGAGTCGTACTTCTCGGCGTTGCGCGCACGCTCTTCCTCCGCCGCTGCGGCAGCGGCTGCGGCCTCCGCCGCCGCCTGCTCATCGAGCTCCTCCTGCGAGGTCGCCGAGTACGTGTCACGAGCGACTGCCGAACCCGCGGCGTCCGTGCTGACGGCGAGCTCCTGAGCCCCCGCCATGCGATCGTGCTTCGCGAAGAGCGGGGCGGCCTCACTCGCGGGCGCGAATGAGCCGGGCAGGGCAAACGCGGCGAAGAGCCCAGGGACGACGATCATCATGACGAGCGTCGAGCGCCAGCGCTTCCACACCGACGACCGCTCGGCCTTCGCGGCTGAGGGCGGCGCAGTGCGTGCTGAGCGCCGTACGTGAGGACGTGCAGCAACCGCGGATGTCCGCTTCACAAGATCCGTCGAGGTGGCGATCGACGTCGACGTCGTCGTCATCGAGACGTCGGCCTCACGCTGCCTGCGCTCACGACGAGTGAGCGGCTGGGAATCTGAGGGAGTAGAGCTTTCGGGAGCGATGTCGTTGGGGGTGGTAGGGGCCACGTGTTCCTCCGGCGCCCTTCCAACATGCGTTGCCTCGTCCACTGACGCTGTCTCTGCGTTTCGGCACCGGGGGACGAGATTATGCAGGGCGCCCGGTGTCCGTCCCTCCGCAGCTCAGCGTCGGGACTGACACGACCTTACGGCACGAGACGCGGTTTGTCACGTTTCTGCAACGTTTTGCTCGCAGAATCTCCCGGATGCGTTACTCGGGAATCGTGACGTAGATGTGCGTGGCGACCTCGGTCGGGAGTTCGAGGCCTTCATCCGCTCCATCGATATTGACGACGACGTACGAGCCGTTGAGCGAGAACGTCCCCTCACGCCCCGGAATGACTCCGGCGTTCTTGAGCTGACCGAGAAGCTCCGGCTCAAACTGGGCGGGCTCTGCCAGTCGACGGATGCTCGCACGTCGTGGTTCCTTGGCGTCACGCACGAGCGTCACAAGGTTGATGACACCGTGGGAGAAGGCCACGCTCGCGCTCTCGCCGAACTCGTCGAGCCCAGGAATCGGCGTGCCGTAGGGAGACTCGGTCGGGTGATCCAGCATCGCGAGGAGCTTGCGCTCGACCTGCTCGCTCATGACGTGCTCCCAACGACAGGCCTCTTCGTGGACGTACTCCCATTCGAGACCGATGACGTCATTCAGGAGACGCTCGGCAAGGCGGTGCTTGCGCATGACGTGCACAGCCTTGCGGCGACCGTCATCCGTCAGCTCGAGGTGACGATCGTCGGAGACGACGACAAGACCGTCGCGCTCCATACGACCGACGGTCTGGGAAACGGTCGGACCGGAATGCCCGAGGCGCTCGGAAATGCGCGCGCGAAGGGGCACGATGCCCTCTTCTTCGAGTTCGAGGATCGTACGCAAATACATTTCTGTCGTATCGATCAGGTCGGTCATCGACGCCTCCCCTGGCTCAGCTCCTGTGACCTGCTAAGCCTACCGGGAAACACCCCGAAGTCTTGAATCCGTCAAATAAACAAGTGCTGTGTCGCTGCACGCATAGAATCGGTTCATGCCAGAGATCGAGATTCCCTCAGCCCTCCTGCCCGCCGACGGTCGATTCGGGTGCGGTCCCTCCAAGGTCCGCGCCGAACAGATCTCCTCGCTCGCGGCCGTCGGAGAGAGTCTTCTCGGCACGTCGCACCGCAAGGCCCCCGTCAAGAATCTCGTGGGAAGCGTGCGCGAACAGGTCGCGCAGCTGTTCACGATTCCGGAGGGCTATGAAGTCATCCTGGGCAACGGCGGTTCGACGGCTTTTTGGGATGCCGCAGCATTCGGCCTCATCGAGAAGCGCGCACAGAACCTGGTGTTCGGAGAGTTCGGCGGCAAGTTCGCGAAGGCCGCCGCCGCACCGTGGCTCGAAGCACCGGATGTCCGTAAAGCGGAGCCTGGCGCTCGTTCCGAGAGCGCTCCGGTCGAGGGCGTCGACGTCTACGCGTGGCCCCACAATGAGACCTCGACGGGTGTCATGGCTCCCGTGACTCGAGTCACCGGGGATGCCGGTGCCCTGACCGTCGTCGACGCGACGAGCGGTGCAGGCGGACTCGCCGTTAATGCCTCGCAGGCGGACGTCTACTACTTCGCGCCTCAGAAGAACTTCGCGTCCGATGGCGGCCTCTGGATCGCCCTCTTCTCCCCCGCGGCTCTCGAGCGCGTCGAGCGGATCGCCGCCTCGGAGCGCTACATTCCCGAGTTCCTCAGTCTGAAGAACGCGGTGGACAACTCACGACTGAACCAGACCCTGAATACGCCGGCGATCACGACGCTGCACCTCCTGGACAGCCAGCTGCGGTGGATCAACGGGAACGGCGGTCTCGATTGGGCCGCCGAGCGCACGGCGGAGTCGTCATCGGCGCTGTACGAGTGGGCGGAGTCGGTCGACTACGCACGTCCGTTCGTCACAAACCCGGAAGACCGGTCGAACGTTGTCGTCACGATCGACTTCGACGACAGTGTGGATGCCGCGGCCGTCGCCGCCGCTCTGCGCAGCAACGGCGTTGTGGACACCGAGCCGTATCGCAAGCTCGGCCGCAACCAGCTGCGCATCGCGACGTTCGTCGCCATCGAGCCGGCAGACGTGCGCAAGCTGATCTCGTCGATTGAGTACGTCGTCGACGCGCTCTGATCACGTGTGCCGGCGCTCAGGCGCCGGCACACTAGCTCCGGCGCCTGCCGCGCGAGCGGCGACGGCCCTGAGATCCTCGACGGCCCCTGCGGCGTCGACCACTGCGGCTGCCATTGCGCGAGGAACGGTTCGAATCGTCCTCATCGGAGTCGTCGGAGTCCTCGGATTCGTCGGAGTCGCTCGACTCATCGTCTGAGTCGTCCGCATCGTCTTCGTTGCGATGGGATGCCTCGTCCAGCTCGTCGACATCCACGCCATCGAGGTCTCCCGCGTGGAGAAGCGAGTCATCGTCCTCGTCATCATCGGACTCATCGTCTTCTTCGGCCTCCGCCGCTTCGCGAGCGGCCTCCTCTTGCTGCGCTCGGTACTCTGCGAGGCGTTCTGACCAGGGCACCCAGTCAGGGGCGAGAAGCGCCGAGTCTCCCGGCATCAGCTCTGTCTCGACGACCGTGGGCTCGCCGTCCTCGACTCGGGCGAGTGTCACCGTCCACAGCCACCCCGGATAGCCGTCGAGCCTATTCTCGAAGAGCAGCGAGAGAACGTGCTCCTGCTCGACCTTGTGCCCGGCGAAGTCGCCGATGGTGTCAGCGGTCGTCCCCTCGAGCAGAGCCTCACGCGCGAGATCGACGGCAGCGAGAAGCACAGGATCGGGTTCAGTCGGTGTCTCCGGCTCCGTGCTCTCCGGCGCCGTGCTCTCCGGATCAGGAGCGTCTCCCTCCGCGGGCTGCGGCGCGTCCTTCGATGATGCGTCTTCGACGGGCGTCGTCGGCTTGTCGGCATCCGTCACTGCGTCGTGGCCCTCACGAACAGTGGCGTCGGTAGTTTCGGACTTCGTCGGGTCGTTGTTCTCAGGCATCGAGTTCGTCTGCAACGCGGCGCAGCACGGCCGCGACCTTTCGTGAGTGCGAGTTGTCGGGGTAGTGCCCCTTGCGCAAGCTGCTGCTGACGCCGTCGAGGAGCGACATGAGGTCCTCGACGATGACGATCATGTCGTCCGCCGGCTTGCGGTTCATGCGCACGACGCTGTGGGGCTGCTCGAGCACGCGCACAGAGAGCGCCTGCACGCCCTTCCTCCCCTGAGCGACGCCGAACTCGAGCCGGGTGCCGCCACGAAGCGACGTGACGCCGGCGGGCAGCGCGGAGGCGTGCAGGAACACCTGCTCACCGTCATCGCTTGTGATGAAGCCGAAGCCTTTGTCCTCATCGTAGAACTTGACCTTGCCGGTAGGCATGGAGAACCTCACTGGGGGAAGAGGCGCTGTAGCGCCTGGATCGTGCGTCGACGGGGCGTCCGTCGGCGGGCGGAATCATTCCGCCTTCCCCTATCGTATTCGGTGCGCGGGGCCCGGGGCCTATCCTTGACATGTGGCTTCATCCCGTTCCGACTCATCGACCGGCGCCCTCGAGCGCTTTCTTGCCTACGCGCTTCTCGTGATCGTGATCATCTCGGTCGGCTGTTTCTTCGCCATCATGATCGGCACGTGGAGCGGCATGGTCCAGGAGGACTTCGGATCAGGAGTCTGGCCGGCCGTCGCGATGGCGCCGTACATCGGTCTGCCGCTCGCGATGCTCATGCTCATCGTGCTGCTGATCGTGGGCGGGGTGCGTCGCGGCAGGGCCGCGCGCGGCGAGTGATGCTGGGGCATCCATGACCGACGCACTGATCGTCGCCACTCACCTGCGCTCCCTTTCCGACGACGAGCTGGAGCGACTGCTGACAGCGCGCGGAATCGATGATGATGCGCGACTCGGCGATTTCTTCGACGTCGCCGAGCGTCTTCTCGAGCGTCAGCGGCTGTCAAAGGCGCTCGAGCAGTGCGACAGACGGATGCTGCTGAGCCTCTCGGCTGCCGCGGAGATCGGGGCCTCCCACTCCGAGGAGGAGCTCGTGGCTCACGTCCTCGCGTTCGGCAACGGGGAGGACGTCGCCCAGGAGGCTGCGGACGGCGCAGCGCGTGCGGAGCGCCTCGCTCTCATCGTTCGCGACGAGCGCATCCGACCTCTCAGCGCCGTCGCCGACGCACTCGATGAACTTCACGGCAGCGGACTCCCGAGTGCTCGACAGCTCGCAGACCACCCGCCGACGACGCTGTGCGCGGTCGAGGATGCGTCCGGCACCGAGGCGATCTCCGGGGAACGAGCCTTCCTCACCACGACGATGGTGGGTGAGCTCATCACCCAGACGCTCCGCGCACCGGCGCGGGAGCTCGGCCGAGGCGGTCTGGCTCTTCCGGACGCTCGACGCCTCGCCTCCGTCAGCGGAGCCGAGCTTGACGAGATCGAGCCGCTCCTGGCGATCGCGGCGGCCGCCGGGCTTCTCACGCTTCACGAGCGCCAGTGGTCCCCCACTCCGCACGGTGTGACGTGGATGGACCAGCCGACTGTCGTACGCTGGCGCACTCTCGCAGAGGCGTGGCTGGAAAGCATCCCCACCGGTCTTCGTCCCCTGATCAGCGTCTCGCCGTCTGCGCAGTGGAGCGCGTCGCTTCGGCAGCGGGTTGCATGGACGTTCCCCCTCGGAGGTGGAGGCGTCACAGATTCGGTCGGCAGCATCGTGCGCCATGCCGACCTGCTCGGGATCACCGCTCGCGACCGCCTGTCGACCTCCGGCCGGGAGCTGCTCGCCGGTGTCCCGGAGGCCGCAGAGGCGAGCATCCGTGACGTGCTTCCGCACGAGGTCTCGCAGGTGTACGTGCAGGACGATCTGAGCGTCATCTCCCCGGGCCCGCTCACTCCGGCGCGAGACACACGGCTGCGTGGAATGGCGGAGGTCGAGTCGCGCTCACAGGCATCCACCTACCGTTTCACCCGCTCGAGCATCGACCGCGCGCTCAGCACGGGTGAGGATGCCGCAAGCATCCGCGCATTTCTCGACGATGTCTCGCTCACCGGCATCCCGCAGCCGCTCAGCTATCTGATCGACGACGTGGCCGCTCAGCACGGCCTCGTTCGGGTCAGCGCCTCCGCGAGCGCTCCGGGTGCGCACAGCAGCATCATCTCGACAGACCACGACCTTCTGGACACACTCGCGGTCGACCAGACGCTCGCCACGCTCGGACTTCGGCGCACGGAACCTGGCCGTCTCGAGAGCCGTTTCGCACGCGACGTCGTCTTCTGGGCGCTGCACGATGCTCGCTACCCGGCCTCCGCGGTCGATGACGACGGCGCCCTCGTCCCCGTCCTGCGCTCACACGTCGTCTCTCCGGCCGCTCCGCCGCGCGCGGATCTGCGCCCGCTCATCGCGAGACTGCGGCAGTCCAGCACAGCGAACGCCGATGAACCCGACGCTGCATGGCTCGCCCGTCAGCTCGAGCTCGCGGTGCGCAACCGACGGGCCGTCCGCGTCACGGTCGCGATGCCGGGCGGACGCAGCGTCGACCTGGTGCTCGAGCCCACGGGTCTTGCGGGCGGAAGGCTGCGCGGCCGCGACCACAGCGCTGACGTCGAGAGGACGCTTCCTCTGTCGAGCATCACAGCGGTCTCCCCCGTGGAATCCTGACCCAGACTCTCAGGAGCGCGGGGTACGCTGGAACGCTATGTCAGACGGCCCTCTCATCGTTCAAAGCGACCGCACCGTGCTGCTCGAAGTGGCGCATCCGCTCGCGGAAGATGCCCGCCACGCGCTCGCGATCTTCGCCGAGCTTGAACGCGCTCCCGAGCACATCCACACGTACCGAATCACGCGACTCGGGCTCTGGAACGCACGAGCAGCCGGTCACGAAGCCGACGACATGCTCCAGACGTTGGAGCGCTACTCGAAGTTCCCGGTGCCTCAGACCGTCGCTACCGATATCTCAGACACGGTGTCACGCTACGGTCGGCTGGTCATCGAGCGCGACGACGACGACCAGCTGATCCTTTCGTCGGAGGATGCCGCGGTGCTCACCGAGGTCGCTCGAGCCAAGCGCGTCAGTCCGCTGCTCATCGGGCACCCGACCGAGACCACCTATCTCATCGAGCCGTGGGCCCGCGGCCAGGTCAAGCAGGAGCTCGTGAAGCTCGGCTGGCCGGCGGAGGATCTCGCAGGCTACACGCCCGGAGCTCCGTTCGACATCGACCTCGTCGAGGAGGGCTGGGGCCTTCGCGACTATCAGAACAAGGCGATCGACAACTTCTTCGACGGCGGCTCGGGCGTCATCGTGCTCCCCTGTGGCGCAGGAAAGACGCTCGTCGGAGCCGGCGCGATGGCACGCGCCGACACCACGACGCTGATCCTCGTGACCAACACCGTGTCAGCACGGCAGTGGCGTGACGAGCTGCTGCGCCGCACCAGCCTCAGCGAGGACGATATCGGGGAGTATTCGGGAGAGGTCAAAGAGGTCAAGCCGGTCACGATCGCGACCTACCAGATTCTCACCTCTCGCCGGAAGGGCGAGTACGCGCACCTCTCGCTCCTCGACGCTCTCGACTGGGGGCTGGTCGTGTACGACGAGGTGCACCTGCTGCCGGCGCCGGTCTTCAAGCTGACGGCCGATCTGCAGGCGAGGCGCCGTCTCGGTCTCACGGCGACGCTTGTCCGCGAGGACGGCCGCGCCGGCGACGTCTTCAGTCTCATCGGGCCGAAGCGGTTCGATGCACCGTGGAAGGACATCGAGTCGCAGGGCTACATCTCACCGGCCGAGTGCTTCGAGGTCCGCGTGGATATGCCGAAGGCCGACCGCATGGAGTACGCGGCGTCAGCGGACAACGAGCGGTATCGCATCGCCGCGACGACGCCCGCGAAGATCAGCATCGTCAAGCGGCTCATCGACCGCCACAAGGATGAACGCATCCTCGTGATCGGGCAGTATCTGGACCAGCTCAACGAGCTCTCCGATGTCCTCGGTGCTCCGAAGCTGACCGGTGAGACTCCCAACGATGAGCGGGAACGTCTGTATCAGGCGTTCCGCGATGGCACGGAGCCTGTTCTCGTCGTGTCGAAGGTCGCGAACTTCTCCGTCGATCTGCCGGAGGCGACAGTCGCGATCCAGGTGTCCGGCTCATTCGGCTCCCGTCAGGAAGAGGCCCAGCGCTTGGGGCGTCTGCTCCGGCCGAAGACATCCGGTCTCACTGCGAACTTCTACACGCTCGTCGCACGCGACACGCTCGACCAAGACTTCGCGCAGAACCGCCAGCGCTTCCTCTCCGAGCAGGGCTACAGTTACACGATCCTCGACTCCGCGTCGATCGCGGCGTAGGTCACTGCGCGCGATCGCGCGTGTAGCGGAGGAGCAGTGTGCTGTCCGCCTCGATCACGTGCGCGAGCGCGAGGTCGCGCGGCGTTTCGTCGTCACCAGCGAGGATGCGTCCGGCAGCCCCGCCCGCGAGCATGGGACTGATCGTCAGGCACAGTTCGTCGACCGCGTCGTCTCGCACCAGATCGCCGAACAGATGAGGGCCTCCCTCACAGTGCATGTGCGGCAGTCCCCGATCGACGAGTGCCTCGCGCAGCAGCTGACCGTGCACGCGATCATCGCCGCACACGATGACATCCGCCACGTCGGCGAGCGCGTCGAAGCGTTCAGCACCGGCCGCTTCGCACGTGGCGATGATCGGCCGGACCGGGGCGTCTTGGAAGATCGCGTCGTCGGGCGAGAAGTCGAGTGTCCGCGACACGATCGCGAAACTGGGCTGAGCCTGGTATCCGCGGCGGCGTCGCTCGTCAGCGGCATCCACTCGCATCGCCCCGTAGCCTTCTGCACGCACCGTGCCCGCCCCGACGATCACAACGTCTGCGATGCATCTGAGCGCGTCGAACACCTCGTGGTCCGGCTCCGTTCCGAGCCCGCCGGAGAGTCCGCCGACGGTGACGGCTCCGTCCGCGCTCGAGATGAAGTTCATGCGCAGCCAGGGGGCGTCGCGGTCGTCGAGGGCGTACCAGTCGGCGATGTCGGAGACAGTGGATGCCGTCGCAGCGGGCATCGGCCAGACCCGTGTCAGCTCAGTCATTTCGCTCTCCCATGTTGTGTCTCAGGTATGCGGGCTCTCTCAGCCCAAGGATGGCCTGCGTCATGCGCACGGCCGCGACGGACTGGCGCACATTGTGCATCCGGATGATGCGTGCGCCCTGCGCGATGCACAGCGCCGCGGCGACGAGGGAGCCCTCGACGCGCTCGGCACGGGGAGCGTCGAGGCTCTCCCCGATGAAGTCCTTGTTCGACACGGCGACGAGCGTCGGGTAGCCGAGGGCGACGATCGGCCCGAGACGCCGCGTCAGCTCGAGACTGTGCAGTGTGTTCTTGTTGAGGTCATGGCCGGGGTCGACGATGATGCGCTCCGCCGGGATTCCCGCATCAAGCGCTCGCTCGACCCTGGCCTCGAGGTAGTCGGCTACCTCGCGTGCAACGTCCTCGTAGGTGGGGGTCGGGTAGGGCGTTCTCGGGACGGCGAGGCTGTGGGTGATCACGATGTGCGCGTCGCTGTCCGCGACGACCCGCGGCAGGTCTGGATCGCTGAGTCCGGTCGTGTCATTCACGACATCCGCTCCGGCCTCGATGCTGCGACGCGCGACCTCGGCTTGGAAGGTGTCGACGGAGATGACGACATCGGATGCCGCGCGGACGGCGTCCACCACGGGCACGACCCGGTCAGCCTCCTCCTCCGCCTCGATCGCGGGGCCGGGGGCGAAGGGCGCGCCGCCGATGTCCACCCAGTCCGCCCCGGCCTCCTCCGCATCGATGCACGCCGCAACCGCGCTCTCCAAGGCGAACGTGCGCCCTTGATCGTAGAAGGAGTCAGGCGTCCGGTTGACGACAGCCATCACCGCGACATCTCTCGCGAAGTCGAAGCGGCGTGCGCCGATCGTCCTCACCGGATGCGTGATCGTGGGAGGCGCCGGGAGGTTCCGCGGAGAAGAGTCGTCCATGACTCCATCGTGCCTCATGCCGGGGACTCTCGCCGCCTCTGCCGAAAACCGCCCAAAAGCGCCCAGCCCACTTTCAGAAAACTTGCAGATACTGGGGACATGACAGGACCACGCATCCTCATCGTCGATGACGAGCCCAACATCCGCGACCTTCTTACGACGAGCCTGCGCTTCGCGGGCTTCGCTGTGCGGGCCGTCGGAAACGGCGCGCAGGCTATCTCCGCCGTCCTTGAAGAAGAGCCCGATCTGATCATCCTCGACGTCATGCTGCCGGACATGAATGGGTTCGGTGTGACTAAGCGGCTCCGTGCCTCCGGGTACACGGCGCCCATCCTGTTCTTGACGGCGAAGGATGACACCGAGGACAAGATCACCGGTCTCACCGTCGGCGGTGACGACTACGTCACCAAGCCGTTCAGCCTCGACGAGATCGTCGCGCGCATCAAGGCGATTCTGCGGCGCACCATGCAGGCCGATGAAGACGCCATCATCCGCGCTGGCGAACTCACGATGGACCAAGACACCCACGAGGTGTTCGTGGGCGACACCAGTGTCGAGCTGAGCCCGACGGAGTTCAAGCTGCTGCGCTACCTCATGCTGAATCCGAACCGCGTTCTCAGCAAGGCGCAGATCCTCGACCATGTCTGGGAATACGACTTCAACGGGGACGCAGGCATCGTCGAGAGCTACATCTCATACCTGCGACGCAAGCTCGACCAGTACTCGGCTGAGCCGCTGATTCAGACCAAGCGCGGTTTCGGCTACATGCTGAAGACCAGCAAGCAGTAGTCCCGCTCCCCCATGCACAAGGCCGTCTCCGACTGGTGGAACTCGATCACGCTCAGGACGAAGATCACAAGCGTCACCGTGATCGTCCTCACCTTCGGCCTCCTGGTCACGGGTGCGGGCACGGTGATCATCTTGAAGCAGGCGCTCATCGAGCAGGCGAAGGCCGAGCTCGTCGCGTTCGCAACCGGTGACATCGGACGCTACATCGACACTCTCGATGACGGCACGCGGCGCGTGCGCGAGACCAACGAGTACTACATTGCGCTGTACAACGCGGACGGAACACTGCTCGATCACAACTGGGACGATCGCGAGTCTCGATTCCTCCCGAGGCCAGATCCGGGCACGATCAGCGTCGGCAACGCCATCTCCACGCGGCCGGTCCCCGTCACAAGCATCGCCGGGACCGAGTTTCAGGCGGTCTCGGTCGTCTCAGACGCCATCGACGATCGCGGCACCAACGGTGTCGTCTTCATCGCACGGTCGATGCGCGGCCCTGACAGCGTCATCGCGACGTATCTGACGATCTTCTTCGGTCTAGGGCTCGGCGTCATCGTGCTCGGGGCTCTCATCACGCGCGTGCTCGTCACGAATACGCTGCATCCTCTCCGCGAGGCGGAACGCACCGCGGCACACATCGCGGGCGGCGACTTCAGTCAACGCCTCACGCGGCTCACGCCCAACACGGAGGTCGGACGGCTCAATCGCTCGCTCAACACGATGCTGAGCCGCATCGACCAGGCATTCAAAGACCGTGCCGCGACGATCGAGCAGATGCGGCGCTTCGTCGGCGATGCCAGCCACGAACTGCGAACGCCTCTGGTCACGGTCCGTGGCTACGCTGAGCTGTACCGCATGGGGGCGCTCCAGAATCCCGAGGACGTCGCCCAGGCGATGGAACGCATCGAGAAAGAGGCCGTCCGCATGAGCGGTATGGTCCAAGACCTCCTCGAGCTCGCACGCTTGGACGAGACGCGTCCTCTCGAGCTGGCCCGCGTCGACCTCACTCCGCTTGCGAAGGACGCCGTCATGGACGCCCGCGCGTCCTACCCCGGACGCCCGGTCTCCTTCGTCATCGACACTCCCCCAGACGCTCACGAGGAGCCGCCAGCGCCCGCTCCAGAGCCGGTCGCGCCGACGCCGGAGCCCACCACGACCAGACCCACCAGCTTGACCGGGAATTCCGGTCCGATCGCACTGGCCGGAGCGACCTTCGCTCGGCTGCGCGGGCGGCGGCCGAAGAAGACGGATGCCGCTCAGAAGGAGCCATCGGTGGAGTCGGTCACGCACATGACGGCATCCATCCCCACCGTTCCTGCCATCGTGATGGCGGAGGAGAACAAGATCCGCCAGGTGATCGCCAACCTCATGGGCAACGCCATGCGATTCACACCGGACGGAAGCCCGATCGAGGTCGGCGTCTCCGCAAACGCTCTTCAGCAGACCGCTACCGTCGCCGTCATCGATCACGGCGAAGGCGTCCCTGCGCAGATCCGCGAGAAGATCTTCCAGCGCTTCTGGCGAGCTGACTCGTCGCGCACCCGGGAGACAGGCGGAAGCGGACTCGGGCTCGCCATCGTCTCGTCGATCGTCGCTGCCCACAACGGGACGGTCGAGGTCACCGAGACACCGGGCGGCGGCGCAACCTTCCGCATCCGGCTTCCGCTCGCGTCGAGCGATCGTGCACCGTCGGCCCCTGAAGGGAACTCCTCCGGCGATTCTCGTCCACAAGACGACCGCTGACGCAGCTGTCCACAGGCGGCAGTCTGAGTCATTTCAGCGGTGTCTCCCATCGATAGCGTCTCAGTACACATCGATGAGAGGAGACACCGTGAGCAGATACACGGTCGACAGTGAAGCAGTCCAGGCGGCCAGCGCGAGCATTCGGGGCATCACCGAGCAGCTCCGCGCGGACGTTGCGAATCTGATGGGTCAGATTCAGAACCTGCAGTCACAGTGGACGGGTCAGGCGGCCAGCGCCTTCACCGCCGCCGCGCAGGATTGGCGGACAACCCAGGCGAGAGTCGAGGAGTCCATCACCGAGCTCAATCTGGCGCTCTCGCAGGCTGGCTCGCAGTACGCCGAGGTCGAGATGCAGAACACGGGCATGTTCGGTCGCTGACCGGGAAAAGCAGATGGGCGCCTCCCCGAAGGGAGGCGCCCATTGTGCGTATCAGCGAGGGACTTAGAAGTCCATGCCGCCGGTCGGGTCAGCCGGAACGGCCGGAGCGGCCTTCTCAGGCTTGTCCGCGACGACTGCCTCTGTGGTGAGGAACAGACCGGCGATCGAACCGGCGTTCAGCAGAGCCGAGCGCGTGACCTTCACCGGGTCAGCGATGCCAGCCTGGAGCATGTCGACGTACTCGCCCGAGGCCGCGTTGAGGCCGTAGCCAACCTCGAGTCCGCGAACCTTCTCGGCGACGACACCGGCCTCGAGGCCCGCGTTGGTCGCGATCTGCTTCAGCGGCGAGTCGACGGCGACCTTGACGATGTTCGCACCGGTTGCCTCGTCGCCCGACAGCTCGAGCTTGTCGAACGCGGTCTTGCCAGCCTGGATCAGGGCGACGCCACCACCGGCGACGATGCCCTCCTCGACCGCTGCCTTCGCGTTGCGGACAGCGTCCTCGATGCGGTGCTTGCGCTCCTTGAGCTCAACCTCGGTCGCAGCACCCGCCTTGATGACGGCCACGCCACCGGCGAGCTTCGCGAGGCGCTCCTGCAGCTTCTCACGATCGTAGTCGCTGTCGGTGTTCTCGATCTCCTTGCGGATCTGCGAGACACGACCGGCGATCGCGTCAGCCTCGCCAGCACCCTCGACGATGGTCGTCTCGTCCTTGGTGACGACGACCTTGCGAGCGCGACCGAGAAGGTCGAGCGTGACGTTCTCGAGCTTGAGGCCGACCTCTTCGGAGACGACCTGGCCGCCCGTGAGGATCGCGATGTCCTGCAGCTGAGCCTTGCGGCGGTCGCCGAAGCCCGGAGCCTTGACGGCGACGGACTTGAAGATGCCGCGGATCTTGTTGAGCACGAGCGTAGCGAGTGCCTCGCCCTCGACGTCCTCGGCGATGATCAGCAGCTGCTTGCCAGCCTGGATGACCTGGTCGACAACCGGGAGCAGGTCCTTGATGTTCGAGATCTTCGAGTTGACGATGAGGATGTACGGGTCCTCGAAGACTGCTTCCTGGCGGTCCTGGTCGGTCACGAAGTAACCGGACAGGAAGCCCTTGTCGAAGCGCATACCCTCGGTCAGCTCGAGCTCGGTGCCGAACGTGTTCGACTCCTCGACCGTGACGACGCCCTCCTTGCCGACCTTGTCGATCGCCTCGGCGATGATCTCGCCGATCTGCGGGTCAGCGGCCGAGATGGATGCCGTAGCAGCGATCTCTTCCTTCGTCTCGATCTCCTTGGCTGCGGAGAGCAGTTCGTCCGAGACGGCGGCGACGGCCTTCTCGATGCCGCGCTTCAGAGCGATGGGGTCAGCACCGGCGGCGACGTTGCGGAGGCCCTCGCGAACCAGCGCCTGGGCCAGAACGACCGACGTGGTCGTACCGTCACCAGCGACGTCGTCCGTCTTCTTGGCGACCTCCTTGACCAGCTCGGCGCCGATCTTCTCGTACGGCTCGTCGAGCTCGATCTCCTTGGCGATCGACACACCATCGTTCGTGATGGTGGGGGCGCCCCACTTCTTCTCGAGGACGACGTTGCGGCCGCGCGGTCCAAGGGTCACCTTGACGGCATCGGCGAGCGTGTTCAGTCCACGCTCGAGGCCACGGCGGGCCTCTTCGTCAAAAGCAATGATCTTTGCCATTGTGAGTTTCGTCCCTCCCGGACGTGAATGTACGTTCTTAGCACTCCACGACTGGGAGTGCTAATGGCAATTCTGGCACTCAGACCCTGCGAGTGCAAGCTGTGACGCGCACATCGACGCTCACCGTCGGGTAGGAGGCCTGTTTCACTCCGGCTTCGGCGAGTAGTCCGCGCCGATCACGACAACGATCTGCGGAATATCGCCAACGGAGAACTCGGTCGAGTACGTCACGGCTTCAACGCCGAGCGCTTCCGCAACGCCGCGCGCCGAGCCCTCAAGCGCCTCATCGTCGTAGTACACGACCGTCTTCTCCAGGCCGGTCTCACTCGCGTTGTTCGCTGTGATGTTGGATGCTTTCCACCCACTCGAGCCGAGAAGCTCCTTGACATCGCCGGCAAGTCCCGCCGTGGTGGTGCCGTTGAGCACCTGAATGAGAGCTTCCGGATCGATCGTGGGCTTCACGGTGGGCTCAGCGGTGGTCTTGGTCGGCGTCGGAGTGACTTCCTCCGTTCCGCCCGGCAGCACAGCGTCGAGGTCGAGCCTGTCGGTGGCGATGCTCAGGCCGAAGATCCCGAGAGCGATGAGCACGATCGTGGCGAGCGCAGCCCAGAGGAAGGCGACCCAGCCGCTGCGCCCGGGAGCTCGGTGCGCGCCGACGCGCGATGAGCGCGGTACGTCATCGAACCGGTCGCGGGGGAACGTCTTGCCCATGCGGTCGTATCTCTTCTCTCGGGTCGTGCCGTCAGGCCTCTGGCGTGGTTCTGCGGCGGCGAGCCGCCGAGCGCTGATCGCGCATCCGCTGCAGCCGCTTCACGAGCATCGGATCGTACATCAGCGCCTCCGGCCTCTTGATGATGGCCGCCAGTAGTTGATAGTAGCGAGCCGAGGAGACTCCGAACCGTTCGCGGATCGCCTGTTCCTTCGTGCCGGCGTGTTTCCACCACTGCCGCTCGAAGTCGAGGATGGCGACGTCACGATCTCCGAGCGCACTCTGATCGTCGCTCTGCGAGGCGCCCAGATCGTCGGTCATCACCACTCCCCTCTGGCGACATCCTAGTTTCACCTCGCCTGAGTGAACGCCTGACACGTCACGTGGAACATTCGCACAGCGCCGCGACTTAACGTTAAGAACGCACAACATCGAGATCAGGAGCGTGCCATGAGCGACAAGATCACTAAGACCGACGACCAGTGGCGTGAGCAGCTGTCGCCTGAGCAGTATTCCGTGCTTCGCGAGGCCGCAACGGAGCGTCCGTGGACCGGTGAGCTCCTCGACGAGTCTCGATCGGGCGTCTACACGTGCGCCGCCTGCGGAGCGGAGCTCTTCAAGAGCGGCACGAAGTTCGACTCAGGGTGCGGCTGGCCGAGCTTCTATGAATCCATCCGCCCCGAAGCCGTCACCCTCCTGGAAGACCGCAGTCTTGGCATGGTGCGCACGGAGGTCCGTTGCGCTCGCTGCGATTCGCACCTCGGCCATGTCTTCGACGACGGGTTCGGCACACCGACGGGCGATCGCTACTGCATGAACTCGGTCTCCCTCGGCTTCACGCCGGAGAGGTGACCGACCTGCCGGAGCGCCTCCGGGCACGGCGCTCCGGCTCCAAGGTCACGGAGGATGCTCCACGCCTCGACGAGCTCCGAGAACTCGTCGAGGCCGCAGGGCACGTCGCCGATCATGGCGCACTGCGCCCGTGGCGGCTGATCGCGCTTCGCGGAGAAGCCCGTCATCGCCTCGGCGTCGCCCTCGCCGAGGCGCGAGGCGACAGCAAACCGTCATCGAAGCCGCTGCGGGCTCCCCTGCTCATCGCCATCGTCGTGAGTCCTGTGGCCAGCAAGAAGGCATCCGCGTGGGAACAGGAAGCCACAGCATCCGGAGTCGCTCACATGCTGAGCCTTCTGCTCTCAGATGCGGGATGGGGCGTCATGTGGCGAACCGGAGATGCCGTTCGCACTGAGGCGGTGCACCGGATGCACGGACTCGACGTGCACGAATACCTGCTGGGCTGGCTCTATGTCGGTGGGATGCCGGAGCACGCCGAGCGGAAGAAGACCAAGAAGCCCCGGATCATTGACGGCGAGAGCTTTCTCACCGTCATCGACGGCTGAGACCGAGAAGAGGATCACTCCCACGACAATGACCGACTGGATCGAGCACCGTCGCCCCGACGGTGAGATCGTGGGCTGGATGCGTCCGGTGGACGACCGGTTCGAGGTCATCGATCTGCTTGGCCGCCCAGTGGGTGAGCCGACGGACTGGCTCTCCGGTGAGGAGCGTCTCGAGGAGGCCGGAATCGGCTATCTCGCTGATCCCTGGTCTCTGACGCTCGAGCCGGGGCGCGCGATTCGGGTTCGCATCGCGGAGGTGAGCCCGAGCGGCATCCGAGTCAAACTCGATGACTTCGGAGATATGACTGCGCCACAGCTCTACTACGACCTGGAGTTTCCCGCGCCCGTCTCGCTCGTCGAGTGGGGCGGGTCCGACCGCTGATCTCCCCGACACGTTGAAGGCCTCCGCGCATTGCGCGGAGGCCTTCAGCTGAGCCGGCTACGGGACTCGAACCCGTAACCTTCCGATTACAAGTCGGATGCGCTACCAATTGCGCCAAGCCGGCGAGCCCTATTCATCATAGAGGCTTCGACGAGTGCCCGCGGACACTACTTCTCGGATTCCTCGCCGTCTTCGGCGGAGGGGCTCGGCGATGGCGTGGTCGTCGCGACCGTCTCGCTGTTCGTCTGAATCACGAAGGCCTTGAACTCGGCCACGTCATCGAGCGCACCCGTGTACTGTTTGCCGTTCACGAGAATCGTCGGCGTCGCCTCGACCCGGTCGATGGCCGCACCCGAGATAGGTCCGTTGACCGCCCGCTGCGTCGCCGCCTGCACCCACTTATCGTAGGTGCGCTCGGTCACGCAGTCTGTGATCGACGACGCACCGGCCTTCTTCGCGAGGGAGATCAGCTTGTCATCCGTAAGCCCGGCGCTGCCTTCCTCGGGCTGGTTCGAGAACAGCAGCTCGTTGTAGGCGAAGAATGCGTCCGGTGAGCTGTTCGCCACACAGGCCGCGGCGTTGGCCGCTCGCAGCGAATATTCGGTGCCCTGCGACTTACTCGTCAGGACCGCGATCGGGTGGACCTCGAGCACGGCGGATTCCTTGTTGAGCCAGCGCTCGATCTGCTCCATGTTCGTCTTCTCGAACTGGCCGCACCAGGGGCAGAGATAGTCGACGTAGAGACGAATGTGCACGACACTGGGGTCCGTCGTCGTCGCGACCGGCGGTGCGCCGGCAGCGAGAGCAGGCGTGGTCTGTGCCTTGAGCTCCTTGCCGATGACGATGCCGTCACTCGCCATGTTCTTCGGGCTGCCCGTCTCGGGTTTGATCGAGGAGACCACGATGACCACGACCGCGATGATGGCGGCGATCACGAGGACACCGATGCCGCCCTGCAGCAGAATGCGGTTGCGCAGGTCCTTCTTGCGCTGCTTCTGGCGCAGGGCCTGCGCCTTCTGACGGACCTGGTGGCGCTTGCTCGAGCCGTTCGTCTCGCCCGTAGAACCGTTTCCGGTCATTGAACCTCGCTAGGAAGACTGTCTGGGGATCGTCGTGCGCGGGGGCTGAAACGATCGGGTTCCACACGCACAGACTGTACCGATGGTACGCGCTCGTTCTGGGAAATCCCCAAGTCACACCCGAGAGGTCCCGATGCGGCAGATGCCCCGCGGGCGTGCAATACTGATGTGTTAACGCGGTGAGGATGCCGCGTCGCGAGGCTGGAATGCCCCGCTCCATCACTCGGATCGTCCGGCACGTACCTGCCGGTGAAGGAGAAACACTGATATGTCGTCGGTAACTTTCGACAACGCCACACGGCTCTACCCCGGTGGCACCCGCCCCGCAGTTGACAAGCTGAACCTCGACATCGCGGACGGCGAATTCCTCGTCCTCGTCGGCCCTTCCGGCTGCGGTAAGTCCACCTCGCTTCGTATGCTCGCCGGCCTCGAAGAGGTCAACGAAGGCCGCATCCTCATCGGTGACCGTGACGTCACCGACATTCCGCCGAAGGACCGCGACATCGCGATGGTCTTCCAGAACTACGCGCTGTACCCGCACATGACGGTCGCCGAGAACATGGGCTTCGCCCTCAAGATCGCCGGTGTCAGCAAGGCCGAGCGCGCTGAGCGCGTTCTCGAAGCCGCGAAGCTGCTCGACCTCGAGGACTTCCTCAACCGCAAGCCGAAGGCCCTCTCCGGTGGTCAGCGTCAGCGTGTCGCCATGGGCCGCGCGATCGTCCGTCAGCCGCAGGTCTTCCTCATGGATGAGCCGCTGTCGAACCTCGACGCCAAGCTCCGTGTTCAGACCCGTACGCAGATCGCATCGTTGCAGCGCCGCCTCGGCGTCACCACCGTCTACGTGACGCACGACCAGACCGAGGCCCTCACGATGGGTGACCGCATCGCCGTGCTTAAGGACGGCATCCTGCAGCAGGTCGGCACGCCGCGTGACCTGTACGAGAAGCCGTCCAACGTCTTCGTCGCCGGCTTCATCGGCTCACCCGCCATGAACCTGCTTGAGAGCAGCGTGGCCGACGGCGGCGTGCAGTTCGGCGCAGCCATCGTTCCGGTGGAGCGCGAGATCCTCAACGAGGCCACGAGCAAGGACGTCACGATCGGCGTTCGTCCGGAGGACATCGTCGTCTCGAACAACCCGGGCGACGGCCTCGAGGTCCACGTCGACCTGGTCGAGGAGCTCGGCGCAGATGGCTACCTGTACGGCCACTCGACGGTCGGCGACACCCGCCAGGACATCGTGGCCCGCGTCGACGGCCGCATTCACCCGAACGCGGGAGACACCGTCTACCTCGCGCCCACCGCGCATCACGTGCACGTGTTCAACCGCGAGTCCGGTGAGCGACTCGGCAACAAGGCCGTCATCAGCGACTGACCTTGACAGCGCCGGCCGTCCGCGCATTGCGCGGGCGGCCGGCGCTCTGGTTAACCCATGAGCTCCTCACTGAACATCACGTCAGCGACCGTCGACCCTGCCCTCCTTGACCTTCCCTGGGGTCTCCCGCTCGATGCCTGGCCGAACGACCACATCGCCACGCTTCCCAAGGGCATCTCCCGCCACCTCGTCCGGTTCGCGAATCTCTCCGGATACGTCATCGCCGTGAAAGAGACCACGGCGGCGATGGCACGCGGTGAATACGAGATGCTCCGCACCCTTCAGCGCCTCGATATCCCCTGCGTCGAGCCCGTCGCCGTCATCACGGGGCGCCGCTCCGCAGACGGGGACGATCTGCTGCCCGTGCTCGTCACCCGGCACCTGCGCTTCTCACTCCCTTACCGTGCCCTGTTCAGCCAGCAGCTGCGCCCCGACACTGCCACGCGACTCGTCGACGCTCTGGCTCTGCTGCTCGTGCGTCTGCACATCGCTGGGTTCTTCTGGGGCGATGTGTCGCTCTCCAACACGCTCTTCCGCCGTGACGCCGGAGCGTTCGCCGCGTACCTCGTCGATGCCGAGACCGGCAAGCTCTACGAGGGCGGCCTGTCCAACGGCCAGCGCGAGAATGACCTCGAGATCGCGCGCGTCAACATCGCGGGAGAGCTCATGGATCTCTCTGCCGGCGGTCGCACCGATGAGGAACTCGACCCGGTCGCCGTCTCGAACGGCATCGTGGACGCGTATCGCTCGCTGTGGCGCGAGCTGACCGGAACCGAGCAGTTCTCGTCGCACGAGCGCTGGCGCATCAACGAGCGGGTTCAGCGACTCAACGATCTCGGTTTCGACATCGAGGAGCTCGCGATCAAGACGGATGCCGCCGGCAGCCAGGTGCGTATTCAGCCGAAGGTGGTGGATGCCGGTCACCATCAGCGCCGTCTCATCCGCCTCACCGGCTTGGACACCGGCGAGAACCAGGCCAGGCGCCTGCTCAACGACCTCGACTCGTATCGCGCGACCGCGGGCAAGCAGGATCTCGACGAGGAGATGGTGGCGCACGAGTGGCTGATCCGTGTCTTCGAGCCCGTCGTTCGTGCGATTCCGCGCGAACTCCGGGGCAAGCTCGAACCGGCCGAGGTCTTCCACCAGCTTCTTGAGCACAGGTGGATGCTGTCGCAGACGGAGCAGCGCGATGTGCCGCTCGCCGAGGCGCTGACCTCCTACATCAACAACGTGCTGCGGCACCGCCGCGACGAGGCCACCATGATCAATCCGCCGACGGGCGCACTCACCTCCACGATGGACATCATCGAGGAGGAGGGCGACTGGCGCGACAAGGTCTAAGCTGTCGCCTCTGCGCGACGCTTCGCGATCTCATAGAGCGTGACAGATGCCGCGATACCGGCGTTCAGCGACTCTGTCGCAGCCGAGATCGGAATCGACACGATCGCGTCGCACGTCTCCGTGACCAGTCGCGATAGGCCTTTGCCCTCACTGCCGACGACTACCACGAGCGGCCGGTCAGCGAGGGTGATCTCGTGCAGGTTCATGTCGCCATCGCCGTCGAGGCCAATGACGAAGACGCCCTGCTTCTTGAGGTCTTTGAGCGTCTGCGTGAGGTTCGACGCCATCGCGACGGGCAGGCGTGCGGCCGCCCCCGCGGAGGTCTTCCACGCGGCCGCTGTGACTCCGGCGGAGCGGCGTTGCGGGATGATCACGCCGTGGCCGCCGAACGCAGCCGTCGAGCGGATGATCGCGCCGAGGTTCCGCGGGTCAGTCACGCCGTCGAGGGCGACGATGAGCGGGGCCGTCGTACCGGGCGCGCGTTCGAGCAGATCGTTCGGGTGCGCATAGGAGTACGGCGGCACGGTGAGCGCGACTCCCTGGTGGACGGTGTCGAACCCGCCCATACGGTCGAGCTCCGGTCGGGTCACCTCAAGGATGGGAATGCCACGGCCCGTGGCGATGGAGAGGATCTCCTTCACCCGGTCATCCATCTCGATGCGCGTCGCGACGTACAGCGTGGTCGCCGGGATCCGCGTGCGCAGCGCCTCAAGGACGGAGTTGCGACCGGTCACCGTCTCGGTGTCGTCGGTGCGCGCACGCTTCGACGGCGCAGGCACGGACGACGGGCGGGAGCGCTGCGGACGTCCACCGCGAGCGGCATCGGGGCGTTCGCGAGCGGCCTTCCGTTTGCCCGCGGGATGGTACTCGCGGTCTTCCGCCTTCGGGGTCGGACCTCGGCCTTCGAGGGCTTTCCGCCCGTGCCCGCCGGTGCCCTTGCTCGGACCTTTCTTGCCTGCGGGACGCTTCTTGCTGTTAGCCATCGATGCTCCAGTGTGACCCCGTCGGGGTGTCTTCGATTGTGATTCCGCTCGACGCGAGTGCGTCGCGAATGCTGTCCGCCGTCGCGAAGTCGCGCTGCGCACGTGCCGACTGACGCTGAGCCAGCAGCGTCTCGACGACACGGTCGAGCGCGCCCTGCTGCGCGACATCCGCGCTCGTGTTCCAGGGCGCCGCCTCGGGGTTGATGCCCAGAATGTCGGCCATCGCGGCGACGGCACCGAGAGCTGAGGCCGCGGTCCCGAGGTCATCGGTGTCGATCGCGGCGTTTCCGGCGCGAACCGTCTCGTGCAGAACGGCGAGCGCTTGGGGCACACCGAGATCGTCGTCCATCGCCTCGGCGAACTCCTCCGGGACGCGTGCCGCTGCGGCATCCGCGAATCGCGTGTTGTCGAGGCGACGTCGTGCCCGCTCCAGGAACCCGGTGATCCGCTCGAGTGCGGACTCGGCCTCGGCGAGTGAGCCATCGTGGTAGTCGATCGTCGAGCGATAGTGCGCCTGGCCGAGGTAGTAGCGGACGACGAGAGGGGATGCCGCTGCGAGCAGCTCCGCGGCATACACCGAGTTGCCGAGGGACTTCGACATCTTCTGCCCGTCGATCGAGACGAGCCCGTTGTGCACCCAGTAGCGCGCGAAGCCGTCTCCGGCCGCGGTCGACTGGGCGAGCTCGTTCTCGTGGTGCGGGAACCGCAGGTCGAGGCCTCCCCCGTGGATGTCGAAGGTCTCGCCGAGGTAGCGCCGCGACATCGCGGAGCACTCGATGTGCCATCCGGGTCGGCCGGGGCCCCAGGGGCTCTGCCACGTCGCCGATTCCGGCTCGTCGGGCTTGCGGCCCTTCCAGAGTGCGAAGTCGCGCGGGTCGCGCTTGCCGCGGGGGTCCGCGTCGCCGGCATCCTCCATGTTGTCGAGGTCTTGACGGGTTAGCTCGCCGTAGGAGGGCCAGGAGCGCACGTCGAAGTAGACGTCGCCCGAGCCGTCCTCGGCCGGGTAGGCGTGGCCCGCGTCGATGAGACGTTGGATGAGCTCGTGCATCTGAGGAACGTTGGCGGTGGCACGCGGCTCGTACGTCGGCGGAAGGATGCCGAGGGCGCGGTACCCCTCAGTGAACTCGAGCTCCATACGGTAGGCCAGCGCCCACCAGTGTTCGTCCTCCGAGGCGTTGACGAGCACCTTGTCATCGATGTCGGTGACGTTGCGGATCATCGTCACCTGGTAGCCCCGATAGGTCATCCAGCGGCGCAGGATGTCGTACACGAGCGCCGAGCGCATGTGACCGATGTGCGGTGACGACTGAACGGTGGGTCCACAGACGTACATGCCGACCTGGTCAGGGACGAGGGGTTCGAAATCGCGCAGGGTCTGCATCTTGGTGTCGTACAGTCTGAGTGCCACGGGTCAAGCCTAATGGTCGTCGGAGTGTGAAGTCGCCGTGAGAAGCGCGGTTGCGATCACGCTGATGCCTTCGCCGCGCCCCGTGAATCCGAGCCCGTCGGTCGTCGTCGCCGCGATGCTGACCGGGGCTCCAAGAAGGTCGGTCAGCACACGTTCCGCCTCTGCGCGTCGCGGCGAGAGCTTGGGGCGATTTCCGATCACCTGGACGCTCACGTTTGCGACCCGCCATCCGGCGCGTTCGATGCGTCGTCGCGTCTCGGCGAGGAAGACGTCTCCGTGTGCTCCGGCGTAGGCCTCGTCTGCCGTGCCGAAGAGCCCGCCGATATCGCCGAGTCCGGCTGCTGAGAGCAGAGCGTCCGTGATCGCGTGGCTGACGGCATCGCCGTCGCTGTGACCGGCGAGGCCCGCTTCTCCCGGCCAGTGGAGCCCCGCAAGCCAGAGCTCCGCGGACGGGTCGATGGCGTGCGCGTCGATGCCGATGCCCGTCCGGGTCGCGGGCGTCGCGCTGCGAAGCATCCTCAGGGCTCTCCGTAGGTCCCACGGTGTCGTGATCTTGAACGCGGACTCGTCACCGTCGACCACCGTCACGCGGCCGCCCGCAGCGCTGAACACCGCAGCATCGTCCGTGTGTACCTGCGCGACCGCCTGATATGCGCGCTCCAGCTCGTGCCGCGGAAAGCCCTGCGGGGTCTGCACGGCGCGTAGGGCCTGGCGATCGACCGTCTCGCGCACGTCCTCGCCGTCCACTCGCTTGAGCGTGTCAGCGACGGGGATGCCGGGGACGACTCCGCATCCGCGCTGCACCACCGCGTGCGCGACGCGCTCAATCTGAGCCGGGGGTGTGAGAGCGCGCGCGGCGTCGTGCACGAGCACCGTCTCGATGCTCGGCGCAAGTGCCTCGAGTCCACGCGTCACGGAGTCCTGCCGCTCTGCCCCTCCGGTCACCACTGAGAGATATATGGATGCCGCCCCGGCGACCTCCCGCCCGATGGCCTCGGCGCGCTCCGCCCAGCCTTCGGGCGCGACGACGATCACCTGGACTGGCTCCTGCACGCCGAAGACGCCGTCCAGACACCGCGCGAGGATCTCCCGGCCGTCGAGCTCGACGAACGCCTTGGGGACCGAGGCGCCGAGTCGAGTGCCGCTTCCTGCGGCGACGACGATGACGGCGGTGCGCGGGGAATCGATCATGGGGAAAGCGTATCCGGTGGCAGAAACGCAGACGGCCCGGACTCAGCCGGGCCGTCTGCGTGTGGTGTCTGCGCTATGAAGCGAGCACCTCGTCGAGAAGGCCCTCCGCCTTCTCCTCATCAGTCTTCTCTGCGAGCGCGAGCTCCGAGACCAGAATCTGACGTGCCTTCGCGAGCATCCGCTTCTCCCCCGCGGACAGTCCGCGGTCCTGGTCACGACGCCACAGGTCACGAACGACTTCGCTGACCTTGATGACATCGCCGGATGCAAGCTTCTCCAGGTTCGCCTTGTAGCGACGCGACCAGTTGGTCGGCTCTTCGGTGAACGGCGCACGCAGCACCTCGAACACCTTGTCGAGCCCCTCCTGGCCGATGACGTCGCGAACACCGACGAGGTCGACGTTCTCCGCCGGAACCTCGATGGTCAGGTCGCCCTGAGTCACGTGCAGCTTCAGGTAAAGTTTCTCTTCGCCCTTGATGACCCGCGTCTTGACTTCCGCGATGGTCGCGGCTCCATGGTGCGGGTATACGACGGTTTCGCCAACCTCAAAAAGCATCGATAAGCATCCCTTCAGCACTATCTAGGATACCACAGGCGGCATACTGTAAGGTTCGCCTAACTCGGTCTCGAGCAGTGGACGCGCTAGGCTAAAATCGTCTGAGACCGCGCAGTGCACATGGCCCGTGCTCGTTTTTCTGCGCCCATCATCTGGAGGCTTTCTGTGAGATCGCGTTTTGCCGCAATCGTCGTCTTGGCCGCAGCCGTAGCACTCGGCACGAGTGGATGTGGGCTCCTCGCCCCGCAAGCCACGACAATCCACTACGACGCGAGTGACGGCGTCAGCGGCACGGTCGGCGATGTCGAGCTGCACAACGCGCTGATCGTCGCGAACGAGGAGGGCACGGCCGGCAACCTCGTCGTCTCACTCGTCAACACGGGCACGAGCGCACACAACGTCGAGATCACCTGGGGTGACGATGGCAAGGCTTCCGTGACCGTCGACGCGGGCGAGACCATCACGCTGAGCGCTCCGCAGAGCGGCGACGCCGAGACGGAGGATGTCCTGCTCGACCCGTTGCCAGCAAAACCCGGTGACACGACCGACGTCTTCTTCCAGTACGGCAACGAGACCGGCGCGACGCTGCAGGTTCCGATTCTGACCGGTGACCTCGCCGAGTACAGCACACTGGTCCCCACGCCCAAGGCGGAGACCACGGAGCCTGAGGCGACCACCGAACCCGAGACGACGAGCACTCCGGAGCCGACGGAGACCTCCACTCCGACCGAGTGACCCAGAACCGACGAGAGGGGCGGATGCTTTTCAGCATCCGCCCCTCTCGTGTGTCTGGTCTCAGCCCTCGAACCGGTACCCGAGGCCCCGCACGGTCACGACCATGACGGGGTTCGACGGATCGCGTTCGATGCGCGAGCGGATGCGCTTGATGTGCACGTCGAGCGTCTTCGTGTCTCCGAAGTAGTCGCTTCCCCAGACGCGGTCGATGAGCTGACCTCGGGTCAGAACACGGCCCGCATTGCGCATGAGAAACTCGAGCACCTCGTATTCGCGCAGCGGCATGGAGATCTCCTCGCCGCGGACCGCGACCGTGTGGCGATCGAGGTCCATGCGCACGTCGGCGGCTTCGAGCACCGCGTCGTCCTCCACGGCATCCTCTGTGCTGTGACGGCGCAGAACCGCGCGCACCCGAGCGAGCAGCTCACGGGTCTTGTACGGCTTGGTCACGTAGTCGTCTGCGCCGAGCTCGAGCCCCACGACGATGTCGACCTCGGAGTCTTTGGCGGTGAGCATGATGATCGGCACGCTCGAGGTGGTGCGGATGCGTCGACAGACCTCTGTTCCGGGAATCGTCGGCAGCATGAGATCGAGCAGCACGAGATCGGCGCCGTCCTTCTCCCACACGTCGATCGCGGCCTGGCCGGTTTCGGCGACGGTGACGTCGTACCCCTCTCGCTCGAGAAGGAACGCCAGCGGATCGCTGAGCGCTGCTTCGTCTTCGACAAGGAGGATGCGGGTCATGACGGGGTCCTCTCGGGCCGGGCGGCCGGTGTCGGGGAGATCGCGTCTCCCTCAGTGGCGATGGGCAGTCTCATGGTGAAGGTGGAGCCGTGGCCGGGCTGCGACCAGACGGTGACCTCTCCTCCGTGGTTCTGCGCGGTGTGCTTGACGATGGCGAGCCCGAGGCCGGTCCCGCCGGTGTTGCGCGATCGAGCGCCGTCGACGCGGTAGAAGCGTTCGAACACTCGGTCGTGGTCTTCCTTTGGAATGCCGACGCCCTGGTCGGCCACGCTGATCTCGACGATGTCGTCGTGTCTGCGGATGCCGACGCCGACGCGCGAGCCCTCCGGAGAGTAGTGGATCGCGTTCGAGACGAGGTTCTGCACGGCCATCGTGAGAAGCGCCTCTTCGCCATACACGGTGAGGCCCTTGGGCTTCGCCCCGACGACGACCTCGACGTGCTTCGAATCTGCGACTACTCGATTGCTGTCCACGGCGTGCGCCACGACGTCGTCGACGCTCAGCAGCTCCGGCATCTGGAGAGCCTGGTTCGCCTGAAGCTTGGAGAGATTGATGATGTCCGCGGTGAGGGAGCTCAGCCGGTCGGCCTCGACGCTCATGCGGTCCGCGAAGCGCGTGATGCGCTCGGCATCCCCGATGGCACTGGTCATCGCCTCCGCCAGCACACTGATGGCTCCGATCGGCGTCTTCAGCTCGTGACTGATGTTGGCGATGAAATCGCGCCGCACCTCGTCGAGCCGCTTCGACTCGGTCAGATCATCAGCGAGCACGACGACGTAGCGCGTGCCGAGCGGCGCGGCGCGCACCGAAAGCTGGCGGGTGATCTCGCCGAGGCGAGTGCCCTCGACGTGGACCTCGCGCGTGAGCGCATCGCCGGTGCGACGCGCCTCATCCGCGATGTCTTGAATCTCGCGCACGACCACGCGCTCGGAGCGGACGATGCCGAGCGCAAGCGCGCCGTGAGATGCGCGCAGAACGTTGTCGGAGGAGTCGAGCACGATGCCGACGTTCTCGAGCGCGAGCAGCACCTGGTCGATTCCGTCGGGCAACGTCGGCGTGATCACGTTCGTGACCTGTTCACCCCTCCGGGCCGCGGCGTACACGAAGACGGTGAACCCGGCTCCAACGACAATGCCGAGGGCAAGAGCGATCAGCACAAGCCAGGTCGTGTCCATACGACTAGGTTAGAGGGACGCCCGAGACGTCACCGACGCGTCAGCGGGCGCACCAGGGCATTTGGTCGAGAGTTCACACCTCGGGCACCAAACGTTAACCTGCGAACGGCACGCTGAGACGCGACGAACTCCGTCCACACTTCGAAAGGACCGCAATTCATGCGCGACGTCTTCCAACAGGAGCTTCGCGAGGTGCAGGAGCGCCTCGTCGAGATCGCCGAACTCGTCGAGGTCTCCATCGACAACGCCGTGCGCGCGTTCACCGAGTCCGACGTGACCGTCGCCGAGGACGTGATCGAGAATGACAACCGGATCGACCAGCTCACCGTCGCCCTCGACGAGCAGGCCATCAACATCCTGGCGCTTCAGCAGCCGGTCGCGCGTGACCTGCGCATCGTCGTGAGCGCGCTGCGCATCAGCTCATCACTCGAACGCATGGGAGACATGGCCGAGCACATCGCCCAGCTCGCCCGCTACCGCTTCCCTGAGCGTGCGGTGCCGAAGGGTCTGAAGTCGACGTTCGCCGAGATGGGACGCCTCGACGTCGAGATCGCGCGCAAGCTCACGGTGCTTCTGCGCACTCAGGATGTCGCTGTCGCCAACGAGATCCGCGACGAGGACGATCGGGTCGATGAACTGCACGCGAGCGTCTTCGACAAGCTTCTCAGCGAGCGGTGGAAGGGCGAAGCGACGGCCACCGTCGACGCCACGCTCGCCTCGCGCTACCACGAGCGATTCGCCGACCACGCGGTATCGATCGCGAAGAAGGTGCAGTATTTGGCGACCGGCGACTGGAGCGGAGCGGAAGAGACCGAGACCTCAGCCTGAGCTGAGGCCCACACCCCAAACAACGAGAAGGGGAGACACCGAACGGTGTCTCCCCTTCTCGCTTCTCGCGTCGTGCGACTACTTCTTGCCCTGTGCGGCGACCGCGGCGGCGCCGGCTGCGGCGGCCTCGGGGTCAAGGTAGCGGGACTCCTCGACCGGCTTGAAGTTCTCGTCGAGCTTGTAGACGAGAGGGATGCCCGTCGGGATGTTGAGCCCGGCGATGTCGTCGTCGCTGATGCCGTCGAGGTGCTTCACGAGGGCACGCAGCGAGTTACCGTGCGCGGTGACCAGAACGGTTTTGCCCGCGGCGAGATCGACGGTGATGTCGGACTCCCAGTACGGAAGGAAGCGCTCGATGACGTCCTTGAGGCACTCGGTCGCGGGAACGTCTCCGTCGATTCCGACGTATCGCTCATCGTTCGCCTGCGAGTACTCGGCGTCGGGCTCGATGGGAGGCGGCGGAACATCGAAGGAGCGACGCCAGGTCATGAACTGCTCTTCGCCGAACTCCTCGAGAGTCTGGGCCTTGTCTTTGCCCTGCAGAGCGCCGTAGTGACGCTCGTTGAGGCGCCAGGAGCGCTTCACGGGAAGCCACGCGCGATCAGCGGTGTCGAGAGCGATGTTCGCGGTCTGGATCGCGCGCGTCAGAACGGACGTGTAGAGGATGTCGGGCTTGAGGCCGGACTCGGCGATGAGCTCGCCAGCGCGCGTCGCCTCGGCGACGCCCTGCTCGCTGAGGCGAACGTCGACCCAGCCGGTGAACAGATTCTTCTGGTTCCACGTGCTGTTGCCGTGCCGGAGGAGGATAAGGGTGTAAGGCTCTGACATACTTCCAGCATACGGGCAGGAGCCCGGGATGCCGCACTCGCGGCGCTTCAGCGGCCGGGGCGCGTTCGAGCGCCGAGCCGAGGCATGCGCGGAACACCCGCGGTCGCACCGGCGGTCGGCGGAACGATGATCTGCTGCGACGCGGCGATGCGCGTCTCGTCATCGACCACGACGAGCTCGAGGTCATCGGGAACGACGCGTTTGATGAGCGCGAGCGCCACGGGGCCGAGCTCGTAGTGCATGACGGCTGAGGTCACGTATCCGACCTCGCGCTCCTCGTCGCCCTTCGGCGCGAAGACAGGGGCGCCGTGCCGGGGCATCGTCGAGACGCTGCCGTCGAGGTGGAGCATCACGACGCGACGCGGCGGGTGTCCCAGATTGTGCACCTTGGCGACGGTCTCCTGACCTCGGTAACAGCCCTTGTGAAGGTGCACGGCGGAGCGCAGCCAGTCGAGCTCGTGAGGAATCGTCTTCTCATCGGCATCCGCGGCCTGTCTCGGTCGCCAGGCGGCGACGCGCAGCGCCTCGGCGGCGAGCGAGCCCGCGGCACGAAGCTCACCGGAGCGAACGCGGCCCGCGAGGTCGACGAGATCGCTGCGATCCACCAGAACGCTGTTCCAGCGCCAGTCGATGGAGGGGTGTGCACCCTCGGCGTACTGCCAGCCGCCCTCGCCGATCGTCTTCCACGGGTCGCGCCAGCGCAGCGGCACTCCGTTCGGGGCTGCGGGCTCGACGGCGAGCTCGTCGCCCATCAGGCCGATCGTGGCGTACTGCTCGGTGACGTCGGCAATCTCGACGCGGAGCGCGAACCTCATGCGCTGCAGCCAGTCGAGAAGACCAGGCGCGGTCGTCGGCTCGGCGAGCATCCACAGAGTCACACCGTCATCAATGAGACCGACCGCGTGCTCCAGGCGCCCCTGCGGGCCGAGGAAGAGCGCTTCGGAGCTGTCGCCCGGCCGCAGGTTCGCGACGCTCTGACTGGAGAGCGAATTGACCCAGCTCAGACGGTCTTCCCCCGTGACCGTCAGCACCGTGCGGTTGGAGAGGTCGACGATCGCGGTGCCCTGGTCGAGCGAGCGCTGCTCGATGTTCGGCGAGCCGTAGTGCGAGGGAACTCCGTGGTCGAGGGTGTCGGGAAGTTCGATCGCCCCGGGAAGTCGGAGGAACGGGGACTCCTGCATCAGTCCACCTTTGCGAGTCGAGCGGAGGCGTGGGAGCGGAGCTCTTGGCCGAGCGCCGCGATGTCCCACGCCCAGAGCAGATGGCCGTCGACGAGACCGTACATGCGGGTCGCGGCGGCGTACTCCTTGGCTCCGGCGGAGCGCACGACGGCATCCGTGCCCAGATCGACGCGAGGACCGTTGATCTCGCCGAGGTAGAGCTCGCTGACGCCATCGGGATGCACGATCGAGACCTCGAGCGGGAAACCTCCCGACGGCTTGCGCAGCGCCTCGACGGCGTCGACGTCGGCGAAGGGCTGCTCTCCCGCGCCCGGGAGCATGCCCGGGCCGGTGTCCCCGGCCTCACGGGGGCGCTCCAGCCGCCAGTATCCTGTCTCAGCGGTGAGAGGGCGCTCCGTGCCGTCGTCGTCGATGAGCCAGGAGAACGCCGAGTAGTTCAGATAGGGAAGACCATCGTGGCTGAACGAGACACGCTGGCCGAATTCATGGGAGATCTTCTCGTCGCCGACCGGATAGTCGATGACGCCGGAGCCCTCCCACACACCGAGCAGCCACGACAGCGGGACGATCTCGGAGGGCAGATCAGCCGGAATCTCACGCATACGGACTACCGCTGGCCGCGGAACAGGTTCCAGCAGACGACACCGGCGGTCCACAGGATGGCGAGGCTCGCCAGGCCGAGCAGACCGACGAAAAACAGTTCAAGAGCTACGAGGTCCATGACCCCAGTCTAGTAGCTCACCGTCTCGATGAAACCCGCGACACCGGCGACGATCATGACGATGATGAGAGACCCCGTGCACAGAATGGCGACGCGCGCGAGGAAGCCCTCCTTCGTGTGGGTGCTCAGCTCACGCACGAACGACGCGAACATGCTGACGACCAGAACGATCGCGAGCCACGAGAATCGCATGCCCTCGGGAGCGAAGATCGCGGCGAGAACGGAGAGCACGAGAGCGGCTGACCACACGATCAGCTGACCGACGAGGGCCGGGCTGCGAGCGGGTACGGGCTGCTGGGTCACGATTCCATTGTGCAGCACGTCACACCGGAAAGCCTCCGTTTACACTGGAAATCACACGCGGGAGGCTCCCCTTGGCACACGTGATCATGCTTTCGCCCGACGAATCGGGGGCGCTGCCCGCGCTCGAACTGCTCAGCCACTCGGTGCAGAGGATCCCCTCGAACCCGGCCTCGCTCGTCAACGCTCCGTCCGCCGATCTCATCTTCGTCGACGGGCGCCGCGACCTCGCGCAGGCGAAGGCGCTCTGCGCAATTCTGCACACCACGGGTGTGGACTCCCCCGTCGTGGCGATCGTGACGGAGGGCGGTCTCACGGCGATCTCCGCGGAGTGGAGCATCGACGACGTGGTGCTGGACAGCGCCGGTCCGGCGGAGGTCGACGCGCGGATCCGCGTCGCGCTCGGGCGGTCGGCCGAGCCGCGGCATCCCTCCACCATCTCGACATCGGGGCTCGTCATCGACGAGGCGAGCTACTCCGCGAAGGTGCAAGGGCGCCCCATCGACCTCACGTTCAAGGAGTTCGAGCTGCTGCGCTTTCTGGCGGCACACCCCTCGCGGGTGTTCACGCGTGAGCAGCTGCTGAGCGAGGTGTGGGGCTACGACTACTACGGTGGGAGCCGCACCGTCGACGTGCACGTGCGACGGCTTCGTGCCAAGCTCGGCGACATGGAGCAGCTGATCGGAACGGTGCGCAATGTGGGCTATCGATTCAACGCTGCAGAGGGAGAGGTGTCGGATGCTGCACGAGCGTAGCTACCCCGAGGAGCAGACCGCTCTCGAACGAATCATCTCGGCGGCGGAGTCCGTCGACGGACAGCCGCCGTTCAGCGATCAGTCTCTCGTTGAGGCGCGATCGGGCGCGCGGCGCCTCCTCACCGTCGAGCAGGGCGGCGATTCTGTCGGAGTCGCGATCGCGCGGGATGCCGACCCCGCCGAGTTCGAGCTCGTGATCGACCCGGAGTTCCGAGGACGTGGCCTCGGCGGCAGGGCGGCTCGGGAGCTGGCCTCGCGTTACGACGGAACGGTTCAGACGTGGGCTCACGGCGATCACCCCGCCGCGGCGCACCTGGCCGAGGCACTGGGCTGGGACCGCGTGCGAACCCTGTATCAGCTCCGGATGCCGCTCGAGACTGCCCCGCCGGCGGAGAGGTTCGATACCTTCGACCGTGAGCGCGACGCAGATGCCTGGGTACGCGCGAACGCGCTGATCTTCGCGGACCACCCCGAGCAGGGCCGCGTGACCCGAGCAGACCTCGAGTCACGCATGGCCGAACCCTGGTTCGACGCGGGCGACTTCCTCGTCGTGCGATCGGAGTCCGGGGAGATCCTCGCGTACAACTGGCTCAAGATCACCGGCGAGGTCGGCGAGATCTACGTGCTCGGCGTGCACCCGGATGCCGCGGGCCAGGGCCTCGGACGGCGCCTGACCGAGGCGGGACTCGCGCGCATGGTCGAGCGCGGATGCTCCGTCGCGGCGCTGTACGTGGACGGTGAGAATGAGCGCGCCGTGCGCCTCTATCGCTCGACGGGCTTCGACGACCACACGATCGACGTGCAGTACCTCCGTCGACGCGCGTGAATTCTGGGCGAACACCTCGCCCCGCGGCATCCCTAATGTCAGGATAAGAAAATGGCCTCCACTGATTTCGTCAACGACTCCGCACTCGACCGCGATGACGACGACTTCGACCCCATGGTCGGAGACGAGGATGCCGGCCTGCCCGACGGCCGCTACCTCGACCGCGAGATCAGCTGGCTCGCGTTCAATCAGCGCGTGCTCGAGCTCGCGGAGGACCCGACGACGCCACCGCTCGAGCGCACCAACTTCCTCGCGATCTTCGCGAGCAACCTCGACGAGTTCTTCATGGTGCGGGTCGCGGGGCTTCGCCGACGCATCATGACCGGAATCGCGGTGCCCACGAACGTCGGCCGCTCCCCCAACGACGTGCTCGATGAGATCTCTGAGCGCGCCCACGAGCTGCAGAAGCGCCACGCTGCCGTCTGGCACGACGACGTCGAGCCGCAGCTCGCGGCGGCGGGAATCACGATCGTGCGCTGGGACAGCCTCGATGCGAGCGACCACGAGTACCTCACGCAGTACTTCGCCGACCAGATCTTCCCGGTCCTGATGCCGCTCGCCGTCGATCCGGCGCATCCGTTCCCCTACATCTCGGGGCTGTCGCTCAACCTGTCGGTCCGCGTTCGGAACACCAGGACCGGACGCCAGGAGTTCGCGCGCATCAAGGTGCCGCAGATGCTGCCGCGGTTCGTTCGCGTCGATCATCGCGAGAGCGTGAACAGCGTGCGCTACATTCCCCTCGAAGATCTCATCTCTCAGCACCTCGGCGACCTGTTCGCCGGGATGGAGGTCATCGATCATCACGTCTTCCGCGTCACGCGCAACGAAGACATCGAGATCGAGGAGGACGAGTCCGAGAACCTCATCCAGGCTCTCGAGCGCGAGCTGCTGCGTCGCCGGTTCGGCCCGCCCATCCGTCTCGAGGTCACCGACGATATGGACGAGCAGACCCTCGACCTGCTCGTGCGGGAGCTCGACATCACCGACCAGGAAGTGTACCGACTCCCCGGTCCGCTCGACCTGGGCGGGCTCTTCGAGATCGCGTCGATGCCGAGGCCCGATCTGAAGTACCCGCGCCGGGTTCCGAACACCGCACTCGACTTCCGCCCGCCCGAGCCGAACGGCAAGGCCGATCTGTTCGCAGCGATCTCACGTCGCGACGTGCTCGTGCATCACCCGTACGAGTCCTTTGCGACGAGCGTGCAGGAGTTTCTGGAACAGGCGGCCGCTGATCCGAACGTGCTCGCCATCAAGCAGACGCTCTACCGCACCTCGGGCGACTCGCCGATCGTCGAGGCGCTGATCGACGCCGCCGAGGCGGGCAAGCAGGTGCTCGCGCTCGTCGAGATCAAGGCCCGCTTCGACGAGCAGAACAACATCGAGTGGGCGCGCAAGCTCGAGCGCGCCGGCGTGCACGTGGTGTACGGCCTCGTGGGCCTGAAGACGCACTGCAAGCTCGCGCTCGTGATTCGCCATGAAGACGGCAAGCTGCGGCACTACTCGCACATCGGGACGGGCAACTACAACCCGAAGACGAGTCGCGTCTACGAGGATCTCGGCCTGTTCACGACGAACGACGATGTCGGCAAGGACCTCACGCGACTGTTCAACGAGCTCTCCGGCTACGCGATCGAGAAGAAGTTCAACCGTCTGCTGGTCGCACCTCTGCACCTGCGCAAGGGCCTGCTGAAGCTCATCGACAAGGAGCGGAGCAACGCCGAGGCCGGAAAGCCCAGCGGCATCCGCATCAAGGTCAATTCGATCGTCGACGAGGCGATCATCGATGCGCTGTACCGCGCGAGCCAGGCGGGTGTGCCCGTCGACATCTGGGTGCGCGGCATCTGCGGGCTGAAACCGGGCGTGCCGGGGCTCAGCGAGACCATCAGAGTGCGCTCGATCGTGGGGCGCTACCTCGAGCACTCGCGGATCTTCGCGTTCGAGAACGACGGCGACCACGTCGTGTACATCGGCAGCGCCGACATGATGCACCGTAACCTCGACCGGCGTGTGGAAGTGCTCGTGAGTCTCGCTGACGAACGTCACCTCACCGAGATCGACGAGATGCTCGACCTCGCAATGGACAACGGGACCTCCTCGTGGTGGCTTGAGCCCGACGGCACGTGGACGCGGCACGCCACCGATGACGCGGGCGCGCCGCTCCGCGATCTGCAGGACGCGCTCATGGCGAAGGTCAGCAAGCGCAAGCGCCCGAGGAGCCGCCGATGACCAAGGACATCAAGAAAGCCGTCTTCGCGGCTGGAGCGATCTGTTGGCGGCTGGTCGACGGGCAGGTGCGCGTGCTCGTGATCCACCGCACGAAGTACGGCGATGTCACGCTGCCGAAGGGCAAGGTCGACCCCGGGGAGACTCTCCCGCAGACGGCTGTGCGGGAGATCAAGGAGGAGACAGGGATCACGGTCTCACTCGGTGTTCCCGTCGGCATTGCGCACTACACACTCGGCTCGGGGCGCGACAAATTCGTGCATTACTGGGCGGCGAAGGTGACAGAGGGCGCGGTGCGGCAGTCCACCTTCGTGCCGAACGGCGAAGTCGCCGCCCAGGAATGGGTGTCGATCGACCGGGCACGTCGGTACCTCAGCTACCCGCAAGACGTGGAGGTGCTCGAGCGCTTCGAATCCCTCGTGGACGAGGGCGTCACCGACACGTTTGCGCTCATCGTGCTGCGCCACGCGAAGGCCACCGCGCGCGGAGACTGGTCGGGGTCGGACGCGTCGCGCCCGCTCACCGACAAGGGCGTGCGGCAGGCGGCATCCATCGTTCCCTCACTCGCCGCGTGGTCGCCTCGCAAGATCATCACAAGCTCAGCCGTGCGCTGCGTGACCACGGTCGCGCCGCTCGCCGCCGAGACGGGAATCGAGCCGAAACGCACCGATGCGATCAGTCAGGATGCCTGGGAGAACGGCGAAAGCGATGTGCGCTCGGTCATCGGCAAACGCATCCGCAAGCGCAAGACCGCGGTGATCTGCAGTCACGGACCCGTGATTCCCGACATCCTGCGCGAGATCGCCCTGGCGACCGGCACCCTCGATGGTGCGTACCTGCGAGACGCGTCGGCACTGGGAACCGGGGAGTTCTCGGTTGTTCACCTTTCGGCATCTAACCCGGGCTCCGGCATCATCACGATCGAGACTCATTCACCTCGAGACTGATCGGATGCCTCCCGTTCACTTTGCGTTCACCCCGCTGAGGGACGCTCGTCACACGACCTGCTTAGCGTGACCAGCGGACAGGGACAGAAAACCCTGACCACGTCCTGTCATCAGCGAAAGGCACATACCTGTGAACATCAAGCGTTTCGGCTTCCCGCTCGCCGTGGCGGCCGCAGCATCCCTCGCACTCACGTCGTGCGCGGCGAATGAGAGCGCGGCGAACGGGGGCTCCGGTTCAGAGAGCTCCCTCTCCGGCACCCTCATCGGCGGGGGCGCATCATCGCAGCAGGCAGCCCAAGAGGCATGGGTCGCCGCCTTCCAGACCGACAACCCCGATGTGACGGTCGAGTACTCCCCCGAAGGCTCCGGTGCGGGCCGCGACAACTTCATCGCCGGCGCGAGCGCCTTCGCCGGTTCCGACCGCGCGTTCACGTCCGACGAGATCGCGGAGGACAACTTCGGCTCGTGCAAGCCGGGAACCGGCATCGTGGAGATCCCGGCATACATCTCGCCGATCGCAATCGTCTTCAACGTCGAGGGTGTCGACAGTCTCAACCTGGATGCCGCGACCATCGCCGGCATCTTCAAGGGCGACATCACTACCTGGAACGACGAGGCCATACAGAGCCAGAACCCTGACGCCGAACTTCCCGATCAGCGGATTACCGCCGTTCACCGCTCCGACGAGTCCGGCACCACCGAGAACTTCACGGAGTACCTGAGCGCGGCCGCTCCTGACGTGTGGGACGCCGAGCCGTCGGGCGACTGGGCCTATGACGGCGGCGAAGCCGCGCAGGGCACCTCGGGTGTCGTGGATGCCGTCAGCAACGGCACCGGCACCATCGGCTACGCGGACGCCTCGCGCGCCGGTGAGCTCGGCACCGTCTCGGTGAAGGTCGGCGAGGAGTACGTGCCGTACTCCGCTGAGGCCGCCGCCGCCATCGTCGACGCCTCGCCGTTCGCCGAGGGCCGTGAAGACGGCGACCTCGCGATCGAGCTCGACCGCACCAGCTCCGAGTCGGGCGTGTATCCCATCGTGCTCGTCAGCTACCTGATCGCCTGCAACGAGTACCAGGATGCCGCGAACGCGGAGCTCGTCAAGGCGTACCTGAGCTACGTGATCAGCGACGAGGGCCAGAAGACCTCGCAGGAGGCCGCTGGAACCGCACCGATCTCGGACAAGCTCTTCGAGGCGGCTTCCACCGCCGTGGAGAACATCAAGTAATCATCCTGTGCCCGGCGCTCCGGCGAGCGCCGGGCACAGCCCCGCCCACGACCCCAGGATGTCAACCCGAATGACTTCGCCCACAGCGTCGGCTCCGGCCCGCCCTCGCGTCAAGCAGCGGCTCGGTGACCGCGTCTTCTCCGGTTCGACCCTGACGGCCGGAACGCTGATCCTCGCTACTCTCGCCGCGGTCGCGGCCTTCCTGCTCGTTCAGGGGTTCCCCGCCATCGCCTCCGACCCGGACGACATCCCGATCCTCGGTGGCGAGTCCTTCTGGTCGTACGTGGCGCCTCTGGCGTTCGGCACGGTGTGGGCGGCGTTCCTCGCTCTTCTGATGGCTGTGCCGGTCTCGATCGGCATCGCTCTGTTCATCTCGCACTACGCGCCGCGCCGTCTCGCGCAGACGCTCGGCTACATCATCGACCTGCTCGCCGCGGTCCCGTCGGTCGTCTTCGGCCTGTGGGGCGCGAACGTCCTCGCTCCGGCCATCCAGCCCGCCTACGCGTGGCTGACGAAGAACCTCGGCTGGTTTCCGCTCTTCGCCCCGCCGGTCTCCGGCACGGGGCGCACCATTCTCACGGCCGCCATCGTGCTCGCTGTGATGGTGCTGCCCGTCATCACGGCACTGTGTCGCGAGATCTTCCTGCAGACGCCCGTTCTGCACGAGGAGGCGGCGTTGGCTCTCGGCGCGACGCGCTGGGAGATGATCCGTATGGCTGTGCTGCCGTTCGGGCGGTCCGGCATCATCTCGGCATCCATGCTCGGTCTCGGCCGTGCCCTCGGTGAGACCATGGCGGTCGCGATGGTCCTCTCGGCCTCCGGCGGAATCACGTTCAAGGTGCTGACCTCGGCGAACCCGGGCACGATCGCCGCGAACATCGCCCTCAGCTTTCCGGAGGCGTTCGGCATGAACGTCAACGCGCTCATCGCGACGGGTCTGCTGCTGTTCGCGATCACGCTCATCATCAACATGATCGCCCGGTGGATCATCGCCCGCCGCAAAGACTTCTCGGGAGCGAACTGATGGCTGCCACGACGTCCCTTCCCAACATCTACGCGAGCGGCCGCCTCGGTCGCCCGGCTCCGTGGCTCATTCTCGCCGGGTCGATGATCGTCTCGGTCGTGGCGTTCGCGCTTCTCGAGGCCGCGGGCACGACGAAGTCGTTCAACGTGACCGGCGCGATCATCGTGGGCGCTGTGCTCTTCGCCGTGCTCCTGTTCATCTCGTCGCTGTTCATCGAGGGGTCGCGCCGCGCGAAGGACCGCCTCATCACGACGCTTGTGTCGACGGCATTCCTCATCGCCCTCGCACCGCTCATCTCGCTGCTGATCACGGTGATCATCAATGGCTCAGCACGCTTCGACGCGACGTTCTTCACGTGGTCGATGCGCAACATCGTCGGCGAGGGCGGTGGCTTCGTCCACGCGATCACCGGCACGGTGCTCATGACGCTCACGGCCGCGGTCATCTCGGTGCCGATCGGCTTGCTCACCTCGATCTACCTCGTCGAATACGGTCGCGGTCCGCTCGCGCGGGCCATCACCTTCCTGGTGGACGTCATGACGGGCATCCCCTCGATCGTCGCCGGTCTGTTCGCCTACGCCGCGTTCACCCTGATCTTCGGGCCGGGAACCAAGATCGGCATGGCCGGCGCCATCTCCCTCGCGGTCATCATGATCCCCGTCGTCGTCCGATCGAGTGAAGACATGCTGAAGGTCGTCCCGAACGAGCTGCGAGAGGCCGCTCTCGCGCTCGGTGTGCCGCGCTGGCTGGTCATCCTGAAGGTCGTGCTGCCGACCGCGATCGCGGGAATCACGACCGGCGTCATGCTCGCGATCGCCCGTGTCATCGGCGAGACCGCACCGTTGCTCATCGCCGCGGGCTTCACCAACAACATGAACTACAGCCTCGTTGAGGGCCGCATGCAGAGCCTCCCCGTCGCCGTCTACAACTCCTACGTCAGTCAGGGCACGGATGCTCAGGCCTACCTGGACCGCGCGTGGGCCGGCGCTCTGACACTCATCCTCATCGTGATGCTGCTCAACATCATCGCCCGACTGATCGCTCGCTACTTCGCCCCCAAGACGGGCCGCTGAACCTAAGGAACACTGTGTCGAAGAGAATCGAAGTCAACAACCTCAACGTCTACTACGGCAGCTTCCGTGCGGTCGAGGACGTCACACTCACGATCGAGCCGCGCACAGTGACCGCCTTCATCGGGCCGTCGGGATGCGGCAAGTCGACCTTCCTCCGCACGCTCAACCGCATGCACGAGGTCATCCCCGGTGCGCACGTGGAGGGCGAGGTGCTGATCGACGGCAACAACCTCTACGACCCGGGCGTGGACCCCGTGGTGGTGCGCCGCCAGATCGGCATGGTCTTCCAGCGGCCGAACCCGTTCCCCACCATGTCGATCAAGGAGAACGTGCTCGCGGGTGTGCGCCTGAACAATCAGCGCATGTCGAAGTCCGATCAGGACGACCTGGCGGAGAAGGCTCTGCGCGGCGCGAACCTCTGGAACGAGGTGAAGGACCGCCTCGACAAGCCCGGCTCGGGTCTCTCCGGCGGCCAGCAGCAGCGCCTCTGCATCGCCCGTGCCATCGCCGTCGAGCCGGACGTGCTTCTGATGGACGAGCCCTGCTCCGCGCTCGATCCCATCTCCACGCTCGCGATCGAGGACCTCATCGAGGAGATGAAGGAGGACTACACGATCGTCATCGTGACGCACAATATGCAGCAGGCATCCCGTGTCTCGGATCGCACCGCGTTCTTCAACATCGCCGGAACCGGACAACCGGGCAAGCTCATCGAGTTCGATGACACTGAGACGATGTTCACGCAGCCGAGCGTGCAGGCCACCGAGGACTACGTCTCGGGTCGCTTCGGGTAGGTCAGACGACGATCGTCAGATGACGATCTCAGCCACGACGTCGCCGCCCGGCTTCGTGGCGTCGGGCGCGTCGATGGTCACGAGCACCTTCTGCGCGCCCGCAACGTCACCGGTCAGCACCGTCCACACCTCGGATCCGTCGTGGTCGACGTGCAGCTCACCGGCGGGTGTCGCCTTGTCGCCGGCCATGAACCACACACGGTAGTTCGAACCATCGTCGAGCTTCGCGAGGCCCTCGACGATGATGACCGAAGAGTCGAGAGATCGCGACCAGACGAGCGTCGCAGTATCGGTGTCGGTCAGAAGATCTTGTGAGCGCATGACATCGGTCTGCGCATTGATGTGCGCGAGCTGCACGGCCTGCGGAAGTTGATTTCCGTTCTCGATGAGGCCGACGAAACCGCTTGCCACGACGAACGAGAGGCCGAGCGCGGCGACGGTGACACCCATCGCGACAGGCCGCGAATACCACTTCTTCTCCGCGCGCTTGGCCGCCTTGCGCCGCGCTTTGTGCTCTTTCCAGTCGACGTCTGAGCCACGGTCGGGCGCTGTGCGACCTGACTTCGTGCTCGGCGCATCCGACGTGGATGACGCGGGGTTCTCGTTGCTCACGTTGTCCAGCTTCTCATGCGAACGCGGCAACCCCCTGAAAGCGCTGCGGCGTTCGTGATTCTCGATCGTTAACAAGAAAAGTGACCGGGCCGCAAAACGCCTCTCGGCGGAAGGCCGCTCGAAGCGGCAAATGTTGGAGCCCGGGGTTAGCGGCCCGGCCACGAAAGAGTGTAACGCATGGGACTGTTCAGTATTCCCAGGCAACGACGCCCCGTCAGTCGAGCGAATCGCGGCGCCAGAGACGCGCAGCAGACGTCAGGTCTGAGGCGAAGGTCGACAGACGCAGAGCGCGCTGAGTGAGCTCGCTCGCGCGGTGCGGCTCGGTGCTCTCGAGGTCGTCGGCGATGCTCGTGCATCCGGCCGCCGACACGCGGCAGAACGCGGCCGCGCGTTCGAGCGCGATGGTGAAGTCCCCCTCGAAGACTCCGCGGAGAATGCGGTCGGCGAGGTCGATGACCTCGCTCGGTCCGGCCGGGGTGCTCGCTCCAGCCACGACCGGATCGATCGTTCGGAGCTCTTCCGTGCCTCTCTGATAGGTCAGTCCGGCACCGTGCGGGTCGTCGCGGATGAGCATCCTCAGCAGGTAGATGCGCCACAGGCTGCCCGGCAGGCTCCGGCTCGTCGCGTTCGACCACAGCTCGGCGATCGTGTCGATGCCGTGCTCGTCGGTGTAGGTGATGAGGCGGTTCACGATCTCGGTGTCGGGGTCTTCGCGCACACGCGACAGCAGCGCCCGCGCGGTCTCGTGCGCGATGCGGCTGGTCTCGGCCGGGTCGACGCCGCCGTGGATGTTCTCGAACACGTGCGACGGGTAGCGGGCGGGCTTGTGGAAGTCTCGCGTCACGCAGGTCTCCTCATCGGTTTGGATGCCGCATCCACGGTACTCCGCGGGACATGCCCGCGTGTGGTCACAATGCACAGCGAAGACCTGTAGATTAATAGGGTCAGCGCCTGTAGCTCAGTTGGTAGAGCATCGGACTTTTAATCCGCGGGTCCCGGGTTCGAGCCCCGGCGGGCGCACAGTCTTCGGCATCGATCGTCATCGCTCCAGATCGCGAGTGCCCGGGTGTTTGCCGCCCCGGCATCCCTGGTTCACACCGTATTCACCGCGCGTGCCTAGCGTGGAGCGCACACGAGCAGACATGCTCGCCGTGCATCCGAGGGGAGGCTCGCATGAGCGATGGCCCGTACACGCAGAACGTTGCCCAGTCAGAGGAACCGCAGAACGACGAGATCGCGCGACTGAGCGATGCCGGCAGTCAGATGCTGGACGAAGGGGATGCCGAGGGCGCGATCGCGACCTGGCGCGAAGCGCTCGCCCAACTGCCGGAGCCCGCGGCGGAGAGCGCCGAAGCCGTGTGGCTGCACGCCGCCATCGGGGACGCCTTCGATCGAATCGGCGACGCCGAGGCATCCGAGCAGGCCTTTCGTCGCGCTCTCGAGACGGACGCGGGCGCCGTCGACCCCGCCGTTCGCTACATGCTCGGTCTGCTGATCGCCGAGCGCGGCGACACTGCGGAAGCCACTCCCCACCTGGCCCAGGCATACGCGCTGACCGGCAGGCGCCTCTTCGAGGGTGAGCGAGGGGATGCCGCTTGGGAGGCCCTCCACGCGGGCTGACCTCGTTCAGCCCTGCTCGACCTCGAGGAGCACCGCGGAGCCCTGTTCTGGCACGACCAGCACACGACCTGGACTGACCACTCTCACTTTGGTCTTCTCTCCCACGAACAGGGAGGTCAGCTCACGATGATCGCCGTTCATGTCGATGACGGTCACCACGCTGTACGGTCTCGTCCGCGAGTCACGGTCGAGCCTCGGGATGAACGGGTTGTGGCTGATCCAGAACGGCAGCGACTCGGCTGACGGATACGAGACGAGCGCCAGCGTCTGCGTGCCAGCCGTGGCGGGTAGCACCGTCGGCCCCGCGACCTCGGTCTCGACGAGAGCGTCTCCTCCCGTCCACGGCCGGACGGCGAGCTGGCGACCGTCGAGACGGAGCAGGAAAGCGCCGGCCGTCGTCTCCACCGCGCCGCGCAGACTCACGAGAGAACCGGGGAAGCGTCGGTTCGCGAGCTCATCGAGCGGGATCTCCCGGCTCTCACCCGTCTGCCCGTCGAGGGCCCAGACGGCGAGGTCCGCGAAATTGCCGAAGCCGAGGTACACCGGGCCGCCATCTCCGGATGCGCTCCACATGACCGGCTCTCCGAGCTCCTCAGGGCAGTCGATCGTCGACGTCCAGGTCTCGGCGCCGTCGTGGAGGGAGTACGAAGTCACGTCGCACGACGATCCGCTGCGCGACATCGCGATGAGCTGGCCGTCATAGAACATCGGGCCGCCGGCGCCCACATCGTCAGGCTCAAGCGTGCGCAGAGGCTCGTGCTGCGTCGGACTGAGCATGACCAGACTCCCCTCGGCATCCGAGACGACGGTCGACTGCGGAAGAACGCCACCCGACAGGGTCTCCCAGCGGAACGGCTGCTGCTCAGTGTGCGCCCAGTCGCTCTGCCAGGCTGTCTCCCCGTTCGGGGTGACGGACGACAGCTGGCAGCTGGCTGATGCGTCAGCCTCCTGATCGCCATCCGTCTCGGCCGCCGCGCACACGGACACGAGCACGTGCCCCTCCCGCGCGGCGACGACGAAGGCCGAGTGATCCTCGGGGACGGGGAAGGATGCGCTCCACCGCTGCTCGCCATTCGCGTCGAACATCGTGACGACGGCGGGAACCTCGTCGGGAGATCGTCTCGTGTCGGCGCTCAGGAAGACCACGCCGCCATCGTCCGTGAGGTACGCGGGACGCGTCGCACTGTGCGACCAGGTCTGCTCGACCGAGCCATCGGAGGCGTCGAAGCGTCGCACCGTCGCCTGCGTGGACTCGGACCAGCCGACGGAGTAGATCGCGCCGTCGATGACCGTGACGATGGAGGACGCATCGATCTCGTCAGTCCGCCACAGGACACCCTCCGACGCGACCGAGGTCCGGATGACGAGCGGCACAGCGATCATGATGGCGGCGAGCGCGGCGCCGCCGACCACCGCAACGTGTGACAGTCTGCCCCGAGCGCCCGAGACTCCGAGGCCGATCGCCACGGCGATCAGCAGCGCGCCGACGACGAAGGGCACAGAGCGCGGAACGATCACGCTCCACACCACGAGGGCGATGCCGAGCACTCCCGCGGCTGCTCCTGCCGTCACGGCTGTTGAGCGCGACATGCCGTTCTCCCCTCGGTCACCTCCATCGGGCGTGATGATTCTACTCGCCACGTGCGGCGAGTATCGAGGGGAGTTCTCCCCAGTCAGGACTGGCGCCGGTCAGGGCAGGCGGCGCAGCAGAATGACGTTGTCGCGGACAGTGACGTGCTCGCCGTTCGGGTCGACCGCCTCTCGGTCACGGAGCTCGGCGATCACGATGTCCCAGCCGTTGGCGGCGTCCACGGCATCCAGCTCACCCTGCACCGTGGGCATCGGCTCGTGTCGGTGGTGCTGCGACCACGGCGGCATCTCCGCGTGAGACACGATGAGCATGTGTCCGTTCGGACGCACCCAGCCGCTGAATCGACGCAGCACACCGTCACGGTCGAAATCGTCGGGTGCCTGGAGGAAGCACGCGGAGACGAGGTCCACGGGCTCCGCGGGCCGCCAATCGCTGAGATCGGCCTGCACCCAGGCGATCGCGTCGGGGTTAACGCCACGCTCGCCCGCCTCGGTCGCGGCGCGCTCGAGTGCGACCGCGGAGATGTCGACTCCCGTCACACGCCAGCCGTGGGCGGCGAGCCAGAGCGAATCGCCTCCCTCCCCACAGCCGAGATCGAGCGCGGTTCCGGGCGGCAGCCCCGTGACCGTGTCGGCGAGCGCCGCGTTGACTCGGCCCGACCACATCCGCTCGTTCTCGCTGTACCGGGAGTCCCAGTAGCTCTGGCGGTCGCCGTCGGCCTCGTGTGCGTGTGAATCAGTCATGTCGACACCAGATTAGGCCCCTGGGCCGGGCAGGTCACGGCATTCGCCGAACTCAAAGGCGGAGTGGGTAGAGTCGAGTGCTTCCATCCGCTCGTCGAGAGTACGCATGAGTTCATCCACTTCAGCTCGCCGCTCCCCCTTCGCACGTCGAACGGCGGAGGGTCCGCGGGCAACGTTCCGTCAGCTGCTGCCCTACCTCTTCGAGCACAAGGCGCCGCTCGTCGCTGCTCTCGTGCTCGGCGTACTCGGCGCTGCGGCGTCACTCGCGCAACCGCTCCTTGTCAGTCAGGTCATCCAGCTCGTCGAGAAGTCGAAGCCCCTGGACTGGCTCGTGTGGGCGCTCGTCGCGCTCGTCGTCATCTCGGCGCTGATCTCGGGCTACCAGCACTATCTGCTTCAGCGCATGGGCGAGGGTGTGGTGCTGTCGAGCAGACGTCGACTGATCGCGCGGATGCTCCACCTGCCGATCGCCCAGTTCGACGCACGGCGGACGGGCGATCTCGTCTCGCGCGTGGGGAGCGATACGACCCTTCTGCGCGCCGTGCTGACGCAGGGCCTCGTCGAAGCGATCGGCGGCAGCGTGACGTTCGTCGGCGCCCTCATCGCGATGCTCATCATCGATCCGGTTCTTCTCGGGCTCACGGCCGGAGTGATCGCGTGCTCGATCATCGTCGTCGGGGCACTCGCGGGGCGCATCCGCGTCGCGAGCGCGAAGACGCAGCAGAAGGTCGGCGACCTGACGGCGGCGCTCGAGCGAGCGATCGGTTCGGTGCGCACGATCCGCGCGTCGGGAGCGACCGCGCGTGAGATCGATGCGGTGCAGACCGAGGCCGCCGGGGCATGGCGCATGGGCGTCAATGTCGCCAAGATCTCCGCGCTCGTGGTGCCGGTCGCGGGCGTCGCGATGCAGGCATCCTTTCTCGTCGTCCTCGGTGTCGGCGGATTCCGTGTCGCCGCTGGACACATTCAGATCGCCGATCTCGTCGCGTTCATCCTGTTCCTGTTCATGATGATCATGCCGCTGGGGCAGGCCTTCGGCGCGATCAGTGCGACGAATCAGGCGCTCGGCGCACTCGGACGCATTCAGGAGATCGTGGCTCTCGAGTCCGAGACCGAGCGGGACGACGCGGTCGCGGCATCCCTCACTGACCCGGGCGTCGCAGACACTGACGCCCCCGCGATCGCGTTCGAGAGTGTCTCCTTCTCGTACCCGGATGCCGTCGCACGAGCCCACCGCGATGAGGCGGATGCTCCAGAGTCCGACGATCAGAGTGATGTCTCCGCGATCGGCGCAGACGGCGCGGTTCTCCACGACGTCAGCTTCACCGTCGAGCGTGGCAGGAGAACCGCGCTCGTCGGGCCGAGCGGCGCCGGAAAGTCGACCATCCTCGGACTCATCGAGCGGTTCTACGACGTGACGGGCGGAAGCATTCGCCTGGACGGCGTCGACATCCGCGCACTCGACCGTGACGACCTGCGTTCCCGCATCGGTTACGTCGAGCAGGACGCCCCGGTGCTCGCCGGAAGCATCCGTGACAACCTGCTCCTCGCGTCCCCTGACGCGAGCGACGCCGATTGCATTGAGGTTCTCCGCTCCGTCAACCTCGGGGATGTTCTGGATCGCAACCCGCTCGGCCTGGATGCCCCTGTCGGCGAAGACGGCATCATGCTCTCCGGCGGCGAGCGTCAGCGCCTCGCTATCGCGCGCTCCATCCTCGCTGCACCCCCGATCCTCCTGCTCGACGAATCGACGTCGAGCCTCGACGGAGTCAACGAGCAGAAGATGCGCGAGGCGATCGACGCCGTCGCCGTGGATCGCACCCTGATCGTGATCGCCCACCGGCTCTCCACCGTCGTCGACAGCGACCGCATCGTGGTACTCGATCACGGACGCGTCATCGGCACGGGCACGCACTCGGAGCTCGTCCAGGATGTACCGCTGTACCGCGATCTCGCCAAGCACCAGCTGCTTGTGTAGTTTCGGCCCGATGCTAAAGTAGGCAGTGTCCGGGCCATGATGCCCCGGTGCTCGAAAAAGGGGCACGAAGCGCGTTGCGCGAGACATATACGGAAAGTCATTCGTCCGTTCGTCTCGAAGGAGCACAATGCCGTCCCTGTCCGCACGCATCGCCCAGACTCTCGCCGCCCACGTCACCGACGTCTTCGGAGTGATGGGCAACGGCAACGCCCACATGCTGAACGCACTCGCCGACACTGATGTGCGCTACACCGCCGTGCGCCACGAGGTCGGCACCGTCGCGGCCGCCGACACGTACTTCCGCCTCACCGGACGCCTCGCGGTCGCGACCACGACCTACGGCCCGGGCTTCACGAACACGATCACCGCCCTTGCGGAGGCCGTGAAGGCGCGCACACCGCTGCTCCTCGTCACCGGGGCTGCGCCGAGCACGGGTCTTCGCCCGTGGGACGTCGATCAGAGTGCGCTGTGCGCCGCCGTCGATGCGCCCGTCTTCACCGCTGCTCCCGACACGGCGGTCGAAACGACGCGCGCAGCTCTTGAGCACGCGCTCGCTCATCGTACGGCGGTCGTCCTCGCAATTCCCTACGACCTCGCGGGCGCAGAGGCGACGGATGCCGAGGCGCAGCCCAACGCTCCGCTCGACCTCCCCGGCTTGGTCGAACCCGACCTCGCCGCGCTCGACCAGGCAGCCGCGGTACTGCGCGACGCCAAACGGCCCCTTCTTCTCGCCGGTCACGGCGCGTGGCTGGCCGGTGCGGGAGACGCGATGCGCGCCCTCGCGGAGCGGACCGGTGCCGTCACAGCCGCGTCAGCTCTCGGCCGCGGCCAGTTCGACGCGCGCTACGACCTCGGTGTCGCAGGCGGGTTCGGACAGGATGCCGCGATGGAGCTCGCTTCCACCGCGGACGTCGTTCTCGTGGTCGGTGCCAGTCTGAACCAGTTCACCATGCGCTTCGGCGCCCTCGTCTCGGACGAGGCGACGCTCGTTCAGATCGACATCGCCGAGAAGGCGACGAACCCGCGCGTCGACGTGTTCGTGCACGGCGATGCTCGACGCGCGGTCGAGGGTCTCGATGCACGTCTCGCGAATGCGTCGTCGTCCGGATGGCGCGAGAGCATCACAGCGTTCGGCGACGGCACCCTCTTCGAGCGCGCGGCCGGCGACGCCGCGGCATCCGACGGTCTTCTCGACCCACGCACGCTCACGGCGCGCCTCGACGAGCTGCTTCCGGACGATCGCCTCGTCGTCACCGACGGCGGACACTTCCTGGGCTGGGTCAACACGTATCTCTCCGGTCTCAATGCGGGGCGCTTCGCAATGGTCGGCACGCCTTTCCAGTCGATCGGACTGGGGATGCCGTGCATGGCCGGTGCCGGTGTCGCAAAGCCCGACGAGTTCACCGTTCTGTGCACCGGAGACGGCGGCGGCCTCATGTCCCTCGCCGATCTCGAGACCGCGGTCCGCACGGTGAAGCGCGGCGCCATCATCGTCTACAACGACGCCGCCTACGGTGCCGAGATCCACCTATACGGTCTTGCGGGCTTCGCCACAGGCCCGATGATGATTCCCGCCGTCGACTTCGCCGGGCTCGCTCGCTCGGTCGGCGCCACCGGTCTCACGGTCTCGAGTCTCGAGGATCTCGCAGAGTTCGAACGCTGGCTCGACTCGGGCGACGACGGAGTCATGCTTCTCGACTGCCGCATCTCACAGGCCTACCGGGCGCCGTATCAGGAGGAGATCATCGCGCAGAACAGTGCGCTGTTCGACTCCGCGCGGGTCTGACGCATCGCGTCGCTATTTCTCGTTCGCCGCGCTCTGCGTGGGCGGTAAGTCCACAGACGTTGACAAGAAACTCAAGACAGCGCAGATAACACTTTTCCGACAGTCGCAACGGTCAAGTTCTGTGCACTGAGAGACAAGACATCCTGTAGAGATACACGGGAAGGATGCTCGCAGAATCCGCTGATCGTATACGATCGTCCCAGAGCCATCGACAACGAAGTGGAGCCAACGTGCTAGAGCACTCAGACATCGTCTCCATCGCCGACGAACTGGCCGAAGCAGAGAGATCGCGCACGACGATCCCCCTCCTCACGGCGCGTTACGACGGCATGACCATCGACGATTCGTACGCCGTCCAAGGCGTCTGGAAGCAGCGCGGAATCGAGGCGGGCAGGCGCCTCGTCGGGCGCAAGATCGGCCTGACCTCGAAGGTCATGCAGCAGGCGACCGGCATCACCGAGCCCGACTACGGCGTCATCTTCGACGACATGGTTTACGAGAACGGGCAGGTCATCGAGTTCGACCGCTTCTCGAACGTCCGCATCGAGGTCGAGTTGGCCTTCGTGCTCGGCGACGCGCTCGAGGGGCCGAACTGCTCGCTGTTCGACGTTCTGCGCGCAACCGAGTACGTCGTGCCCGCGCTCGAGGTGCTCAGCTCGCGCATCGAGATGAAGGGTCGCACGATCGTCGACACGATCTCCGACAATGCCGCCATGGGCGCTATGGTGCTCGGCGGCCGACCCGTCGCTGTCGACGCGGTCGACCTGCGTTGGGTCTCCGCCCTCCTCTACCGCAACGAGACCATCGAGGAGTCGGGCGTCGCCGCCGCGGTGCTGAATCACCCGGCATCCGGTGTCGCCTGGCTCGCGAACAAGTTCGCGCACCACGGAGACCGTCTCGAAGCGGGAGAGATCATCCTCGCCGGCTCGTTCACCCGCCCGATGTGGGTGGAGCGCGGCGACACCGTCCACGCCGACTATGGAGAGCTGGGAGCCATCACATGCCGATTCGCCTAGAGCTGCCGCCATCGTTTCGTGACCGCATCGCCGAGAGCGAGCGTGCGCTCGTCGGAATGTGGATCAGCAGCGGAAACACCCTGAACGCCGAGATCTGCGCGGGCGCAGGCCTCGACTGGCTCCTGATCGACGGTGAGCACAGCCACAACACGCTGGAGACGCTGCTCGCTCAGCTGCAGGTCGTCGCCGCCTACCCGTCCACACCGGTCGTCCGCGTCCCCGTCTGCGACACCGTGGTCATCAAGCAGTATCTCGACATCGGTGCGCAGAATCTGCTGGTCCCCATGGTGAACACAGCGGCGGATGCCGCCGCGGCGGTCGCCGCCGTCCGCTACCCGCCGCGGGGCAAGCGCGGCGTCGGAAGCTCTCTGGCCCGCGCAGCACGTTGGAACAGGGTCGACGGGTACCTTGCCGCGGCTGAGGACACCGTCTCGCTGTATGTGCAGATCGAGACCGCCGAGGCCGTCGCCAACGCGCGCGAGATCGCCGCCGTCGACGGAATCGACGGCGTCTTCATCGGACCGGCGGATCTCGCGGCATCCATGGGATATCTGGGCCAGCAGTCCCACCCGGATGTCGTCGCCGCCGTGGAATCGACGATCGCAGCGATGCGCGAGATGGGAGTGCCGGTCGGCGTGAACGCCTTCGCTCCGGAGGCCGCACGCAACTACCTCGACAAGGGGGTCTCGTTCATTCTCGTCGCCGCGGACGTCGCGCTGCTGGCACGCGCGACAGAGCAGCTCGCCGACACCTGGCTCGGCCCCGACGGGACCTCCGATCGCGAAAGCTACTGACCTCACCGCCTCTTGGCCCGAGCCGAAAGATTGTATATGATTTGGAATACGACAATCCGCGACGAAGGGAGATCGTCATGCAGCACGATGTAACCGCACCCAAGATCATCGCCGTGCATCTGAGCTACCGCTCCCGCGCCGAGCAGCGCGGACGCGTGCCCTCCCACCCGTCTTACTTCTTCAAGCCCGCGTCGTCACTCGCCGCGACGGGTAGCACGATCGAGCGCCCTCTCGGCACCGAACTGCTCGCCTTCGAGGGCGAGATCGCGCTCATCATCGGGCGAGACATCCGCCGTGTCTCCCCCGACGAAGCGTGGGCCGCCGTCTCCGGCGTGACCGCGGCGAACGATTTCGGCCTCTACGACTTCCGCGCCGCCGACAAGGGCTCGAACGTCCGCTCGAAGGGCGGCGACGGCTACACGCCGCTCGGGCCTGACACGATTCCCGCCGATCGGATCGACCCGAGCGCGCTGCGCATCCGCACGTGGGTGAACGGCGAGCTCGCTCAGAACGACACGACAGAGGACCTGCTGTTCTCCTTCGGCCAGATCATCGCGGATCTTTCGCAGATGATGACCCTCCACACGGGCGACATCATCCTCACGGGCACTCCGGCGGGCTCCTCCGTGGTCGCCCCCGGCGACACGGTCGAAGTCGAAGTGGATGCCCCGAACGCGGAGGGCTCCCCCACGACGGGCCGTCTCACGACGACCGTGATCGAAGGTTCGACCCCATTCAGCGAGGTCGGTGCGAAGCCGAAGGCGACGGATGCCCAGCGCGAGGCCGCGTGGGGAAGCCGCGAAGCCGCAGGCCTCACCCCCGTACTCACGGACGAGCTGCGCGAGAAGCTCGGCTCGGTCGGCACCGCGACGCTCTCCTCGCAGCTGCGCAAGCGCGGTCTCAACAACGTCTCGATCGACGGTGTCTCCGGAGCCAACCCGGGAACCCGTCTCGTCGGCCGTGCTCGCACCCTGCGCTACATTCCGAACCGCGAAGACCTCTTCTCGAGCCACGGCGGCGGCTACAACGCGCAGAAGCGCATCGTCGACTCGCTCGAGGCCGGCGATGTGCTCGTCATGGAGGCGCGCGGCGATTCGACGACGGGGACCCTCGGCGACGTCATCGCCCTGCGCGCCCAGCAGCTCGGAGCGGCGGGAGTGGTCACCGACGGCGGCGTCCGCGACATTGCTGAGGTGCGCCGCATCGGGCTGCCGACCTTCCACAACGGCGCGCACCCGGCCGTGCTCGGCCGCAAGCATGTGCCGTGGGACACCGATGTGACGATCGCCTGCGGCGGAGCATCCGTGCAGCCCGGCGACATCGTCGTCGGCGACGAAGACGGCGTCATCGTGATTCCGCCGGCCTTCGCGGTCGAGGTCGCCGACGCAGCGATCGAGCAGGAGAAGCAGGAGGAGTTCATCGCGGAGATGGTCTCATCCGGCGAGCGCATCGAAGGGCTGTTCCCCATGAACGACGATTGGAAGGAACGGTACCGAGCATGGCTCTCACAGCAGTGACCGATGATTCGTCACCGACTCTGAGCAAATCCGAGCGGGCCTACCGCTGGATCCGCCAGCGCATCGAGGACGGGCGCTATGTTCCGGGCTACCGCCTGGTTCTCGGTCAGATCGCCGGTGAACTCGACGTCAGCGTCGTACCGGTCCGCGAGGCGATCCGTCGCCTCGAGGCCGAGGGCCTCGTCACCTTCGAGCGCAACGTGGGCGCGCAGGTCGCCATGATCGAGACGACCGAGTACGTCCACACCATGGAGACCCTCGCGATCATCGAGGGCGCGGCGACGCGTCTCACAGCGCACCTCGTGACGCCGGAGCGCATCGAGAAGGCACGTTCGATCAACCAGGACATGGTCGCGAGTCTGGACGACTTCAACCCGCACCGCTTCACCGAGCTCAACCGCGAGTTCCACTCGGTGCTGTACCACGACTGCCCCAACCCGCACATCCTCGACCTTGTGTACCGGGGATGGAACCGCCTGCACGTCCTGCGGGACTCCACTTTCAGCTTCGTTCCCGGTCGTGCCCGCGAGTCCGTGAACGAACACGAGCAGATCCTGCAGCTCATCGAGTCAGGCGCCGACCTTCTCGACATCGAGCTCGCGGCCCGAAACCACCGCCTCGCAACGCTCGAGGCGTTCCAGTCGTATGAGGCGGCCCACAAGCCGTCCCATCTGTCCTAGCCGAAGGAGGCAACACCATGGCACACCACGTACCAGAGAATCTGCCGTCGACCATCAAGCACTACATCGACGGTGAGTTCGTCGACAGCCAGTCAGGCGAGACGTTCGGCGTTCTGAACCCGGTCACGAACGAGGACTACGCTGTCGCGGCATCCGGTCAGAAAGAAGACATCGACCGCGCCGTCGCCGCTGCGAAGGAGGCGTTCGACAACGGACCGTGGCCGCGGATGCTGCCACGCGAGCGCTCCCGAATTCTGCACCGCATCGCCGACACCGTCGAGTCGCGCGGCGACCGTCTCGCGGAGCTCGAATCGTTCGACTCGGGCCTGCCCATCACGCAGGCGCTCGGACAGGCACGGCGCGCGGCGGAGAACTTCCGCTTCTTCGCCGACCTGATCGTTGCCCAGGCCGATGACGCGTTCAAGGTCCCCGGCAAGCAGATCAACTACGTCAACCGCAAGCCGATCGGCGTCGCGGGCCTCATCACTCCGTGGAACACTCCCTTCATGCTGGAGTCGTGGAAGCTCGGCCCCGCACTTGCAACGGGTAACACTGTCGTACTGAAGCCCGCCGAGTTCACGCCGCTCTCCGCATCGCTCTGGGCGGGAATCTTCGAGGAGGCGGGGCTGCCGAAGGGGGTCTTCAACCTCGTCAACGGGTTCGGCGAGAGCGCCGGAGACGCTCTGGTGAAGCATCCCGATGTGCCCCTCATCTCATTCACGGGTGAGAGCAAGACCGGCCAGCTGATCTTCGCGAACGCGGCTCCGTACCTCAAGGGGCTGTCCATGGAGCTCGGCGGCAAGTCGCCGGCGATCGTGTTCGAGGATGCCGACATCGACCTTGCGATCGACGCGTGCATCTTCGGCGTGTTCTCCCTCAACGGCGAGCGCTGCACAGCGGGAAGCCGCATTCTGGTTCAGCGCTCCATCTACGACGACTTCGTCGAGCGGTACGCCGCCCAGGCGAAGCGTGTGCGGGTCGGGCATCCTCATGACCCGGAGACTGAGGTCGGCGCACTCGTGCACCCCGAGCACTACGAGAAGGTGATGAGCTACGTCGAGCTCGGAAAGACCGAGGGACGCCTCGTCGCCGGCGGCGGGCGCCCCGAAGGCTTCGACACCGGCAACTACGTCGCGCCCACAGTGTTCGCTGACGTGAAGCCGGACGCTCGGATCTTCCAAGAGGAGATCTTCGGCCCCGTCGTGGCGATCACGCCGTTCGACGACGAAGACGAGGCGCTCGCACTCGCGAACAACACGCGGTACGGTCTCGCCGCCTACGTGTGGACGAACGACCTCAAGCGGGGGCACAACTTCGCGCAGGCGGTTGAGGCCGGCATGGTGTGGCTGAACTCCAACAACGTGCGTGACCTGCGCACGCCGTTCGGCGGTGTGAAGGCCTCGGGTCTCGGCCACGAGGGCGGCTACCGCTCGATCGACTTCTACACCGACCAGCAGAGCGTGCACATCACGCTCGGCGAGCCCCACAACCCGACATTCGGAAAGAACTAGTGATGCTCGTGCTTCGGTGCGGCCCCGACCGCACCGAAGCACGAGACTGAGCATTGTGATGCAAGGACGCTGACATGACCAATCGTGAAGATATGACCCTCACCTCTTCAGGCTTCTATGTGAGCCAGGAGGCCCCGATCACCACGGACAACCCGATCCCCACTCCGACCGTGGCGCCGCCGGACATCCTCCGCTGTGCCTACATGGAGCTCGTCGTCACGGACCTCGCCGCGTCGCGGGAGTTCTACGTCGATGTTCTCGGGCTCTACGTCACTGAAGACACCGAGGACGCCGTCTACCTGCGCTCGACCGAGGAGTTCATCCACCACAACCTGGTCCTCCGGCAGGGGGACGTGGCGGCGGTCGCGGCGTTCTCGTACCGCGTTCGCTCACCTGAGGAGCTGGACCGTGCCGAAGAGTACTACCGCCAGCTCGGCTGCGACGTGCGCCGCGCTCCGGAGGGATTCACCAAGGGCATCGGCGATTCCGTCCGCGTGGTCGACCCGCTGGGCTTCCCCTACGAGTTCTTCTACGACGTGACGCACGTGGAGCGGCTCTCCTGGCGCTACGACCTGCACCACACGGGCGAGCTCGTCCGGCTGGATCACTTCAATCAGGTGACGCCGGATGTTCCGCGCGCGGTGAAGTTCATGCAGGATCTCGGCTTCCGTGTAACGGAGGACATCCAAGACGAAGAGGGCACCGTGTACGCGGCGTGGATGCGGCGGAAGCCGACCGTCCACGACACCGCGATGACCGGGGGCGACGGGCCGCGCATGCACCACGTCGCGTTCTCCACGCATGAGAAGCACAACATTCTCGCGATCTGCGACAAGCTCGGTGCGCTGCGCCGCTCTGACGCGATCGAACGCGGACCCGGTCGCCACGGCGTCTCGAACGCGTTCTACCTCTACCTGCGGGACCCGGACGGTCACCGCGTGGAGATCTACACCCAGGACTACTACACCGGCGACCCGGACAACCCGGTGGTCACGTGGGACGTTCACGACAACCAGCGCCGCGACTGGTGGGGCAACCCCGTCGTGCCGAGCTGGTACACGGATGCCTCGCTCGTGCTCGATCTCGACGGAAACCCGCAGCCTGTGCACGCCCGCACCGACGCGAGCGAAATGGCTGTGACGGTTGGCGCGGACGGCTTCTCCTACACTCGCAAGGGCGACGAGGAGAAGGGCTTCAAGCTGGGCAACACGCTCTAAGCTGAACGGCGCCGAATGGGGCGGTGGATGCTGCGGCATCCACCGCCCCTTCCGCTCATCAGTAAGCGACTCACCGTAGGCGACACGCAAAACGGGCGACACACGCACGCCCCTCCTTCGGGGGCTATGCCCACCGAAGATCACGGTATATCGTCTCGTTTCGGAGGCTTCTCGTGACACAACACCCACGATCCAAGCAGCATCAAGTCAGTCGACGCTCGGTTCTGAACGCTGGAGCCTGGTCTGTTCCCGTGATCGCGGTCGCTGCCGCTACGCCAGCAGCCGCGGCATCCATCTCCCCTGACTGGAGCGCTTCAGAGTGGTTCAGCAGGTATCGCACGGACAAACAGCTACTCACGGTGAGCTTCGCAGTCGACCAGCCTCAGGACGAACTGGACGGCTACTACTACTCGTATTCACTCACCTTCGCATCCGCTCCGCAGGCTCCAGCGACCTGGACACCCGACATCCCGACAACCATTCCATATGACGAGCAAAAGACGATTGTCGACTCATACGGGCCGTGGCCATCCGGCCTTCCCGATCCCGCAACGATGGACGGGCAGACCCTGAATATAACTGTCACGGTGACAAAGCCGGGAGAAATCCCGATCGTTCTTACAGGTTCGGATTCGTTCAGGTACTGGGACAACGACTGAGACGAGGAATCGTCGCGATGGACCCGCACAGACCACCATCGTCACGAACCCATCGGATGCTCGCGCGCGTCACGTCAGCACAGCAAAACGGGCGGCACACGCACGCCCCACTGGCATGTGCCACCCGTTGCCTGTCGCGATTCACTCGCGGGGAGGAGGTCCGGAACCGTCCGGCCAAGGCGCTGCTCCGGCCCACCTCCTCACGCGTGAAGCGAGAGTGACCGCGGCGCGCGCACTGTGTCCCCCGCGCGCGCCGCGGTGGTCTTTCTACTCGTTCTTCAGGCGGTAGCGGAGAGCCTCAAGCTCAGCCCGCAGCGCCGCCGGAACCTTCGATCCGAAGTCGGCGAAGAATTCCTCCGTGAGGTCTGCCTCCTCGAGCCAGCCGTGCCGGTCGATCGAGAACAGCTCCTCGAGGTCCTCCGCTGGGACATCGATGCCGCTGAGGTCGATGTCGTCGACGTGAGGCAGACGCCCAATGGGAGTGGTCTCTGCCGACGCCATTCCCGTGAGACGTGCGGCGATCCACTCGAGCACACGCGAGTTCTCGCCGAATCCGGGCCACAGGAAGCGACCGTCGTCACCCTTGCGGAACCAGTTCACCTGGTAGATGCGCGGCGCCCGGTCGAAGCGAAGCTTGTTGCCGATCGAGAGCCAGTGCGCCCAGTGGTCGGCCATGTTGTAGCCGCAGAACGGACGCATCGCGAAGGGGTCGCGGCGCAGCTCGCCGACGGTGCCCTCAGCGGCGGCCGTGCGCTCGCTCGAGATCGTCGCGCCCATGAAGACACCGTGGCTCCAGTCGGAAGCCTCGACGACGAGCGGTACGTTCGTCGCACGGCGCCCGCCGAACAGGATGGCGTCGATGGGAACGCCACCGTCGGCCTCCCAGTCGGCCGCCATCTGCGGGCACTGAGCCGCCGCGACCGTGAATCGCGAGTTCGGGTGGGCGGCGGGACGTCCGCTTTCAGGCGTCCAGTCGTTGCCCTCCCAGTCGATCAGGTGATCCGGTGGGGTGTCCGTGAGGCCCTCCCACCAGACGTCGCCGTCGTCGCGCAGAGCAACGTTGGTGAAGATCGTGTTGCCCCACAGCGTCTCAACCGCGGTCACGTTGGTGGATTCGCCCGTCCCCGGGGCGACGCCGAAGAAGCCGGCTTCGGGGTTGATCGCCCACAGCCGCCCGTCCTCTCCGGGACGCAACCACGCGATGTCATCGCCGATCGTCTCGACCTTCCAGCCGGGAATGGTGGGACGCAGCATCGCGAGGTTCGTCTTGCCGCACGCTGACGGGAACGCCGCGGCGACGTGGAAGGCACGCCCCTCGGGGTCCGTCACTCGGATGAGCAGCATATGCTCGGCGAGCCAGCCCTCGTCACGCGCCATCACACTCGCGATGCGGAGTGCGAAGCACTTCTTGCCCAGCAGCGCGTTTCCGCCGTAGCCCGAGCCGTACGACCAGATCTCCCGCGATTCGGGGAACTGCACGATGTACTTCTCGTCGTTGCACGGCCACGCGACGTCTTCTTCACCCGGCTGCAGCGGAGCGCCGACCGAGTGGTGCGCCTTGATCCACGGCGCGCCGTCCTTGATGAGCTCGAGCACCTGGTCGCCCATGCGGGTCATGATGCCCATGGAGACGACGGCGTACGCCGAGTCGGTCACCTGCACGCCGAGCTGCGAGAGCGGACCCCCGACGGGACCCATGGAGAAGGGGACGACGTACATCGTGCGACCGCGCATGCTCCCTGTGAACACCCGGGTCAGCGTCTCGCGCATCTCGTTCGGCTCGGCCCAGTTGTTCGTGGGACCGGCATCCTCTTCGCTCTCGCTCGCAATGAACGTGCGAGCTTCGACCCGGGCGACGTCCGAGGGCGTCGAGCGCGCGAGATAGCTGTTGGGCCGCCATTCAGGATTGAGTTTGATGAGCTTGCCCTCAGCGACCATCTGCTTGGTCAGGCGGTCGAACTCGGCACGGGAGCCATCGCACCAGACGACGTCGTCCGGCTGAGCGAGTGCCGCGATCTCGTCGACCCACTGAGTGAGGGCCTCAAGGCCGGATGCCGCAGACTGCTCCGTCTGCGCACCGGCCTTGGTTTCTTCGCGCTCACTCTCGACGTTTCTCTGTGTGATGAGGTCCGCGAGTGACATCTGTGCCTCCGAAGCATTGTCAAGATTATGTCTAACATCCACTTTGCGGCATGCTTCTCACCTAATACAGCCCATTTGATTGTCAAGAATGCTGATTCTTTTTGTATTGTTGATTCATGGTCACTTCGAGCGACATCGCGACACTCGGTCATCGGATCCGTCACTTCCGCACACGCGCGGGCCTCACTCTCGATGCCCTCGGTGCGAAGGTCGATGTGACTGGCAGCCAGCTCTCCCTCATCGAGAACGGCAAGCGCGAGCCGAAGCTCTCGCTGCTGAACGCCATCGCCGAGGCGGTCGGCATTCCCCTGACGGAGTTGCTGACGCGAGAGCCGCCGTCGAAGCGGGCCGCTCTCGAGCTCGAGCTCATGGAAGCCCAGAGCGGCCCCCTCTACTCGACGCTGGGCCTACCGACCGTGCGCCCGTCGCGCGGCATGAGCGACGACGTTCTCGAGGCGGTCGTCGGCCTGCACCGCGAGCTGCAGCGCCGCGCAACGGAGGCGATCGCCACGCCCGAAGAGGCCCGCCGCGCCAACACGGAGCTGCGCACCTGGATGCGCGAGCGAGACAACTATCTGCCCGAGATCGAGAAGGTCGCCGAAGAGCGGGTGACAGCCGCAGGCCACGCGACGGGTGCCCTCACTCACCGCACCGTCGGCATCATGGCCGAGCAGCTGGGCTTCGAGCTCATCTACGTCAACGACCTCCCAAGCTCAGCACGGTCGATCACGGATCTGCAGAACGGCCGGATCTATCTGCCGCCTGCATCGATCCCGGGCGGCCACGGCCTCCGCTCGATGGCGTTGCAGGCGATGGCGCACCGCATCCTCGGACATCGTGTGCCGACCAGTTACGCGCAGTTTCTCCGACAGCGCCTCGAGATCAACTACTTCGCCGCGTGCTGCCTCATTCCGCAGACGCGGGCGGTGAACTTCCTCACGCAGGCGAAGAAGGACCGCAACCTCGCGGTCGAGGACTTCCGCGACGCCTTCGGAGTGACGCACGAGGCCGCGGGGCTCCGACTCACGAACCTCGCTACCTCGCAGCTCGACATGCGTCTGCACTTTCTGCGCGTGACCGACGAGGGGATGCTGCAGAAGGGCTACGAGAACGACGGGCTCCCCCTCCCCACCGATGTGACCGGATCGATCGAGGGGCAGCGCGTGTGCCGGAAGTGGAGCGCTCGTTCCGCCTTCGCGCGGCGGAACCGCACCACGGAGCAGTATCAGTACACGGACACCCCTGCGGGCACGTTCTGGTGCTCGACGCAGACCGGAACCACCGCTGCGGGCGAGTTCTCGATCTCTGTGGGCGTGCCGTTCGACGAGGCCAAGTGGTTCCGCGGACGCGAGACGCAGAACCGCGCGGAATCGCAGTGCCCCGACGAGTCATGCTGCCAGCGGCCACCCGAGCACCTCGAGTCGAAGTGGCGCGAGCAGTCGTGGCCGAGCGCGCGACTGCACACTCAGGTGCTCGCGCCTCTCCCCTCCGGACGGTTCCCCGGGGTCGACGACAACGAGGTGTACGCGTTTCTGGAGCGTCACGCCGGAACAGAGTGAACACGAACAGAGGGATGCCCCGCACGCGATTGCGGGGCATCCCTCTGCTCTGTCTGACCGAGAGCCGTGCTCAGCGAAAACGCCGCCCCTCGTCACGCCGGTAGAGAACCAGGGCGAGCGCGGCCGTCACGACGAGCCAGGCGATGAGTCCCAGCCACACCCATGGTTCGAGGGCGCCTCCCTGCGTGGCCCAGATGACGAGCTCGCGTGCCTGCCTCGATGGGAAGAACTTAGAGAGAGTGTTCAGCCAGTCCGCGAACATCTCGGGCGGGAGGAAGAGCCCGCCGGCGAATGCGAAGCCGAACATGATGACCTGCACGACGGCGATGGCTGCCTTCGAGGGCATCGCGTAGCCGACGGCGACGCCGATCAGCATGAACGGCAGCGCAGAGGTAGCGAGGGCCACGAAGCCGAGCAGCACGCGCCCGAGCGGCGCCTCGGCCGCCGTGAAGATCCCACCGATGATCAGCACGGGCACGACCGCGGCGAGCCCCATGAGGCCGATCGAGAGCACGTACGAGATCACTCGCGCGACGCCAGGGACCGGGAGTGTGCGCACATATGGATCCCAGGGCTTCTCTCGGTCTTCGGAGATGCTGATGCCGAAGCTGAACAGCGAGTTCGCCATGACGGCGAAGACGCTGAGCGAGATGACCGCCTGTGTGGCGAACAGTGGGTCCTGGGCGACGTAGGGCTGCGGCACGACGAAGAACAGCAGCGCGAGCGCGGGGAACACCATCGTGCCGATCACCGCGATCGGAATGCGGAACGTCTCGATGAGTGAGTACTTGGTGTGGACGCCGGCGAGGCGAAGAGTGATGTTGGACATTGCAGCCTCCTCAGGCAGGTGTCTTCTCGGTGAGCGCGAGGAACGCCTCCTCGAGCGTCGCACCGCGGACCGATAGGTCGGAGAACGGGATGCCTCGTTGCACGAGCGCCGTGATCACGGCGTCTCCGTCGTGCACGAAGTACGTGTGAGAGCCGTCGGCCTCGTACTCGTGTCGCACGACGCCGGGCAGCATCGCCACGGCATCCGGCTGGGGCGTTGAGAGCCGCAGCATCCGCCCGGCAACCTGCCCGACGATGGCGTGCAGAGAGTCATCGGCGATGACACGACCCTCGTCCATCACGATGACGCGCTCGGCGAGCGCCTCGATCTCTTCGAGGTAGTGGCTCGTGACGACGACGGTCGCACCGCGCTCGTGCTGGCGGCGCACAGCCTGCCAGAGCACGTGTCGCGCGTCGACGTCAAGCCCTGTGGTCGGTTCGTCGAGCAACACGAGTCTCGGATGCCCCACGAAGGCGAGCGCTACCGACAGCCGCCTCTTCTGCCCGCCCGACAGCGCTCCAGACTGCCTGCCGAGCATCTTCTCGAGCCCGAACTCTGCCGCGATCTCATCGACCGGCATCGGGTTCTCGAAGTGCGCGCCGACGAAGCGAATGATCTCGCCCACCTTCAGCGCCTCTGGCAGCGCGGTCTCTTGCGGCGTACTGCCGAGATTCGCGCGAACTCGAAAATCGGAGGGCGACCCGCCGAGCAGGGTGACGCTGCCGCTCGTCGGGCGCCGCAACCCTTGAAGGAGCGAGAGCAGCGTCGTCTTTCCGGCGCCGTTGGGGCCGAGCAGCCCGACGATGCGGCCTGCCTCGATGTCGAGGGTGACATCGTCGAGGGCGGTCACGTCGCCGAAGCGTCGCGTGACGTTCTCGAAGTGAGCGAGCGTTGTCATGGTGTTCCTCCCAGGAGTCCTCGAAGGGACTCGGTGTAGTCCTCGAAGCGTCGTCGCCCGAGGGTGGTGAGTGCGATGTAGGTGACGGGCGAGCGCCCCTCGATCGTCTTGTCGACCGAGACGTACTCGGCGTCCTCGAGCTTGCGCAGGTGCGTCGAGAGGTTTCCCGCAGTCATCTCGAGAATCTGCTGCAGACGAGGGAAGGTGATTGCCTCCGCTGAGCCGAGCGTCGCGAGCGCGGCGCAGATGCGCAGTCGCGCCTGCGCGTGGATGACGGGGTCGAGATCAGCCACGGCCCTCAGCACCCCGCACGCGTCGCTTGAGACCCGCGTTGTACGTGGCGACGGCGACGGCGAAGCCGATGAAGACGAGCCCGCCGCTGATCGCGAGGAACAGGTAGTTGCCCGGCGTTCCGAAGTACGGCGCGACGGCGGCGATGATGACGAGCCAGATGCCGATGCCGAGCGCTGACTTCATCCGCCAAACGGCTGCGGTGACGGCCATCATGACGCCGGTCATGAGCACGAAGCCCGACGAAAAGTAGAACTGGGTGATCGTCTCGCTCATCCCCTGCGACATGAGTGCCATACCGAAGAGCCACACGCCAATCATGGAAATTGACCACGTGCACCCGTAGGCAGCGCCGGCGAAGGCATCCTCCTTGGTCGTCCGCACGCCCCGCCCGGTGCGGATGCCCGCGGTCACTGACACGATGACGGCGATGCCGACAACGACGCCGAGCGTTATGAAGCCTGCCGCCCGTGGAATTGCGAAGGCCGGTTTCAGCCCGTCGATGAGCCAGACGGCGAGAAAGCCGATGGTCCAGGCCACGCCCCACGTCGCTGTGACGATCCACGCGATGCTCGAGAACTGCGAGGCGACGCTCTTCTGCTGGTCTTGAACCAGACGCAACATCGCCGCCGGGTCGAGAGCGCGTTCGTCGTCGCGTGGAGTCTCATCGTTCATGTTCATAGTTACTTTGTAACACAAAGTACTTTGTCTAATCAAGAGATCTGCGGGTGCCTCAGAGAGAAGGCCCGGCGCAAAACCGGGCCTTCTCTCTGCAGTCTCGCGAGGTCGGAGCGACCTACTCGGCCGACACCTCGCCCGATGTCGTGAGCGTCGCACCGTGAACCCCCATCTCGTTCAGCGCCGCGACGCTCGTCTCCTCCGCGACTCCCGCGACGAGGTCGGTCAGCACTGTCACGTGCATGCCGGAGTCGATGGCGTCGAGCACCGAGGCGCGAACACAGTAATCGGTGGCGATGCCGACGGCGTCGATCTCGGTCACCCCAGCCTCGGTGAGCGCTTCGAGCAGCGTGCGGCCGTCGTCGGTGGTGCCCTCGAACGCGGAGTAGGCGGGAACGCCTTGACCCTTGCGAATGTGCGTATTCACGGTCGAGGTGTCGAAGGCAGGATGGTACTCGGCGCCTGGGGTGTCGGCCACGCAGTGCACAGGCCAGGTGGTGACGAAGTCGGGTTCGTCGCTGTCCGGTGCGAAGTGCCCGCCATTGTCATCGGTCGCGTTGTGCCAGTCGCGCGAGGCCACGATCGTGTCGTAGCGTCCCGGCGCGACGGAGAGCCATCGCGTGACGTTCCGAGCGACGTCCGCGCCGCCCTGCACGCCGAGCGCCCCGCCCTCGGTGAAGTCGTTCTGCACATCGATGATCATCAGTGCCCGTGCCACAGTGCCTCCATCAGGTGTTCGACAGGTCGTTGCCACAACGGTAGAACGCCGCGGCCAAGACGTCGACCGCGTGCGACGTAACATGCGGAATCGGCGGGTCCCCGAGTGCGTAGATCGAGAAGACGAGCGTCGTGCCGTCCTTCGCATCGATGACGCCCGAGAGCGTGTACGCGCTCTGAATCCAGCCGGTCTTCGCGCGGATGTGACCCACGGCATCGGCGGCGTCTCCGTAGAATCGGCTGTCGTAGCGCAGAGTTCCGGTCTCCCCCGCGACCGGCAGGCCCGTGAGGAGCGCAGGCATGTCGATGTCGCCCTCGACGACATCGCGCAGCAGCCGGGTGAAGTAGACGTTGGGCACCGCGTTGTCTGCGCTCAGTCCGGAGCCATCGACGATCGTGAGGTCGTCAGTGGGGATGCCGAGAGGCTCAAGAGCTGCCGTAAGACCGGCATCGAGCGCCTCGAACGTATTGCCGGTGCCCTCCTCGATCGCGACGAGACGTGCGAGAGTCTCGGCGATCATGTTGTCGCTGTACAGCAACATGTACTCGACGAGGCTCGACAGCGGCGCGGACGAGACGTGCGCGAGCTCCTCGGCATCCTCGGGAGCGGTTCCGACCTCAGTCGTCGCGCCCGGGAAGTACGTGGCGAATGCATCTCCGGCCCGATCGATCGGGTCGTCTCCGCGCGGCGAGTACTCGTTCGTCGGATAGAACCGATCGGCATCCACCTGCAGTGCCGTCACATGCGACTGGTATCCCTCGCGCATGCCCTTGGTGTCCCATGCGGGCAGCCAGGTCTCACCGCCGAACAGGCTGCTGTCGAGCACGATGCGCGAGATGGGCTCGGTGTGCCCCGCATCCGACCACGCCTTCTTCGTGCGCTTCGCCAGCTCGTCAAGGTGCGCGGCGCCCTCGTACACGGACTCCTGTCCGGTGGGCAGCCGCGTGAGCGTCATGTCTCCGGAGCCGACGAGCACGATCGTTCCCGGCTCGCTGCCCTCGACCACGGGCGTGTCGATGCGGTGGTCCGCGCCGAAGGTCTCCAGCGCCGCAGCACCCGTGATGAGCTTCAGGTTGCTGGCCGTGCGTGCCGGCTTGGTCGAGTTGCGGTCGTAGAGCACTTCACCCGTCTCGGCGTTGACGACTCGAGCCTGCAGCGTGTGCAGAAGCGGGTCGGATGCCTGTTCGGCGACCGAACACTGGCGGATGCCGCTCGCGGGAACCGGCTCGTCGGCGACGGGCCGCGGGTCGACCGTGGGGGTGGGCGTCGGCGTCGCCGTGACGGTGCCCGCGGCACTCGGAGCGGTTGTCGCCGCACCCGCGGCGACGGCGCCCGTGCCGAGCAGCGCCCCGACCACGACGATCGTCGCCCAGAGCAGACGAGGGCGTGACGAAGGCGTGGCGGAGCGGCGAGACATCACAGAGATGATACCGCCAGACTGCTCAGAGCTCGCTGGGGTACACCACTCCGATCTGGCGCCTGATCTCGTCGAGCACGCCCATGATCGCGACGGACTCCTCGGGTGGGAGGATGCTTCCCGAGAGCTGTTCGGCGGCCACGAGGCGCTCCAGCTCGAGCGCCTGATAGTGCATGCCGCGACCAGTGACGTCTGCGGCGAACTCCTCGAGAATCTCCTCGTCGGAGGAGACCACGCGGAACGTCGTCGGGGTGTACCAGACCCGGTCGATATCGATGCGGGCGCGCGTGCCGATGATGCTCGCCGTGTTCGGGCCGGCACCGCGGATCGAACTGAACGTCGACGCCATGCGGCCGTCGTCGTAGTTCAGAACGGCCTGCACCTGTTCGTCGACGCCGGTCTCGCCCAGCTGCGCCCTGGCGTCGACGGAATCCGGCAGCCCCAGCACGTCGATCGCGAACGACACAGGGTAGATGCCAAGGTCGAGCAGCGCGCCGCCGCCGAGCGCCGGATTGTTGATGCGGTGCTCGGGTTCGAAGTCGAGCAGCTGCGTGTGATCGGCGAGGACCGTGACAACATCGCCGAGAACCCCCTCGTCGAGGATCTCGCGGATCCGGCGCATGTGCGGGAGGAAGCGCGTCCACATCGCCTCGAGCACCACGCGACCGCGGCGCTCCGCGAGGTCGGCCACCTCGCGGGCTTCGTCCTCGTTGAGCGTGAACGCCTTCTCGACGAGCACGTGCTTACCGGCATCCAGTGCGAGCTTCGCATGCCCCGCGTGCATCGCGTGCGGCGAGGCGACGTAGACGACATCCACGTCGGGATCGGTGACGAGACCCTCATAGCTTCCGTGTGCACGCGGGATCTCGAAGGCGTCGGCGAAAGCCTGAGCGCGCTCGAGCTGGCGGGAGCCGACCGCGGTGACGGTGAACCCGTTCAGAACGAGGTCGTTGGTGAAGGCGCGTGCGATTCCGCCGGGTCCGAGAATTCCCCAGCGCAGGGCGTGAGTGGTCGTCATGACCTCAGCTTATGGCGTCGCGCGGTACTCCACGCCCCACGTGACGCTCCACCTCTCTCCTGGCGCGAGCCAGGTGAGTCCGTCGCCGCTGTTGAAGGCGTTCGCCGGCATGGTCATCGGCTCGATGGCGAGCGACCGTGTACCGTCATCGCGGATGCGGTCGGAGGTGTAGAACTGCGCCCACGCGAAGTGCTCGTCTCCCCACACGGTGACCGCGCGCCCGTCGTCGGCGGCGAGGCGGTGCTCGTATCTGCCCGCGTCCGAGCGCGTCATGTCGGTGTAGGCGTCGTCGAGCGAGAGGTCCGCAACGCGATGCCCGGCCCGCAGATCTTTGCTCGCCGGCACGGGCGCCGTACCCGTGGGGTTCATGCGCTCGTCGACCTCGATCACCGTGTCTCCCGTGCTCGTGACCGTGAGCTCGTCGGTGTCCACCTCGCCGATGCGGTAGTAGCCGTGCGTGCCCACGCCGATCGGCGCCGCCTCGGTTCCGTGGTTGACGAGCGTGTGCGTCACCTCGAGGCCGCTGTCGGTCAGCTCGAAGGCGATGCTCGTCGCGAGGCTGAACGGGTAGCCACGCTGAGGGTGGATGTCAGCAGTCAGAACGACCCGCGACGAGCCGCTCTCGCCTAGCCGATAGGCCTGGCTCCGCAGCAGGCCGTGGCTCGCGTTGTGGAACTTCGGCTCGGTCAGATCGAGCTGCTGCACGGTGTCGCCCAGCGTCCAGCGTCCGTCACGCACGCGATTCGGCCATGGCACGAGCATCCCGCCCTGTGTCGAGCGGGGCGCCCCGCTCTCGGGAAACGTCTCGATCACCTGCACTCCGTCGAGCACGAGCTCGCGGAGTGTGGCGCCGACTTCGGTGACGGTGCACCTGCTCGAGCCGCGCGTGATCGTGAACTGCTCGCCGGTCGGATTCCAGACTTCGTCGCTCATGCGGCCCAGTCTAGGGGCGCAGCTCTCCGCTCACTTCGATGCACGGAACCTTCGGAGCCGCAGGCTGTTGCCGACGACGAACACGCTGGAGAACGCCATCGCGGCACCCGCGAGCATGGGAGCGAGGAAGCCGAATGCGGCGAGCGGGATCGCCGCGACGTTGTAGGCGAACGCCCAGAACAGGTTGCCCTTGATCGTGCTCAGGGTGCGGCGCGACAGGCGAATCGCATCGGCGGCGCTCTGCAGGTCCCCACGAACGAGCGTGATGTCTGCGGCCTCGATCGCGACGTCTGTTCCCGTGCCCATCGCGAGACCCAGGTCGGCCTGCGCGAGGGCTGCGGCGTCGTTCACACCGTCGCCGACCATCGCGACGACGCGGCCGCGCTCCTGCAGCTGACGCACGACGTCGACCTTGTCGCTCGGCATGACCTCGGCTCGGACTTCGCGGATGCCGACTTCGGCGGCGATCTTCTCTGCGACCGCCCGGTTGTCTCCCGTGAGCAGCACCGTGTCGAGTCCGAGCGCACCCAGACGCGCCACTGCTGCGGCACTCGTCGGCTTCAGCTCGTCCGCAATCACGATTGCGCCGCGCACGGCGCCGTCCCAACCGACCGTCACAATGGTGCTTCCCGTCGCCTCAGCGGAGCGCTTCGCGACAGAGACCGCGTCGCTGCTCGCGAACCCGAGCGTCTCGAAGAGGCTGTCACGCCCGACCGCGACATCGCGCCCCTCCACGACGCCACGGACGCCGAGTCCCTCGTGGGAGGCGAAGCCGGTCACGTCGGGGACGCTGCCCGCGGCGCGCACGATCGCTCGTGCGATCGGGTGTTCTGATCCGTTCTCCACGGCGGCGGCGATGCGCAGCAGCTCGTCGCGGCTGACGCCCTCGGCGACGACGGCATCCGCCACCGCCATGACACCGGAGGTCACGGTGCCGGTCTTGTCGAGCACGACGGTGTCGACACAACGGGCCGACTCGAGAACCTCGGGCCCCTTGATCAGGATGCCCAGCTGTGCACCGCGGCCGGTGCCCACGAGCAGCGCGGTCGGAGTCGCGAGTCCCAGTGCGCACGGACACGCGATGATCAGCACGGCCACGGCCGCGGTGAACGCGGCGGCAGCGCCCTGCCCTGCGACGAACCAACCGGCGAGCGTGACGATCGCGATGACGAGCACGATCGGCACGAAAACACTCGAGACGCGGTCTGCGAGCCGCTGCACCTCGGCCTTGCCCGACTGCGCCTCTTCGACGAGCTTCGCCATCTGCGCGAGCTGCGTGTCATCGCCCACACGCGCGGCGCGCACGATCAGACGACCGGAGGTGTTGATGGTCGCTCCCGTGACGGCATCCCCTTCGCCCACCTCGACGGGAACGGACTCGCCCGTGAGCATCGACTCGTCGATCGCGGAGCTGCCGGACACAATCACGCCGTCCGTCGCGATCTTCTCGCCGGGGCGAACGATGAACTCGTCCCCCACCGCCAGGTCGGAGATCGGGATGCGTCCCTCCACACCATCGCGAACGATCGACACCTCTTTGGCACCCATATCGAGAAGGGCTCGCAGAGCTGCACCGGCGCGGCGCTTCGAACGCTTCTCGGCGTAGCGCCCCGCGAGAAGAAACATCGTGACCCCCGCGGCGACCTCGAGGTAGATGTTGCCGGCCGCATCGCTGCGCGTGATGGCTAACGAGAACTCGTGGGTCATGCCGGGAATGCCCGCCGTGCCGAAGAAGAGCGCCCAGAGCGACCAGGCGAAGGCCGCGAGAGTTCCCATCGAGACGAGGGTGTCCATCGTCGCGGCGCCGTGCCGCAGGTTGATGGCCGCGGCCCGGTGGAACGGCCACCCGGCCCACACGACGACGGGGGCCGTGAGGGCAAGTGACGCCCACTGCCAGTACGTGAACTGCAGCGCGGGAATCATCGAGATGAGAATGACGGGAACCGAGAGCACGATCGAGCCGATCAGCCGCTGCCGCAGGGCGATGAGCTCGTGGTCAGGAGCCTCCCCGGCATCCTCTGCCTCGGGCTCGGGAGCGGGAAGCTCGGCGCCGTAGCCGGTCTTCTCGATCTGCTCGATCAGCAGCTGAGGGTCATACCCGTCCGGAACGGTGACGCGCGCCTTCTCGGTGGCGTAGTTGACGCTCGCTTCGACGCCGTCGAGCCGGTTCAGCTTCTTCTCGATGCGCATCGCACACGACGCGCAGGTCATGCCCGAGACGTCGAGATCGATCGTGCTCTGCTGTGCCGCTGGTGAGGTCACGGTCCCTTCTTTCCTGTCATTCGGATGCTACGGCATTCCATCGTCGTTACCCATACCCCCTAAGGGTATATCAGAAATGAGGGTGATGCACCGAGAAGCCGAACCACAGTGGGCCGCACCACACCGTCACAGCACGCAAAAAGCGGGGCCGATCAGCTATTTCTAACTGATCGGCCCCGCTTTTCGATCTGAGCCGCCTGTCGGAATCGAACCGACGACCTATTCATTACGAGTGAATCGCTCTGCCGACTGAGCTAAGGCGGCGTGACACACGTTTCAGGTGCGCACAGCTATCAATAATACATGGTCTGCCGAGTGCTTTTGACCACTTTCGCGTTCAGGCGGCGCGTGCGCCGGAACTCCGCGCGCGCTCGGGCAGCACGATCACAACGATGCAGAGCGCGATGAGCCCCATGCCGATCCAACCGGCGAGTGTGAATATCTCCCCCACGACGACGACCGCGAGAATCGCCGCCACGACGGGCTCGGCGAGAGACACTGTGGTCGCCGTGCTCGACGCGACCCGCCAGAGCCCCGCCCCGAACAGCAGATATCCCGCGAACATCGGCACGAGCGCCATGTACACGGCCACACCTGCGTTGAGGGGCGAGTGCAGAATGGGTGCACCTGTCACGATCATGACGGGAACCAGCAGGATGCCGCCGAGGCCGAAAGCTCCGCCCATCGCCGCCGACCGGGAGACCCCGGCTCGCATCATGCGCGTCGCGGCGTAGGTGTAGCCCGCGTAGGTGGCTCCGGCAACGACGCCGAGAAGGATGCCGATGACCGGCGCGCTCCCCGGGGCATCCCCTCGTGTGGCGACGAGCAGGACCGCCCCGACGATGCCGAGCATCACTCCAAGCGCCCACCGCGACCGCAGGGGCGCTCGATCGATCACGCGCTCCAGCACGGCCGACACGATGGGAGCGGATCCGATCGACACGATGGTTCCGACGGCGACGCCTGCGAAGCGCATCGAGCTGTAGAACGCGAGCGGATACACGGCCACCGCGAGGCCGCCGAGCAGAAGCACCCACCGGCACCGCCACAGGCCGACCCGCTCAGTGCGCAGCGCGCGTGCGGCCACCGCAGCCTGCAGCAGCCCGCCGATGCCCATGGCGAAAGACCCGACCGCGAGCGGCCCGACCTGAGGTGCGAAGCTCGCGGCTGTTCCCGTCGTCCCCCAGAGCACCGACGCTGCGAGAACGTACAGCACCCCCGCGGGCGACGAGGCTACGAGCACTGAGGATCGTCGTCGGGAACGGTGCCCTTGATGAGGTATTCGTCCACGACGTCATTCACACACTGAGACCCCTTATTGTATGCCGTGTGCCCCTCGCCTTCGTACGTGACGAGGAAGCCCGAGTCGAGCTGCTCGGCAAGGGACTCCGCCCACTCATACGGCGTTGCGGGGTCACCGGTCGTGCCAACGACCATGATCGGGTCGGCGCCTTCTGCGTGGATTTCCTCACGGTCGGCGCCGTCAGTGAACGGCCAGTTCGCGCATCCGATGTCGCCGTAGGTCATGAACTTGCCGAAGACCGGTGCGGCCTTCTCGATCTCCTTGGCTTCCTTCGCCATGGACTCCGGGTCGTCGTCGTACGTGTAGTCGAGGCAGTTGTACGCCATGAACGCCTCGGTCTGATTGTCTTTGTACTTACCGGACTCGGTGCGGCCGTTGTACTGGTCTGCGAAGAAGAACGCGTAGTCGCTGTTGCCCTTCATGACGTCGGCGAACATCTGGTTGAGGTAGTCCCAGCTGTTCGGCGAGTACAGCGGCATGATGATCGCCGTGAGGAGCGTGCTCGATCCCAGCATCCGACCATCGTCGCCCTTGATCGGCGACTTGTCGACAGAGTCGAGCAGATCGATGACGGTCTCACGAGCGTCATCGACGCTCCCCGTGAACGCGCATTCGCTGTTGTTGTCGATGCAGTCCTCCAGGAACGCCGACAGGGCGTCCTCGAAGCCGACGGCCTGAGTCTTGGAGACCTCGAAGTTGCTGACCGACGGGTCGAGCGCGCCGTCGAGAACGAGTCGGCCGACCTTGTCGGGGAACAGCTTGGCGTAGGTGGCTCCGAGGAAGGTGCCGTACGAGTAGCCGAGGTAGTAGAGCTCGTCATCGCCGAGAACGGCGCGCAGCAGGTCGAGGTCCTTCGCGGACTGCACCGTGTTGACGAACTCGAGCATCGGCCCGGTGTTGTCGAGGCAGGCCTGACCGAAATCGGTCGCGGAGGTCGTCATCTCGTCGATCCACTCCTCGCTTCCGACGTCGGTGTTCTTCGGCAGACCGTAGAGGTATTCGTCCATCTGCTCGTCGTCGTAGCAGGTCACCGCGGTTGAACGCCCGACACCGCGCGGGTCGAAGCCGACGATATCGAAGTTGTCTTTCAGCTCGGTGTCGACGGCGTAGTCGAGGCTCTCGGCGACGAAGTCGTAGCCGGAACCGCCAGGCCCGCCGGGGTTCACAAGCAGCGAGCCGATCGGGTCTCCCTTGGCCTCCTTGCGGATGAGCGCGAGTTCGATCTCGCCGGCCTCGGGGTCGTCCCAGTTCATCGGGGCGCGTGCGGTCGCGCACTCGAACCCGGACGGGCAGTCGTCGGACGACCAGTCGAGCTCCTGCGCGTAGAACTCATCGGCGGATGTGCCCGTCGTCGTCGGCTGAGGCTTGGATGTGTGCCCGCCGTCGGCATCGCCGTCCTTCGGCGGGATGAAGGCGGTGAAGCATCCGCTGAGGGGCACTACGACGGCAGCCGCCAGCACCGCCATCGCCAAGCGCCGAGTTCGTGTGTTCTTCATCGTGCCCCCTCTAGCGAATCGCCGTCACCAGCGCTGCCTCGAGCGCAAGCGCCGGTGCCACATTACCCGCGATCCGACGTCGTGCCTGTCGGATCGCGTCCATTGTCTGAAGCGTACGTGCCGCGTCGGTGGCTTCTGCCTTGCGACGCAGATCGTCAGCGAACTCTCGGTTGATGATCGCGTGGGCACGACCGAGCTGGATCATCGTGATGTCACGGTACATCGAGAGCAGGTCAACGAGGATGCGGTCGATGCCGTCGCGCAGGCTCCGTGTCGCGCGCCGCTTCTGATCTTCCTCGAGACTCTTGATCTGACTGCGCAGCGCGGGCGGGATCGTCTGCCCTGGCTCGAGGCCGAGGGAGCGCATGACGCTCTCGCGCTCAGCCTCGTCGCGCTCGGAGGTGAACGCCTTCGCGTCGTCTCCGGCGATCTCGAGCATGCCGGCGGCAGCCATGACGGCATCTGTGACAGACCGCATCGACAGCGCGGTCCGGAGAGTCTGCTCGCGACGTGAGAGCGCGTCGCCGTCCGTTGCGAGACGCTTCGCCATGCCGATGTGGCTCTGGGCCAGGCGGGCCGCGCGCTCAGCCGTCGTCGCGTCCACCCCGAGCTGGCTCTGCAGAAGCTCGGCGACGTCGTCGACGTCCGGCAGCCGCAGACGAAGCGTGCGAACACGACTCCGGATCGTCGGCAGCATGTCGGCGTCACTCGGCGCACAGAGAATCCAGACCGTTCGCTCGGGCGGCTCTTCGAGTGCCTTCAACAGAACGTTGCTCGTGCGCTCGGTCATGCGATCGGCATCCTCGATCACCATCACCCGGTAGCTGCCCACCGACGGCGAGTAATACGAGGTGGTCGCGAACTCGCGCACCTCGCGGATGGTGTACGTGACATTCTCGGTGCTCAGGATCGACAGGTCGGGATGCGTGCGCGATTCGACCTGAGCGAGCGTCTGGTCGTCGCCGTCGGGGCTGCCGCTCAGAAGCGCGGCTGCGAAGGCGAACGCCATGTTCGAGCGGCCAGAGCCCGGAGGGCCGGTGATGAGCCACGCGTGGGTCATCGACGAGCTCGATGCGGATGCCGCGGAGCGCAGCACGTCAACAGCCTCAGTCTGCCCCGTCAGGTCGCTCCATGCGTTCACGCGGACAAGCCTACCTGCGGCATCTGACGCGCATCGACTCCGGGGATGCAGTCGTCGAGTGCGCGGTCTCAGCCGAGCAGCTGCTCCACGCGTGCCCGGATGTCCGACGCGATCGCCTCGGGCTCACGCGCGGCATCGAGCACGATGAATCTCGGGTCGGTTGCGGCCATGTCGAGGTATGCGGCACGCACTCGTGCGTGGAACTCCGCTTTCTCGGCCTCGAGTCGGTCGAAGCGCTTCTCGGCGGCGTCCAGACGCTGCCTGGCGGCGGTTTCGTCGAGGTCGAGAAGGACCGTGAGGTCGGGAAGCAGGCCGTCGACCGCCCACATCGACAGGTCGCGGATCGTGTCACCCGCGAGCACGCGTCCGGCACCCTGGTAGGCAACGGACGAGTCGATGTAGCGGTCTTGGATCACGACCATGCCGGCCTCGAGCGCGGGACGCACCTTGGTCGCGATGTGATGCGCGCGGTCCGCGGCGTAGAGCAGCGCCTCGGCGCGAGGAGCGATGTCGCCTCGATGATGCAACACGATCTCACGGATCTGCTCACCGACCTCGGTTCCACCTGGTTCACGCGTTCGCACGACCGTGCGTCCCTGTGCGGTCAGCCACTCCTCGAGGAGCTGCGCCTGCGTCGACTTTCCGACGCCGTCGCCGCCCTCGAGGGTGATGAACAGACCGCTCATTCGGCGCTTGAGCTCGAGGAGCTCTTCTTCGCGGGCGCCTTCTTCGCCGTGGCCTTCTTGGCGGGCGCCTTCTTGGCCGTGGCCTTCTTGGCGGGTGCCTTCTTGCGAGGCTTCGCCGGGCCCTTCGCGCGCTTGTCGGCGAGCATCTGAACAGCGCGCTCGAACGTCATGTCCTGGGGGTCTTCGCCCTTCGGAATCGTGACGTTCGTCACTCCGTCGGTGACGTAAGGGCCGAAGCGACCGTCCTTCACCCGTACGGGCTTGCCGCTCTCGGGGTCCGCGTCGAACTCCTTGAGTGCGCTCGCGGCGCGGCGGCCCGCGTACTTCGGCTGCGCGAAGATCTCGAGCGCGCCTGCGAGGTCGATGTCGAAGATCTGCTCCTCGCTCTGCAGCGACCGCGAGTCAGTTCCCTTCTTGAGGTAAGGCCCGAAGCGTCCGTTCTGCGCGGTGATCGGCTCCCCCGACTCGGGGTCCTCGCCGACGACGCGTGGCAGGCTCAGCAGCTTGAGCGCCTGCTCCAGGTCGACGGTCTCGATGTCCATCGACTTGAACAGGGATGCCGTGCGCGGCTTCGGCGCCTTCTTGGTCTTCTTCTTCGGGGCCTCGTCCTCCGCAGGCTCAGGCTCGAGCTCGGTGACGTACGGACCGAAGCGGCCATCCTTCACGACGATGGTCTTGCCCGTCTCCGGGTTCTCGCCGAGCTCGCGGTCGCCGATCACGGGTGCGTCGGCGAGTTCGTGCGCCTTCTCGACGGTGAGCTCGTCGGGGGCGAGCCCCTCTGGAATGTTCACGCGCCGCACAGGCACCTCACCGGTCTCGGCGTTCGGCGCGGCATCGGCGTCCACAACCTCGAGGTACGGGCCGTACTTTCCGATGCGCAGGGTGATCTCGTCGTCGATGCGCACCGAGTTGATCTCGCGGGCATCGATCTCGCCGAGGTTGTCGACGACGTGGCGGAGCCCCGCGTGCTGGTCACTGCCGAAGTAGAACTCCTCGAGCCAGTCCAGGCGCTTGGCCTCCCCCGCTGCGATGCGGTCGAGATCCTCCTCCATGCCCGCGGTGAAGTCGTACTCCACGAGCGAGTGGAAGTGCTCCTCGAGCAGTCGCACGACGCTGAACGCGATCCAGTTCGGAACCAGAGCGGTGCCTCGCTGCGTCACGTAGCCGCGGTCGACGATGGTCGACAGAATCTGCGCGTACGTCGAGGGACGTCCGATTCCGAGCTCCTCGAGCCGCTTCGTGAGACTCGCCTCGGTGTAGCGCGGCGGCGGGCTCGTCTCGTGCCCCTTGGCCTCGACATCGCCGAGACCGGCCGACTGACCTTCGGTCATGGGCGGCAGTTTGGCGTTCTTGTCACGGTCGCCGCGGACTTCGTCCTGGCCTTCTTCGTAGGCGGCGAGGAACCCGCGGAAGGTGATGACGGTTCCGGATGCCGTCAGCTCAGCGGTGTTCGCGACATCGCTGTTCGGCACATCCGACGTGATCGTGACGGTCGCCGTCTGCCCCTTGGCGTCGGCCATCTGGCTCGCGACCGTGCGCTTCCAGATCAGCTCGTAGAGCTTGAAGTCGTTGCCGCGCAGCGAGCTCTGAAGCGATGAGGGGGTGCGGAAGGTGTCTCCCGACGGCCGGATCGCCTCGTGAGCCTCCTGTGCGTTCTTCGACTTGCTCGAGTAGTAGCGAGGCTTCTCGGGCACGGAGTCGTCGCCGTAGAGCGAGCGGGCCTGCGAGCGAGCGGCATCCGTCGCCTGCTTCGACAGCGAGACGGAGTCGGTACGCATATAGGTGATGTACCCGTTCTCGTACAGTGACTGCGCGACGCTCATCGTCTGGCGAGCCGAGAAGCGCAGCTTGCGCGCCGCCTCCTGCTGCAGAGTCGATGTCGTGAACGGCGCGGCCGGGCGACGCGAATAGGGCTTCGTCTCAAGCGAGGAGATCGATGCGGTGACTCCGTCGCCAGAAAGCGCGTTCGCGAGAGCTGTCGCCGCGGCCTCGTCAAGCTGTCGAGCCTTGGCCGAGAGCTTTCCGCTGTCGTCGAAGTCGCGTCCGGTGGCGACGCGGGTGCCGTCGAGTCGGACGAGCTTCGCTTCGAAGCTGCTGTCGGCGCCCTCGGGCGTGATCTCGGCGGTGAGGTCCCAATAGGATGCCGCGACGAAGGCGAGCCGCTCGCGCTCACGGTCGACGACGAGACGTGTCGCCGCGGACTGCACACGTCCCGCGGACAGACCGGGGCCGACCTTGCGCCAGAGCACCGGCGAGATCTCGTAGCCGTAGACGCGGTCGAGGATGCGCCGTGTCTCCTGGGCATCCACGAGCGACTCGTTGAGCTCGCGGGTGTTGTCCTTCGCGGCGAGGATCGCGTCTTTGGTGATCTCGTGGAACACCATGCGCTTGACGGGGACCTTCGGCTTCAGCACCTGCAGCAGGTGCCAGGCGATGGCCTCTCCCTCGCGGTCCTCATCTGTGGCGAGCAGGAGTTCGTCGGCGTCCTTCAGGGCGCGCTTGAGTTCGGCGACTGTCTTCTTCTTGGTGTCGGAGACGACGTAGTACGGCTCGAAGCCGTTCTCGATGTCGACAGCGAACTTGCCAAGCGACCCCTTCTTGATCTCGGCCGGAAGCTTCTTGGGCTCGGCGAGATCACGAATGTGGCCTACGGACGACAGCACTTCATAGCCCTCGCCGAGATAGCCGGCGATGGACTTCATCTTGGTCGGCGACTCAACGATGACCAATTTCTTCGTGCCTGACACCCGACTCCTTTCGTCGTGCACACCATACACACCCTGACCGAGCCGATACCTAATCGTGGCCTGTGTGAATTCTGAGCGTCGCCCACGCGCATTCGATGAAGCGCGGCAACGTCAGTACCGGAAACAGAGTGTCGCACATTTCTGTTCCCAAGCCGTACTTCCGCCGTGACTCTTGCGCTCTGCGCGCAATGGCACACAATTGGGATATGAACAACACCTCAGGCAGCAGCTACACCGCAAAGCTCACGGACGGCCCGCTTGAGGGGAAGACGATCTCGATCGACTTCTTGCCTTCGGGGGACGTCAAGCCGTCGATCGAGGTTCCGGTCGACGAGGGCAAGGCCTATCTCTATGTGATGACCGGCGACTCGGAGTACGAAGAGGAGAACTCCGACCGTCCCACGGCCGTCGGCTATCGCTATCGCACCACCTCCTACAGCTGATCGACCCCGCGAACGTTCGCGCCCTCAGTTAAGAGGACCGGTTCGCAGTCACCGACGGACCGACTGAGTGGGGTCGGGGCCGGCTCTCGACCGAGCGATGGCGGGCAGCCCCATCACGTTCACCGAGACCTGCACAGTGGCGACGAGTCCGTCGATCGCGCAGGACTCGAGGGTTGCGCCGTTGAGCTGCGCCGCACGCGAGGCCACCGCGCAGGGGTCTCCGGTCGTGAACCCCAGAGCCGTGTCTGCTACGGCGAGCGCCGCGGCATCCGCTGCTCCGGCGGCTACCTGGCGTGACTGATACGCGGCACAGAGCGGTGCAAGGATGCCGAGCAGCACGACGATCGCCGCGACGAGTGCGACTCCGAGCACCGATGCCGACCCCTCCGCGTCGGCGACACGGGGTCTCATGGCGCTCACTGGCCACCCGCCAGCGCGCAGCTGCGCGCCGACACATCGAGGGGCAGAACGCTCGCCCGCGCGGTGACCGTCGCACAGACGAAGTCGCCGCTCGCCGAGGTGGAGACTCCGGCCCCGGGAACGAGGGTGCTGACCCGCGCTCGGGCGAGACCGATGTCATCGCCGCGCGCGACCGTCCGCGCAGCGTCGGCCGCGGCATCCGTGACTCTCACCTGCAGAGCGGCGGCCTGCAACCCCCAGATGCACAGGGCGAGCACGAGCATCACAGCGGGGATCACGACCGCGAACTCCGCTGCGATGCTGCCGTGCTCGGTGTTATCCGACGGTGAGCGCACGTCGCACCAGATCGGTGAGGATGCCGCGCACCTCGTCGCTCTTCATGATGACGACGAGCAAGCCGGCGAAGCCGACGGCCGCCATCGTGGCGATGGCGTACTCGGCGGTTGCGGCTCCCTCGTCGTCCATCACTCGATCGAGCAGGGCGCGGGCTGGTGAGGTCGTGTGTGTGGCAGGTGGTTGCGGCATGTGCATCCTTTCGTCTCCCGCGTGGCGGGTCGGGATGGCACGAGCACGTCCAGTGTGCCGCGTCCAGGTGCGGCCATACCCCCCGCGATCGTGCCGCTGTGGATTGCAGGTCGTGCCGCGTGGGATGTGGACGAACGTCACCGAGTCGCCGATTCGAGGACGCACAACTTAATATGTGGACATGTTCTTCGGCATGATGCAGCGACGCGCAGCGGTGATCGGATGACGTATGCTCCCCTTCACGGCATCCGGGTCATCGAGCTCGGCAACTACATCGCCGCCCCGACCGCGGGGCGTCTGCTCGCGGACTTCGGCGCCGATGTCATCAAGGTCGAGCGACCGCGGACCGGAGACGAGCTGCGTCGTTGGCGGCTCTTCGCCGGCGACACGTCGATGCTCTACCGGACGACGAATCGGGGCAAGCGCTCGATCGTGATCGATCTGCGCAGCGAGGAGGGTCGCCAAATCGTGCTCGACCTGCTGCGAACAGCCGATGTTCTTCTGGAGAACTTCCGCCCCGGCACCCTCGAGAGATGGGGGCTCGATCAGGCAGCACTCGATGCGGCGAACCCCGACCTCGTGATCGCGCGGATCTCCGCGTTCGGGCAGACCGGGCCTCTGTCGCATCGCCCCGGGTTCGCGGCGGTCGCGGAGGCGTACGGCGGATTCCGGGAGCTCGTCGGTGAGCCGGGACGTCCACCGAGCCGCACGGGAGTCTCGATCGGTGACACGATCGCGGGAATCTACGCGGCCTTCGGCGCGGTCATGTCACTGTACGAACGCGACCGCGCGGGCTCGAAACGAGGCGCGACGCCCATCGACATGCGCACCATTGACGTCGCCCTCAACGAGGTGATGCTGTCGGTCACCGAGTCGCTCGTTCCCGAGTGGGAGGCCTACGGTGTGCGACGAGAGCGCACGGGCGGGAGGATGCCGGGAATCGCGCCGTCCAACGCATACCTCTGCGCCGACGGCAAGAGCATCGTCGTCGCGGGCAATGGCGACGCCATCTTCCAGCGCTACATGCGGCTCATCGGGCGAGAGGATCTGGCGGAGGACCCAGCGCTCCAGTCGAACGAGGGTCGCTGGGAGGCACGCGATCTGCTGGACGATGCGATCGGAGCGTGGACGGCGCAGCACTCGAGCACCGACGCGCTCGCACTGCTCGACGCGGCCGAAGTGCCCTCCGGTCCTATATATACGGCAGAGGACGTGAGCGCTGACGAACAGTATGCCGCTCGCGGCATGGTCCAGCGCTTTGACGTGCACGATGGCGAGCAAGTGCGCACGAACGTCGGCTTTCCCGGCATCGTTCCCGTCGTCGGCGGAGCTTCGCTCCCGATCCGGAGCCTCGGGCCCGAGCTCGGCGAGCACACACGCGAGGTGCTCACCGAGCTCGGCTGGGTGACCGAGCGCATCGACGCGTACGAGGAGGCGCTCGCATGACCGTGCAGTTTCGCGACGTGACGCTGCGAGACGGACTCCAGCTCGCCGGGAAGAACCTCTCGACGGAGCGCAAGGTCCGACTCGTGCGTGAGCTGCTGCGCCTCGGCGTGGAGCACATCGAGGTCGGTTCGATGGCGCGACCCGACCTCGTGCCGACGATGGCTGATTCGCTCGACGTGGTCGCGGCGCTGTCCGACGACGAGATCGAGCGTGCCTGGCTGTGGGTCGCGACACCGCGGCACGTCGAGAAGGCCCTGCACTCTGGGGCGCGACGGTTCCAGTACTGCTTCTCGGCATCCGACAGTCACAACAGGGCGAACATCGGGCGTGACACCGAGACTTCGATCGCGGCCATGCCGTATGCCGTCGCAGCGGCGCGCTCCGTCGGCGGACGCATTCAGCTCTGCATCGCGACCGCGTTCACGTGCCCGTTCGAGGGCGTCGTGCCCATCGAGCGGTTCGAGCGCATTCTCGACGACCCGCGCACAGAGGGAGCATCCGACGTCGTGGTGGCCGACACGCTCGGTCAGGCCCATCCAGACGAGGTGGAGCGCCGCATCGCTCTCGCCTCCCGGCGACGCCCGGAGCTCGGCATCGTCTTCCACGGTCACGACACGTGGGGGCTCGGCGTCGCCAATGCCGTGGCCGCTGTTCGAGGCGGCGCGACGGTGCTGGACGGCGCGCTCGCGGGGCTCGGCGGCTGCCCCTTCGCGCCGGGAGCGTCGGGCAACACCGCCACGGAGGACCTCGCGTTCGCGCTGCGGCCCGAGTGGGTCACGCCTCGCACCTTCGCGCAGCTGGTCGCGCTCGGTGAGGACGTCAGTGCGCTTCTCGATGAGCCGAACCGATCGCGCGCTCGTGACGGCGCACGCAGCCGCGCGCACGCGTTCGAGTGGGTCATCGACGACTGACGCACGCGGGTCAGATGCCGAGATGCGTGGTCGAGAGGATGCCGATCATCATCGGCGCCACCCCGAGAAGCATGAACGCCGGCAGCACGCACACGCCGAGTGGCACCATGAGCTTCGTCGACAGCGTGGCGGCGCGCTGAGCCGCAGAGGATGCCGCATCACGCCGCACGCGCGAGGCTTCGCTCCGCAGCAGATCGACCGCGGGCACACCGGCACGCTCCGCCAGCGCGATGACGTCGTCGACGGAGTCGCCCCGCACGTCGAGCCCGAGCTCGTCGCAGGCATCCGACACGATGCCTCGCGCACGGTCGATGCTCGTCCCACCCGAGAGCGCGATCGCCATCAGATCGATCTCGAGTCCCGGTGCCCTATCGACCGGTCGGGCGCGGCGGGCGAGTGCTGCGCTCCAGCGCCAGCCACCAATCATGAGCAGAACGCCGCCCACGCCGCAGCCGATGCCGAGCGGGGTCGTAAGCGCCTGCGCGGTGTCGAAACCGAGGAGCATCCCGAACCCGATTCCCACAAGCGGGAGCAGCATCACCAGCCGCGCGGTCGCATTGGGGCCAGCGAGGGATGCCGCGATGTCACGCTGCGTCTGCCCGATCGAGCGCAGTGTGGCGGCGAGCGTGTGGAGCGCTGTCGCAACGGGAGCACCGCAGCGCGATGAGACGGTGAGCGCTGCGGCGAGCGCCTGCCACGCAGAGCCGCTCTCGGCGAGCACGTCGACAGGGTCGTCGGCTGCTGCGGCCGTCGTCACCGTGTGCGCCGCCCGTGAGCGCTCCGAGAGCGACTCGTCGAGGTACCGCCAGGCCGCCCTCGGAGCGACGCCGCCGCTCATGAGCACCGCGAGACGCTCCGCGACGGACGACACCTCCTCCACCGCGGGCGTCTTCGACCGTCTCATTCGTCCTCCTCCACCGTCAGCCGGTCGTCGTGCATCGTCAGCCGCCCGACCTGCGCCAGCCGCCGCGCGCCGCCCTCCCGCTCCAGGTGGAGCACGAGGCCGATCGCGCTCACCGCCTGGCGTCCGATCGCCTCCGCCGTCATCCCGGCGAGTGCGCCGAGTGCTTCGAGCCGCGAGGGCACATCGCCCAGCGAATTCGCGTGCAGGGTGCCCGCACCGCCGTCGTGTCCCGTGTTCAGCGCGGCGAGCAGCTCGCGGATCTCAGCGCCCCGGCACTCCCCCAGCACGAGACGATCCGGCCGCATGCGCAGCGCCTCCCGGAGCAGCTGCTCGAGCCCGATGCGCCCCGCACCCTCCAGGTTCGCCTGCCGCGACTCCAGGGACACGACGTGCGGGTGGTCGATCCGCAGCTCAGCGACGTCTTCGATCGCGACGATGCGGTCGCGATGATCTGCCGTGCCGAGAAGCGCCGCGAGAAGCGTCGTCTTGCCGCTGCCGGCCGCGCCGGTCAGCAGGAGGTTCGTGCGTTCGGCGACGGCGTGCCGGAGCATCCTCACCCGGTCGTCACCGCCGAGCATCCCCGTCTTCTCGAGTGCCGCCAGGTCGAGGCGGCCCGATCGCGGAACGCGGATCGACAGCAGAGTTCCCGTCGTCGAGACCGGTGGCAGCACGGCGTGCACGCGGATGCCGCCGGGCAGCCGGACGTCGACGCACGGGGTCGCCTCGTCGATGTGCCGATTGCCGAGCGCGATGAGCCGGGTCGCGAGCGCGCGGAGCTCGTGTTCGCGGATGCTCCAGCCGTCGTCGCGCTGGAGCCCGTCTCCCCTGTCTGTCCAGAGCCCCGCGGCGCCGTTGACGACAATGTCCGTAACATCCGCGGCCGCGAGATAGGGGGCAAGAGGGCCGCAGCGCGCCGCGAGCTCGAGACGCGTCGCATCGCCGACGGGAGCGAACGAGGGTGCGGCGACGAAGGAGTCCATGGCGGCGAGCTTAGGAGCGTCGCGGCGTCAGGGGCATCCCTCTCGCACCTCACTGTGGAGAAGATGAACTTCCGCGCAACTGTGGGCGACAAGCCGACAGACGAGAGTTAAAAGAGGACGGCACCCATCGGGGGGAATGGGTGCCGTCACTGCAACGTCTCGATTGGGGGGAATCTGTGCGTTGCACGCCAGAATGAAGTTATTCGGCCTGACTCATAATACGCATTTCTTATTCGAACGCAAGCGAAAAGTCCGCCAAATGGGGGACAGTTTTAATCATCGACCGTGAGGAGCCCTCATCTGAGGGGAAAGTCACGATTTATCACGGTTCGGCCCCAACGAGTATTGTCAGAACGGAACGCCGACCGCAAAGGAGCGCAGAGCCCAACTATGAACACGCAGATCGATAACCTGCTCCACGAGAATCGTCAGTTCGCCCCCACTGAGGAGTTCGCGTCGAATGCTGTGGCACAGCCCTCGCTGTACGAGGAAGCCGCCGCCGACCGACTCGGGTTCTGGGCGAAGCAGGCTCGTGAGCTGATCACCTGGGAAACTCCCTTCACGAAGACCCTCGACTGGTCGAATCCGCCTTTCGCCACCTGGTTTGACGACGGAACCCTCAATGTCGCCTACAACTGCCTCGACCGTCACGTCGAAGCGGGCAACGGCGACCGCGTCGCGATCTACTGGGAAGGCGAGCCCGGTGACACGCGTGAAATCACCTATGCCCAGCTGACCGAGGAGGTCAAGAAGGCCGCGAACGTCCTCACCGACCTCGGCATCGGCCACGGAGACCGCGTTGCGATCTACATGCCGATGATCCCCGAGGCCGTCATCTCGATGCTCGCCGTCGCGCGCATCGGCGCAATCCACTCCGTTGTCTTCGGGGGCTTCAGCTCCGACAGCCTCCGCTCGCGCATCGACGACGCCGAGGCCAAGCTCGTCATCACCGCAGACGGCGGATGGCGCAAAGGCAAGGTCTCGTCGCTGAAGCCCGCCGTCGATCAGGCCCTCGCTGGCAAGGACGGCGACACTCAGAAGACCGTCGAGCACGTGCTTGTCGTGAAGCGCGGCGAGAACGAGGTCGACTGGACAGAGGGACGCGACATCTGGTGGCACGACGTTGTGCCGTCGGCATCCTCTGACCACACCGCCCAGGCCTTCGAGGCGGAGAACCCGCTGTACATTCTCTACACCTCAGGAACGACCGGAAAGCCCAAGGGCATCCTCCACACCTCGGGTGGGTACCTCACGCAGGCGGCGTTCACGCACCGCAACGTGTTCGACCTGCACCCGGAGTCCGACGTGTTCTGGTGCACGGCCGACATCGGCTGGGTCACCGGACACACGTACGTCGTGTACGGCCCGCTCGCGAACGGCGCCACGCAGGTCATGTACGAAGGCACCCCCGAGAGCCCGCACCAGGGCCGCTGGTGGGAGATCATCGAGAAGTACGGCGTCTCGATCTTCTATGCCGCACCGACCGCGATCCGCTCGTTCATGAAGATCGGCCGTCAGGTTCCGCAGGAGTTCGACCTCTCGTCGATCCGCGTGCTCGGATCGGTGGGTGAGCCCATCAACCCCGAGGCGTGGATGTGGTACCGCAACGTCATCGGCGGCGGCTCCGCGCCGATCGTCGACACGTGGTGGCAGACCGAGACCGGCGCGATCATGGTGTCGCCCCTGCCGGGCATCACCGCGACGAAGCCGGGCAGCGCGCAGGTCGCCCTGCCGGGGATTTCGATCACGGTGCTCGATGAGAGCGGAAACCCGGTCTCGAACGGCAACGGCGGCCTCCTCGTCATCGACGAGCCGTGGCCCGCGATGCTGCGCGGCATCTGGGGAGATCCGGAGCGCTACAAGGAGACCTACTGGGAGAAGTTCGGCGACAAGTACTTCGCCGGCGACGGCGCCCGGCTCGACGAGGACGGCGACGTGTGGCTGCTCGGCCGCGTGGACGACGTCATGAACATCTCGGGTCACCGTCTCTCCACCGCGGAGATCGAGTCGGCTCTCGTCGCGAACGAGATGGTGGCCGAGGCCGCCGTCGTCGGCGCAAGCGATGAGACCACCGGTCAGGCGGTCGTCGCGTTCGTGATCATCAAGCAGAGCCACCTCGACGAGGCAGAGCAGATCGCCGACATCGCGAGCTCTCTGCGCAGCTGGGTCGGCGAGCAGATCGGGCCGATCGCGCGTCCGCGCGAGGTCTTCGTCGTCAACGAGCTGCCGAAGACCCGCTCGGGCAAGATCATGCGGCGCCTGCTGCGTGACCTCGCCGAGGGTCGCGAGGTCGGCGACACGACGACGCTGGCCGACACGATGGTGATGAAGGTCATCAGCGACCAGGTGCGCAGCTAGCGGTCGCACGCACGACAGACACGGACGCCGTGGGGCCGAGCGCCTCGCGGCATCCGTGTCTTCTGTCTCAGCGCCGTGTCACCGCCCCATGCGATGATGGGCGCGATGTTGAGGTTTCGAACTCTGAGCCGGGTCGCCGTGCTCGCCGCTGCTGTGCTGGGGCTCACCGCGTGCGCCGCGGGCGATGCCCCGAGCACGACGCAGACGCCTACCGGGCCCGCTTCTCCCACGGCGACGCCGAGTCCGACCGAGACGGCCGACGCCGTCGACCAGATGTCCCTTGAGCAGAAGGTCGCGCAGCTCTTCATGGTCGGCACTCCCGTCGAGGCTGTGAACGACACGACGCTTGCCGCGGTCAAGGACGACGGTGTGGGCGGGCTCTTCCTGCACGGCCGCTCGAGTGCCGGGGTCGACGCCACCGCCGACCTCGTGACGCAGTTCACCGATGCCGCTTCCTCCGCGCTTCCGCTGTGGGTCGCGACCGATCAGGAGGGCGGCACCGTTCAGGTTCTCAGTGGACCGGGCTTCGATGACATGCCCTCCGCCGTTGAGCAGGGGCAGATGGATGCCGCTGACCTGCGCTCCGCAGCGGCGACGTGGGGCGACCAACTCGCCCGTGCGGGTATCACGATGAACCTCGGGCCGGTCGCGGACATCGTTCCGTCGGGCAGCGCGGCCACGAACCCGCCCATCGGCAAGCTGAACCGTCAGTACGGTGGAGACGCGGAGTCCGTCGCCGCGGGCGCGGGTGCCTTTGCGGACGGAATGCGCGATGCAGGCGTCATGCCGACGCTCAAGCACTTTCCCGGTCTCGGCTATGTGACGGGCAACACCGACTTCAGGTCCGGCGTGACCGACGACGTCGTCACCGCTGACGGTCCCGACGTCGAGCTGTATCGGACGCTTCTCGGCGAGGGACCGGCTGTCGTGATGATGTCGACCGCGATCTACGCCAACATCGACACCAAGGTTCCTGCGGCCTTCTCCTCCACGGTCATCTCGCTGCTGCGCGACGATCTCGGCTTCGAGGGCGTCGTCACGACGGACGATCTGAGCGCGGCCTCCCAGGTGAAGGCGTGGACGCCCGCAGAGCGTGCGACGACGGCGATCGACGCGGGCGTCGACCTGCTGCTGGTCTCCAGCGACCCGTCCGTCTACCCGGAGATGCGCGACGCCGTGATCGAGCGCGCGAAGAGCGATCCGGAGTTCGAGAAGAAGGTGGATGCCGCCGCACACCGCATCGCGGAGGCGAAAGCCGGCTGAGACGACGGATGCCGCGGGGCAGAGTCCCCGCGGCATCCCTCATCAGAGTCAGGCGTAAGCGAGTACGAGCTCCACCTCGACGGGTGAGTCGAGCGGAAGCACGGCCACACCGACCGCCGAGCGGGCGTGCGCGCCGATGTCGCCGAAGACCTCGCCCAGCAGTTCGGACGCACCGTTGATGACACCGGGCTGGCCGGTGAAGGACGGGTCGCTTGCGACGAAGCCGACGACCTTCACGACCCGGGTCACGCGGTCGAGCGAGCCGATGACGCTCTCAGCCGCGGCAAGCGAGTTGAGCGCGCTCTGGCGAGCGTACTCCTTCGCGTCGGCTTCGGGCACCAGGCCGTGGCCGTCGCCGACCTTGCCGGTCGCGGGAAGCGCGCCGTCCACGAACGGCAGCTGACCCGAGGTGTAGACGAGACCATCGTTCTCGAGTGCGGGCACGTACGCCGCGACGGGCGCTGCGACAGTGGGAAGCTCCAGGCCGAGTTCGGCGAGGCGGTCAGCGATGCGCGACATCAGGCATCCTCCACCGGGCGCTTCAGGTAGGCGACGAGTCCGCCTTCGGGACCGGTCACGACCTGAACGAGCTCCCATCCCTCGCTCCCCCAGTTGTTGAGGATCGCCGAGGTGTTGTGCACGATGAGCGGCGTCGTCAGATACTCCCACTTGGTCATGAGACTCCTTGCAGTCGGGGGCCGATGTCGATGACAACGATCCAGTGAAGATCACGCACGCGTAGGCGGATTTTCAGAATCGTCACTTAGCATCGATCCTATGCCTGAACAGAAACGAACGGCTAGAGGCGTGCTCGGAGGCCTGCTGGGCTTCATCGGCCTCAGCGCCGCAGCCGGAGTTCTCGTCACAGCAACGGTCACCCCTGCCCTTGCCGTGACGGGCATGACAGCGAACAGCGCCATCGGCATCTTCGATGATCTTCCGGAGTATCTGGAGATCACGCCGCTGATGGAGAAGTCCAACATCTACGCCAAGGACGGCGACAAAGATGTTCTGCTCGCGAGCTTCTACGAGCAGAACCGCGTCGAGGTGCAGTGGGACGAGATCTCGCAGTATCTGAAGGATGCCGCGGTGTCCACGGAGGACAACCGGTATTACGAGCACGGCGGCATCGACCTCACCGGTACGCTTCGAGCGGTCGTCTCCAACCAGCTCGGCGAAGACACCCAGGGTGGCTCCTCGATCACGCAGCAGTACGTCAAGAACGTGCGCATTCAAAAGTGTGAGAGCGAGACCGACAACAAAGAGGACCTGAGCAAGTGCTACGACGAGGTCGCCGGTGTGCACTACTCGCGAAAGCTCAAGGAGATGCGTTACGCGATCGGCCTTGAGAAGCGGTACTCCAAAGACGAGATCCTCCGCGGCTACCTCAACATCTCAGGCTTCGGCGGCGTGATCTACGGCGTCGAGTCCGCCGCGAACTACTACTTCGGCACCACGGCGAAAGACGTGACGCTCGCGCAGGCGGCGACGATCATCGGCATAGTCAACAATCCGAACATGCTGCGCATCGACAAGCCCGACAACCCTGACAACGGGGAAGAGAACGGCTATGCCCTGACGAAGAAGCGACGGGACGTCGTGCTCAAGGCGATGCTCTTCTACGGCAAGATCACTCAGGAGCAGTACGACGAGGCGATCGAGACCGAGATCACGCCGAACATCACCCAACCCAAGGGCGGATGCGCGGCCGCGGGATCGAACGCGTACTTCTGTGATTACGTCACCAAGGTGATTGCGAACAATGAGACGTTCGGCAAGACCGCGGCGGAGAGGCTGTCGACGCTCAAGCGCGGTGGTCTCGACATCTACACGACCCTCGATCTGCGTCTGCAGAAGACCGAGGCGGATGCCCTGCACGCGGCTGTTCCCTCGCACAAGGACGGCATGAAGCTCGGCGGCGTCGCGACGACCATTCAGCCGGGCACCGGCCGCATCCTCGCGATGACGCAGAACACCGCGTACTCCAACAACCCGGAGAAGGGCGCGGGGTACACGGCGGTGAATTACAACACCGACAAGGACTACGGCGGGTCGAGCGGTATGCAGCCGGGGTCGACGTGGAAGACGATGGTGCTCGTCGAGTGGCTCCTGCAGGGGCACTCCATCAACGAGACCGTGAACGCGACACGACGCGACTTCCACTACCAGACCTGCGATGGCCCCTCGAACTGGGCCCCGGGTCCGAAGAACGCCGGTGACGGCGGCGGTATGCCCGGCGGCATGTACACCGTTCAGAAGGGCATGACCCAGTCGATCAACACCGTGCTCGCCGCCATGGGCGAGAAGCTCGATCTCTGTGACATCGCCAACACGGCGGAGGCACTGGGAGCGCACAACGCGACCGGCGCCGACCTGACGCACTACCCGACGACGCTCATCGGAACGTCGGAGGACACCATTGCGCCCCTGTCGATGGCGAACGCCTACGCGACGCTGGCCGCCGGTGGCAAGCACTGCGAGCCGCGCGCGATCGACAAGATCGTCAAGGCGGACGGCTCCGAGATGGAGGTTCCGGGCAAGTCCTGTGATCAGGCGATTCCCGAGAACGTCGCCGCGACCGCTGTGCAGGCACTCACCAAGGTCATGACAGAAGGAACAGGCCGCGGGGGCAACCCATATGCAGGACCGATCTTCGGCAAGACGGGTACGACCGACGCATACAAAGACACCTGGCTCGTGACCTCCACGACCAAGGCCTCGAACGCGGTGTGGGTCGGTAACCTCACGAGCGGCAACTTCACGCCGATGAACCACACGTGGATCAACGGCAAGCTCGGCAGCCAGATCAAGTTCGGTCTGACCCAGACGATCGCCGGAAAGACGTTCGAGCTCTACGGCGGAGATCCCTTCCCCGAAGCCGACAAGGACCTCACGAGACGCGTTCTGAAGAACGTGCCCGATGTCGTGGGCCAGTCCGTGGAAGACGCCACGCAGGCGCTGAAGGATGCCGGATTCGCCGTGACCGTCTCTGACGAGCAAGTCGATTCGACCGTCGAGGCCGGCAAGGTCGCGAGCACAGACCCTGCGGGAGGTGAGCGGATCAACGAGGGGTCGGCGGTGACGATCTATGTCAGCAACGGCAAGGGCAAATCTGTGCCCGATGTCACCGGGAAGTCCTATGACGATGCCCAGGATGCCCTCGAAGACGAAGGCTTCTCCGTGAAGCAGGCGGAGAAGTGCTCGCCGGACGGCAAGAAGGATACCGTCGTGAGCCAGGACCCGGGTGGCGGATCGACCGCGGCTGAAGGGTCGACCGTGACGCTGACTGTGGGCTGCGGCAACGGCGGCGACAAGGGCAAAGACAAAGACAACTGATGGGTAGCCGGTCGTTGCGCTTCGCCGGTGGTGCGGTGGCGGCTGCCGCCGCCGCGGGCCTTGGCGCGTTCGCGTGGGGTTCGCTCGTCGAGCGTCGGATGTTCACGCTGCGCAAGGAGACCGTGCCGGTGCTTCCGCCCGGCGCGGAGACCATCCGAGTGCTGCATCTCTCCGACCTGCACATGGCACCGTGGCAGCGTGACAAGCAGCGCTGGGTCTCGGGTCTGCGGGACCTCAAGCCTGACCTGATCGTAAGCACGGGAGACAACCTCGGGCACGAGGACGGCATCGAGGGCATCCGCCGAGCGATGGAGACCTTCCGAGGCATCCCCGGTGTTCACGTGCACGGATCGAACGACTACTTCGGTCCGCTGCGCAAGAACTGGCTGCGCTACTTCCAGAGCCACACGGGAGGCATCCCTCCCCGTGAGCCCAACCTCGACACCGACGCACTCGACCGCTTCTTCGAGGGGACGCTCGGCTGGCTGAACCTCAACAACGCGGTGGGTTCCCTTGACGTGAACGGAACGACGCTGGACTTCTTCGGCGTCGACGATCCGCACATCCACCGCGATCGCATGGACATTCTCACGGGACTGATCGACGATCTGCGCGACGACCAGTCACTCGAGAGCGACGACGTCTCGCGTCATGTGTCCATCGGGGTCGCCCACGCGCCGTACCAGCGGGTGCTGAATGCGTTCGTCACGAACGGGGCGCAGCTGATTCTCGCGGGGCACACGCACGGCGGTCAGGTCTGCGTTCCAGGCTACGGCGCTCTCGTGACCAATTGCGACATTCCGCGGTCGAAGGTCAAGGGGCTCTCGGTGTGGACGCATGCGCTGCGCTCGTCGTTCCTCAACGTGTCAGCGGGGCTCGGAACCTCGATCTATGCGCCCGTGCGCTTCGCGTGCCGCCCGGAGGCGACGCTGCTGAAACTGGTCGCCTCACAAGTCTGACGCTTCCGGCGCACCATGGCGTTCTCCGCCGGGAGTCTGTTCGGTCAGGAATCCGCGGGGTCGGGGGCGCCCAGAGCCTCGGCGGCGAGGTGCTGGTGCGCGAGGCGCCGCAGGGCGACGAGGACCGGCTCGTAGAGGGCGGTGCCGAGGACGCTGTATTCGATCGCAGCGGCGGGGTTCTGCGGAACCTCCGGCATATGCGCGATGTCAAACGCGGCGACCTGGCGCGCGGCCGCGGCATAGGTGTCGAGTCGTTCTTCGGAGAGCGGGATGCCGGTGCCCTCCACCGCGGCGAGAGCCCGCTCCAGCTGGCCGGTGGCGGCGTACCGCTCGTCGAACGTCCAGCCGAGGCGCTCGATGACCGCGCGGGCGCGTGGCCACGCGGCATCCGTCTCACTCCCCTGCGCATACGGCGGCAGTGCGTCGACGGCCTCGCCCAGGGTCGTGAACAGGTCGTCGCCCGGCTCGTCGATGAGCTCAAGGATGCGCCGGACCTTCGCGATCGGCAGCCCAACGACGTCGAGCAGCGCGCGGATGAGCCTGAGGCGTGTGACGTGCACATCGGAATAGTCGGCCTGACGGCCGCCGAGCGGGGTGCCGGGCTCGAGGAGCCCCTCGCGCACGTAGTACTTGATGCTGGGGATCGGCACGTTCGTCTCGGCCGAGAGCTCTGAGATTCTCATGGTCACCTCTTGCATTGGATAGTATCACTACCTACTATTGGATACCATTGCTATCCAGAACGAGGAGTGTCTATGTTCAGCGCAACGATGACCATCACCGCCGGGGCCGTGCTGCTCACGATCATCGGCATCGCGTACGGCGGCACGTTCATGCTGCGCGTCGTCACGGGTAAACAGGGCGCGAACGCTCTGCAGAAGTCGTTCTTCCGTGCCGGTCACGCGCACGCGGGCGTGCTCGTCACGCTCGGGCTCGTCGTCGCTCTTGTCATGACGGCCGCCGATGGCGGGCCGTGGGGCGACCGCATCGCCGGGGCCGTGCTCTCCACGGCGATCCTCATTCCCGGAGGGTTCTTCTTCTCGGCGATGGGCCGCGATCCGAAGAAGCCGAACCGATGGATCGCGCTGATCTGGGTTGGAGTGATCGTGCTCACCCTGGCGCTGCTGGCCGGCGGCATCCTCCTGATCGCGACGGGAGCGGCGGCGCTGTCATAACGCGCGGCCGGCGGAGAAAACGAGCGCGGGCCCCAGGACTCGAGGTGACTGGGGCCCGCGCAGTTCGTGTCGGCTATGCCTCCCCGCGGCGCAGAAGCTGGCCGCGCGGGGTCTCGCCATCGACCTCGTCGCCGCGGAGGATCGTCCGGCGCACGACACCCGTGAGGGTCTTGCCGTCGTAGGGCGTCACCGGGTTCTTGTGGCGCAGGGATGCGGCATCCACCGTGAACTGCTCCTCGGGTGCGAACACGGCGAAGTCAGCATCCGCGCCGACCTCGAGCCGACCCTTGCGCGTGAGCCCAACGAGGTTCGCGGGGCCGGAAGACATCCACTCGAGAACGCGAGAGAGAGGGATGCCGCGCTCGCGCGCTTCGCTCCAGATGAGCGAGAGGCCGAGCTGCAGCGACGAGACTCCGCCCCATGCGGTGCCGAAGTCGCCCGTGCCCTTGAGCTCCGCGGTGCTCGGCGAGTGGTCAGAGACGATGCAGTCGATCGTGCCGTCGAGGAGGCCCTCCCACAGCTGGTCGCGGTTGCCCTGCTCGCGGATCGGCGGGCAGCACTTGTATGCGGTCGCCCCGTCGGGGATCTCCTCCGCCGCGAGCGACAGGTAGTGCGGGCAGGTCTCGACCGTGAGTTTCACGCCGTCGCGCTTCGCCTCGGCGATCATCGGCAGGGCGTCGCACGACGAGAGGTGCAGAATGTGCGCGCGTGCGCCGGTGCGGCGGGCGCGCTCGATGACGGCCGCGATTCCGGCGTTCTCGGCGTCGCGCGGACGCGAGGCGAGGAATCCGCTGTAGCCCGGCCCGAACTCCTGCGGCGCGGTCTCGATGGTGTGTGGGTCCTCCGCGTGCACGATGAGCAGCGAGTCGAACGTGGCGAGCTCGCGCATGTCCTGCTCGATCTCGTCGAGCGGGAGCGGCGGAAACTCGTCGACGCCGCTGGGCAGCAGGAAGCACTTGAACCCGAAGACGCCCTCGTCGTGGAGCGGCTTCAGATCAGCCGTGTTGCCGGGAACGGCGCCGCCCCAGAACCCCACGTCGATGTGCGCCTGAGGGCCAGCGACCTCGCGCTTCACGTTCAGCGCGTCGACGTCGACGGTCGGCGGGATGCTGTTGAGCGGCATGTCGACGATCGTCGTGACACCGCCCGCGGCAGCGGCGCGCGTCGCCGAGGCGAAGCCCTCCCACTCGGTGCGCCCCGGCTCGTTCACATGGACGTGCGAGTCGACGAGACCCGGCAGAAGAACCTCGTCTGCGGAGAGTTCAACAGTGCGCTCCCCCACGAGCCCGGCACCCGCGGGCTCGATCGCGGCGATGCGTCCGCCCGAGACGGCGACCTCGCGCTCGGCCTCGCCCTCAGCGGTGAGGACGCGGCCCCGGATCACCAGGTCGAAGGACTCGGCGGGGTTGTTCTGTGACACGTGTTGCTCCTAGCGCGTCAGCCTCTCGGCATCCGCAGTGATGGTTTCACCGATCTGCCGCAGCAGATCGGCCGCGCCCGCCATGCTCTTCTGCACGTCGGGCTCGAGGTCGGAAAGCGGGTAGACAGCGGCGAAGCCCGCCTGACGAAGAGCTTCGTCTTCGAGGGTAGTACGGCCGCAGACCGCGACGACCGGCACACCGGCTGCGATCGCGACGTTCGCGACGCCGATCGGGGCCTTGCCGCCGAGCGTCTGCTCGTCGAGGCTGCCCTCGCCGGTGATGACGAGGTCGGATGCCGCGACAGCGTCGTTCAGCTCGGTGAGGCGCTGCACGACGTCGGTCCCCGGTTCCCGGTGCGCACCGAGCAGCAGCGACGCGAAGCCCGTTCCGCCCGCGGCACCGGCTCCCGGCTGCGCGGCCAGGTCGACGGCGTCCGGCCGCTGAGCGCTCAGCACATCGACGAAGTGCGCGAGAGCGGCATCCAGGGTCTCGACGTCCTCGGGCGACGCGCCCTTCTGCGGGCCGAACACCGCGGCGGCGCCACGCGGACCGGTGAGCGGATTGTCGACGTCCGCGGCCAGCACGATGTCAGCGCTGCCGATGCGCTCGTCGAGCCTGCTGAGGTCGACCCGGGCGAGGTCCGCGAGTGCGGCTCCGCCATCGGGAAGCTCGGTGCCGTCCGCGGCGAGCATCCGTGCGCCGAGCCCGGCGAGCAGACCAGCGCCTCCGTCGGTGTTGGCGCTGCCCCCGACGCCGATCACAATGCGAGTGCATCCGGCGTCGAGGGCAGCTCTGATCAGCTCACCTGTTCCACGGCTCGTGGCACGAAGCGGCGCCGGCTCTCCCCCGGGGAGCACGTCGAGCCCGCTGGCCGCGGCCATCTCGATGACCGCTTCGTCGTCCCTCACGGCGAAGCGTGCCTCGAGCGGCTCACCCGTCGGACCGGTCACCGGGGCGCTGTGCTCTGTGAAGCCCGCGGCGAGAGCGGCATCCACTGTGCCTTCTCCCCCATCGGCGACCGGGACGACGGTGACCGCGTGCCCGGAGATTCCCGAGGCGAGTGCCTCGGCGACCTCCGGGCCGGTCAGCGACCCTTTGAACTTGTCGGTGGCGATCAGGATCCGCATGGCAAAGGGGCTATGCCTGCAGTTCTGTGAGTGCCGTCGGCGCGTCAGCCGGGGCCTCGGCGAGCTCCTCGAACTCGTTGATGTTCGCGATGCTCGTTCCCATCGACACGTTGGTGACGCGCTCGAGGATCGCCTCGACGATCACCGGCACCTGGTGTTCCTCCGCGAGCGCCTGAGCGTTCTGGAGGGCCGGCGCGAGGTCTTCGGGCTGCTCGACGCGGATCGCCTTGCAGCCGAGGCCCTCGGCCACCTTGATGTGATCGACGCCGTAGCCGTTCGTCTCGGGCGAGTTGATGTTCTCGAACGCGAGCGACACCTGGTAGTCCATGTCGAACGCACGCTGCGACTGACGGATCAGACCCAGGTACGAGTTGTTCACGACGACGTGCACGTACGGCAGGTTGTGCTGAGCGCCGACCGCGAGCTCCTCGATCATGAACTGGAAGTCGTAGTCACCCGAGAGCGCGACGACCTTCTGACCGGGCTTGCCGCGAACCACGCCGAGAGCAGCGGGAACCGTCCAGCCGAGCGGACCGGCCTGACCGGCGTTGATCCACTGGCGCGGACCGAACACGTGCAGCATCTGCGCGGCCTGAATCTGCGAGAGGCCGATCGTCGAGACATACGTGGTGTCCTCGCCGAACGCCTTGTTCATCTCCTCGTACACGCGCTGCGGCTTGAGCGGCACGTTGTCGAAGTGCGTCTTGCGGTGCAGCGTGCCCTTGCGCGCGGTGCACTCGGTCGCCCAGTCGCTGTAGTCCGGGATGGAGCCGGCGTTCTTGCGCTCGGTCGCCACCTCGACGAGCACCCGCAGGGCGGCCTTCGCGTCGGAGACCACGCCGTAGTCGGGCGCGAAGATGCGGCCCAGCTGCGTCGGCTCGATGTCGATGTGCACGAAGGTGCGGCCCTTGCGGTACGTCTCGAGGTCGCCCGTGTGGCGGTTGGCCCAGCGGTTTCCGACTCCGAGCACGAAGTCCGACTCGAGGAACGTGGCGTTGCCGTAGCGGTGCTGCGTCTGAATGCCGACCATGCCCGCCATGAGGGGGTGGTCATCAGAGATGGCGCCCCAGCCCATGAGCGTGGGAACGACGGGGACGTCGAGCAGCTCCGCGAGCTGAACGAGCTCGTCAGCGGCATCCGCATTGATCACACCGCCACCGGCGACGATGACAGGATGCTTCGACGCGCTGAGCATGTCGAGGATCTTGCCCGCCTGAGCCTTCGTCGCCTGCGGGGTGGCGACGGGCAGCGGCTCGTACGTGTCGATGTCGAAGTCGATCTCGGCGAGCTGCACGTTCAGCGGCAGGTCGATGAGCACGGGGCCGGGGCGGCCGGTGCGCATCTCCTGGAACGCGCGCTGCAGCGCACCCGGAACCTGCGCCGGCTCGAGCACGGTCATGGCGAACTTCGTGACCGGAGCCGCGATCGACTGGATGTCGACGGCCTGGAAGTCCTCCTTGTGCAGCACGTGCGTCGGCGCCTGGCCGGTGATGCAGAGAATCGGAATGGAGTCGGCGATCGCGGCGTAGAGACCCGTGATCATGTCGGTTCCGGCGGGTCCGGAGGTGCCGAGGCACACGCCGATGTTGCCGGGCGCCGACCGCGAGTAGCCGTCAGCCATGTGCGAGGCGCCCTCGACGTGACGTGCGAGGGTGTGGCGGATGCCGCCGTGCGCCTTCATGGCGGAGTAGAGCGGGTTGATCGCTGCGCCGGGCAGACCGAACGTCTCGGTCGCGCCCTCCTTCTCGAGGATCAGGACGGCAGCGTCAACGGTGCGCATCAGAGTCATTGGTGTTCTCCTTCAGATGGGTGCCGACTACTGCCGGCCGGAGTTCTTGGCGACCTGGGTGAACAGGCCCGAGTGGTCGAGGTCTCCGCCGCCGGTCGCGACGATGTTGCCCACGAGCTGGGCGACGGCCGCGCCGAGCGGAATCGACACGCCGGCCTCGCGCGCTGCGGAGGTGACGATGCCGAGGTCCTTGTGGTGGAGGGTGAGGCGGAAGCCGGGGTCGAAGTTGCGGTCGAGCATCTTCTGGCCCTTCTGGTCGAGGACCTTCGAGCCGGCGAGTCCGCCGCCGAGCACCTTCAGGCCGGCATCCGTGTCGACTCCGTAGGCCTCGAGGAAGACGATGGCCTCCGAGAGGGCCTCGATGTTCGCGGCGACGATCAGCTGGTTCGCAGCCTTGACCGTCTGGCCGGAGCCGGAGGGGCCCACGTGCACGATGGTCTTGCCGACCGCGTTCAGCACGTCAGCGGCGTCGTCGAAATCAGCTTTCTCGCCGCCGACCATGATCGAGAGAACGCCGTCGATGGCGCCCTGCTCACCACCGGAGACCGGTGCGTCGAGCGGACGGATGCCCGCGGCTGTCGCCTGCTCCGAGAGGTTCTTGGCGACGTCGGGGCGGATCGTGCTTGCATCGATCCAGAGTGCGCCCTTCTTGGCGTTCGCGAAGACGCCGTCTTCGCCGGTCACGACGGCCTCGACGTCAGGCGAGTCAGGAACCATCGTGATGACGACGTCGGCGTCCTTCACCGCTTCGGCCACGCTCGATGCGCCCTGGCCGCCCTTGCTCACGAGTTCGTCGATCTTCGGCTGGCTGCGGTTGTAGCCCGTGACGGTGAAGCCGGCGTTCACGAGGTTGACGGCCATGGGGAGCCCCATGATGCCGAGGCCGATGACGGAGACGTTTGTCATTGTGGTCACTCCTTTGTGGTGGTCTGAGAGAAGATGATCAGGATGCCGCGGCGGTCGCCGAGACCCAGGCGAACGGGTCCTTCGCGTCCGTCTTGTACTCAAGGCCGACGTAGCCGTCGTAGCCCTTGGCGCGAGCGTCGTCGATCCAGCGCATGAGCGGCAGATCGCCGCTTCCCGGCTCGCCGCGACCCGGGGCATCCGCGATCTGAATGTGGCCGAAGTCTGCGGCGTGCTCAGCGATGACCTTGTCGACGTCGTCGCCGTTCACAGCGAGGTGGTAGAAGTCGGCGAGCAGCTTGATGTTGGACTTGCCGGCCTTCTGGATCACGTCGAGGGCGTCCTGCGCGGTCTTGAGCGGGTAGGCGGGGGTACCGCTGACCGGCTCGAGCAGGACGGTTCCGTCGATCGCGGCGACGGCGTCTGCGGCGAGAGCGAGGTTCTCGAGTGCGAGGTCGTCCTGCTTCGCGGGGTCTTCGCCCTCGATGCGGTTTCCGTAGAGCGCGTTGAAAGCGCGGCATCCGAGTCGCTCACCGATCTCGACGACGACCTCGATGTTGTCGCGGAACTCGCCGGAGCGGGTCGGCCACGAGACGAGGCCGCGGTCGCCGCCGGGCATGTTGCCGGCGAAGAAGTTGAGGCCTGACAGCTGCACACCGGCATCGCTGACGGCGGAGACGAAGGCGTCGATGTCGGCCTGTGCGGGCACGGCGGTCGCAAACGGCCACCAGAACTCGACAGCGTCGAAGCCGGCAGCCTTCGCAGCTGCGGGACGGTCGTTCACGGAATGGTCCGTGAGGAGGATCGAGGCGTTGACGGTGAACGTCATGGCGACTCCCTTCCACAATTTCGTATTCTGGAATTTACTTTCTACTGCATGAAAGTCTAAGCGTATGTGCGAATCACGTCAACCGCTCGGGATGCCGTCAGGCGACGCTTCTCAGCACACTCACAATCGCGTACCCGCCCGCCTGGCCGCCGTGGCCGGCATGCCCCTCGGTCCACGCACCCTCGCAGCACACCCCTCGGTCCACGCACCCTCGCAGCACACCCCCTCGACCTACCCACCCGACATCGTGTGCCGCTTTGTCCGCTCACTCACCCTCGGGAGAACACACAAAGTGGCACGCCCCTTGGCCCATGCACCTTCGCAGCACGCCCTCGACCTGCGCACCCGCCCAGCACCATGTGCCACTTTGTCCGCTCACTCACCCTCGGGAGAGCACACAAAGTGGCACACGAGTGCGGGGCCCGGGCGTGACCAGGGCGTGGCCGGGGCGGGGCCAAGGCATGGCGAAGTCAGGCGCGGTTGCGTGAGGCCAGCTGAGGGGCGAGCTAGCTTGGGCGTGGGCCAGTCAGCCGCGACTGCGGGCCACGTCGAGCGCCGTCCAGGCGAGTGCCGTGGCACCATCGTGCAGCGCCTGCTCTGCGACAGGCCCCACGCAGGCGTCGGCGAACGCCGCCTGGTGGTTGCTCGCCTCTCCCCCGACCCCGATGAACGGGTGAATCGCGTTGACGATCTGCGAGACGTTTCCCATGTCGGTCGAGGCGCGGTTCATGCTCGCCTCTTCGGGCGGCACATCGAAACGTCGCCCCAAGGCTTCAGCATTGGCCGTGTAGAGCGCGAGGGCCTCGGCATCCGCTCGCATCTCTGAATAGCGACCGCTCTCGGGAGTGATCGTGAGCTCTGCACCTGTCGCCAGGGCGCCGGCTTCGAAGCAGCGTCGCACGCGCTCCTCGGTCTCGAGCAGCAGATCGGTCGTTTCGGCGCGAACGTACCAGCGCCCCTCGGTCCGCTCGGGAATGGCGTTCGGTGCTTCACCTCCCCTGGTCTGGATGCCGTGCACACGCACGCCCGCGGGGAGCTGTTGCCGCTGTAGGCCGAGCGCCGTCTGTGCGATCACGAAGGCGTCGTTCGCGTTGATGCCGCGGTCCGGGTAGGCAGCGGCGTGGGCCGCCCGCCCCGTGTAGGCGATGTGCCAGTGCGCGACCGCGAAGGGACGCGCCTCGGCGACGTCCTCGGGGGCCGGGTGCGCCATGAGGGCGAAGTCCAGCTCGGTGAAGGCTCCGCGCTCGATGAGTTCGACTTTGCCACCGCCGCCCTCTTCCGCCGGGGTGCCGATCACCTCGACGGTGAGACCCGCTTCGCTTGCCACCTCGGCGAGCGCGATCGCTCCCCCGACGGACATCGCGGCGATGAGATTGTGTCCGCAGGCGTGCCCGAGATCTGGCAGGGCGTCGTACTCGGCGAGAAATCCGACGGTGAAGGGGCCGTCGCCGCGGCGCGCACGAAACGCGGTATCGAGACCAAGGTAGGGCTTCTCAACGACGAAGCCGTGCCGCGCGAGCAGGTTGGCGACGGATGCCGCGGAGCGATGCTCTTGCCACGCGGTCTCGGGGTTGTCGTGCAGCCACTGTGACAGCTCTACGAGTTCGGCGTCGACCTCGGCGATACGTGCCGCGATGCGTTCTTTGAGAGCGTCGTTCATGGCGAGAACCTCCGTTCGTGGGCACCGGTGCCTGCCCCTCCACGCTACGCGACTCGCGCACACGCTGCCCGGCAGCCTCACTGTTCGCCAGCGTCGCTCGTCTTGCCAACCGTGTGCCGTTTTGTCTCATCTCCCGCGCCCACCTCAGCGCACAAACTGGCACACGTTCATCACTGCCTCGCACTTACCATGCCCATGTGCCGCTTTGTCTGCTCTCCCGCGCGCTTTTCGCCGCACGAAGTGGCACACGCTTTTTTGCCACAGCACTTCGCCCGTTCTGAGTGACCTCCCTCGAGCAGAAACGTCCGTCGCCAACACTGTGGAAAACTCCTGCGGGCCTCTGCGCTCTTCGGCAGAGTCGAGGCATGCCCAGCCCGCTTTCTCCGATTCCCGCCAAGCTCGGCGACACGTTCAGCGTCTCCGAGGCGCTGAAGGCCGGCGTCCCTCGGTGGCGGCTCTACACCTCCGACCTCGAGATTCCGTTCTCGGGTGTTCGCACGGTACCCCTGCAAGCCCCCGCCAGCCCGGCGACTGCTGACAGAGAGCTGCTCACACGCATGAGGCTGCTCGCGCCCGCCCTGCGCAAGGAAGCCTTTTTCAGCCATGCTTCTGCCGCCGCGCTCTGGCAGATCCCCCTGCCGTCCTCGGCGTTCGACGCGATCGACGTCAGCGTCGTCAACCCCACAAGACCACTCCGCCGAAAAGGGGTTCGCGCGCATCGCGTCAATCCAGAGCTTGTCCGCGTCGTTGAGCACGAGGGCCTGCGCGTCACCGATCCGGCGTCAACGTGGGCGCAGCTTGCTTCCATGCTGATCTTTCGGGACCTGGTCGCTGCCGGAGATGCGATTGTGCTGGCAAAGGAGCAGGCCGGTCCCTACGACAGGTCGGAGAACGAGCCGCCGCTCGCGACACTTGCCGATCTCAAGGATGCCGCAGCACAGCGGCATCCTTCCGCCAAGACTCTGAGGAGCGCACTGCCGCTCGTGAGAACGAACGCCTGGTCGCGGCCCGAGACACACGTGCGCCTTCTCCTGACCGAGGCCGGACTTCCCGAGCCCGAACTGAACTACAACGTGTTCGACGAGATCGGCCACTGGGTGAAGTGTGTCGATCTCGCGTACCCGAAGTGGCGTATCGCGATCGAATACCAGAGCGCGTATCACCGTGAGGCGAAGCAGTACTCGAAGGATGTCGCTGCTCTGTCTGCGTTATCTCGCCTCGGCTGGTACACGGTGCAGCTGACGAGCGATCATGTCTTCGCGCATCCGCACATGACGAAGAGCATGGTGTCCGAGGCGATCACGGCTCAGCAGCGTCGCCCGCTCTACGCTCCGACGCGGCCCGAGCTGCCCACCTAGCTGCCACCCCAAAAACATGTGCCGGTATGTGCGCTGAAAGCAGCGCGGGACGTAGGACAAAGTGGCACACGATTGCGTAGCTAGCCCTGTGGATGCCGCGGGAGGACCATCGCGGCACGGAGAACACACAGCACTGCGGCGCCGCCCCGAAGGACGACGCCGCAGAACGGTACGTCAGCACAGAGTGTGAACGTTAGCTCCCCAGGATGCCTGCTCCGCAGTGCACCCGCCGAGCAGCGCGTCAGCGCATCAGCGCATCAGCGACCGAGGACGCTGCCGGTCAGCGACACCTGCCGGTTGACGTCCTTGTACAACAGGTACCGGAACTTCGCGGGACCGCCCGCGTAGCAGGCCTGCGGGCAGAACGCGCGGAGCCACATGAAGTCGCCCTCCTGCACTTCGACCCAGTCGCCGTTGAGCCGGTACACGGCCTTGCCCTCGAGAACGTACAGCCCGTGCTCCATGATGTGCGTCTCCGCAAACGGAATGGAGCCGCCGGGCTCGAAGGTCACGATGTTGACGTGCATGTCGTGCGCGAGGTCGGCGGGGTCGACGAATCGTGTCGTGGCCCAGGCGCCGTTGGTGTCGGGCATCGGCGTGGGCTCGACCTCGTCGTCGCTCGTGACGAAGGCCGCCGGAGCGTCGACGCCGTCGAGCGGCTCGTACTCCTTGCGGACCCACTGGAACGAGGCGACGTCGCCGGAGCGGTTGTGCAGACTCCAGTCGGCCCCCGCGGGCAGGTAGGCGTAGCCACCGGCATCCATCGTGTGCTCGACCCCGTCGATCGTCGCCACGAGCGAACCGCGAAGTACGAAGACGACTGACTCGACGCCGGCCTCGGGCTCGGGCTTATCACTTCCGCCGCCCGCGCCCACCTCGACGATGAGCTGCGCGAACGTGGTCGAGAATCCCGCGATCGGCTTGGCGAGCACCCAGGCGCGGGTGTTCGTCCACTCCGGGAGGTTGCTCGTGACGATGTCACGCAGCACCCCGCGCGGGATGACCGTGTAAGCCTCGGTCACGATGGCCCGGTCGGTGAGCAGGTCTGTCTGCGGCGGCAGCCCGCCCTCGGGCGCGTAGTAGGTGCGCTCTGTCATGCGTTCTCCTTGAGGGTCAGTTTGGGGTGCGCGAGCTGCATGAGCTCGCGGGTCGAGATGCCGGCGGCATCCGTGATCTCGGCCTCGGTGACGGCACCGCACTGCAGGCCGCGTGCCACGAAGCGCGCGAGGGCGCGGGCGGTGGCGGGCTCGTCCATGATGCCGGCGTCGGTGTGGTGCAGGTAGTTGTCCAGACGGGATGCCGCGGCCGCGAAGCCCTGGCGGTAGAAGGCGTAGCTCGCGATGAAACGTGTCGGCAGCTGGGCCGCGTGGAGGTCCCACCCCTGGTAGTAGCCACGCTCGAGCGAGCGGCGCACGAGACGCGCGTGGAGCTTCCAGGCATCCAGCGCCGCCTCGGGCGAGCCCACCGGAATGATGTTCGTCGAGCCGTCTGACAGACGCACGCCTGTCTCGGCGACGGCGACCTGCATGACCTGCTTGGCGTAGTCCGCGGCGGGGTGCTCCATCGACTGGTACTCGGCGGCGATCTGCAGCGCAGCACTGTAGTCGTAGGTGCCGTAGTGCAGTGAGGTGATGCGTCCGTCCGCCCGGTGCAGCAGCTGGGCAACCGGAACGGTTCCGTCCGCGGCGAGGATCAGCTGCGGCGTCTCCATCTGCACTTCGAAGCGCAGGCGGCCCTTCTCCAGGCCGAGCGCATCTTCGAGGCGTTCGCACACCCCGACCATGGCCTCGACCTGGTCGACGGTGGTGACCTTCGGCAGGGTGAGGATGAGCCCCTCGGGCAGCGGACCGGCCTCCGCGAGCGTCGAGACGAAGCGGTCGAGCGTGGCGAGTCCGCGGTGGCGGGTCGCCTTTTCGAAGCATTTGAAGCGGATGCCGATGAACGGCGTCACCGTTCCCTCGGCGACCGCGGTTGCGACGTGCTCCGCGGCGGCCACTGCGGCGGCATCCTCTGCGTCATCGCCCTGATCGCCGAACCCGTCCTCGAAGTCGATCCGGAGGTCTTCGATCGGCTCGGAGGCGAGCTTCGCGTCGACGAGCGGCGCGATCTCCTCCGTGAGCAGCGGGTCGAGGCCGAGCTTCTCGCAGAGGGCTGCGGTGCCACCCGCGGCGGCGACGGCCTCCGCGGCATCCGCTCCCCATTGCGCAGGGAGTCCGGGTTCGTACCGGTGCCCGGGAACGTAGACGGTGTGGATGGGCTGGCGGCTTCCGTCGTCGCCGGGGTACGCCCGCTCGAGCAGCTCGTCGGTCTGCTCGAGGCGGGCGTCGACGCGGGCGACGTCGTTGTCAGTCAGAGAACTCGCCATCAGCGCACCAGTTCGTAGGCCGGCGTGGTGAGGAAGTCCTCGTAGTCATCCGAGAGGCAGATGTCGCGGATGAGCGTGGACGCGGGCTCGTAGTACCGCGTGAACGACTCGTGGTCGACCTCGCTCTTGAGGTGCTCGGTCTCTTCCGCGAGCAGTCGCGTGACGAGCTCGGGCGTCGCCTCGTTGCCGGTGTCGGAGTAGCGGACCTTGTTGTGCAGCTGCTGCCACACCTGCGAGCGCGAGATCTCCGCGGTCGCGGCGTCTTCCATGAGGTTGTGGATCGCCACGGCGCCGTTGCCCGAAAGCCACACGGCGGTGTATGCGACAGCCACGTACAGGTTGAGACGCAGCCCGGCCTCAGTGACCTCGCCGGGTGCCGACGCGATGTCGAGGAGGTCCTTCGCGGTGACGTTGACCTCGGGACGCTGCTTGTCGAGCTGGTTCGGCTTGTCGCCGAGCACCTCGTCGAACACCTCGCGGCACACAGGCACGAGGTCGGGGTGAGCGACCCAGGATCCGTCGAACCCGTCAGTGGCCTCGCGCTTCTTGTCGTCGCGGACCTTCGCGATGGCGGCCTCGGTGACCTCCGGGTCGCGGCGGTTCGGGATGAACGCGGCCATGCCGCCCATCGCGAATGCGCCGCGCTTGTGGCAGGTCTGCACGAGCAGCTCGGTGTAGGCGCGCATGAACGGAGCGGTCATCGCCACGCTCGCGCGGTCCGGAATCACGAAGTCGCTGCCCGCGTCGCGGAAGTACTTGATGATGCTGAACAGGTAGTCCCAGCGGCCCGCGTTGAGCCCCGAGGCGTGGTCGCGCAGCTCATAGAGGATCTCATCCATCTCGAACGCGGCCGGAATCGTCTCGATGAGCACGGTCGCGCGCACGGTGCCGTGCTCGATTCCGAGCTCTTTCTCGGCGAACGTGAAGACGTCGTTCCACAGGCGCGCCTCGAGGTGGCTCTCCATCTTCGGCAGGTAGTAGAAGGGGCCCTGCCCGGATGCCGCGAGATGCGCAGCGTTGTGGAAGAAGTGCAGCCCGAAGTCGAGCAACGCACCCACTCCTGCCTGGCCGTCGATCTCGATGTTGTCTTCGTCCATGTGCCAGCCGCGGGGGCGAACCACTACGACGGCGAGGGGCGCGTCGTCGCGGAGCGCATACGACTTGCCCTCGGGCGAGGTGAACGCGAGGGTGCCTCGTGCGGCATCCTTCAGGTTCACCTGCGAGTCGACCACGTTGTACCAGTGCGGCGTGCTCGCGTCTTCGAGGTCGGCGAGCCACACCTTGGCACCCGAGTTGAGGGCGTTGATCGCCATCTTCGCGGGAGTTGCCGGTCCGGTGATCTCGACGCGGCGGTCCTGAAGAGCGGCGGGCGCCTCTGCCACCTTCCAGTCCCCGGCCCGCACGTCGGCGGTCTCGGGGAGGAAGTCGAGGGTGCCGGATGCCGCTGCCGCAGCGCGCCGCTCGCGACGCTTGCCGAGCAGCTCATCGCGCCGCTGGGCGAACTCGCGGTGCAGCTTCTCGACGAAGGCGAGCGCTTCGTCCGTGAGAATCTCGGCGCTTCGCTCTGCCGTGGCTTCCGTCTTGACTGTCAGTGACACTGTCTACTGCTCCTTGCTCTGCTCTGCTGCTTTGACGATGGCCTCAGCGACCTCGACCGAGACAAGCGGGTCGAAGACGCTGGGAATGATGAAGCTGGCGTTCAGTTCGTCCGGCTCGACGCGGTCGGCGATGGCCTGCGCGGCTGCGACCAGCATAGGCGCGGTGATGTCCGACACGCCCGCGTCGAGGAGTCCGCGGAACACTCCGGGGAACGCCAGCACATTGTTGATCTGGTTCGGGAAGTCGCTGCGTCCGGTGGCGACGACGGCGGCGGTGCGCGATGCGACGACGGGGTCGACCTCGGGCACGGGGTTCGCCATGGCGAAGACGATCGCGTCGTCCGCCATCTTCGCGACGTCGTCACCCGTGAGGATGTCCGGCGCACTGACGCCGATGAAGACGTCGCTTCCGACGAGCGCCTCCGCGAGGGTTCCGGAGAAGCCCTCGGGGTTGGTGGTCTGAGCGAGCTCCTGGCGGTGTGGGTCCTCGTAGCTCTCGCCCGAGTGAATCGCCCCGCGGCTGCCGCACGCGATGATGTTCTTTGCGCCCTGCGCCTGCAGCAGCTGGACGATCGCGTTGCCGGCGGCACCGACGCCCGACACGACGATGCGAACGTCTTCGATCTTCTTGCTGACGACGCGCAGCGCGTTGGTGAGCGCGGCGAGGGTGACGATCGCGGTGCCGTGCTGGTCATCGTGGAAGACGGGGATGTTCAATTCGTCGCGCAGGCGCTGCTCGATCTCGAAGCAGCGCGGTGCCGCGATGTCTTCGAGGTTGATGCCGCCGTAGACGGGGGCGATCGCCTTGACGACCTTGATGATCTCCTCGGTGTCCTGCGTGTCGATGCAGACAGGCCACGCGTCGACGCCGGCAAACTGCTTGAACAGAACGGCCTTGCCCTCCATGACCGGCAGCGCGGCCTCCGGGCCGATGTTGCCGAGGCCGAGCACGGCCGAGCCGTCGGTCACGACGGCGATGGTGTTGCGCTTGATTGTGAGCGCACGTGCGTCGGCGGGGTTCTCTGCGATCGCGGTGCACACGCGTGCGACGCCCGGCGTGTAGGCGCGGGAGAGGTCGTCGCGGGTGCGGATGGGTTCGCGCGGCGTCACATCGAGCTTGCCGCCGAGGTGCATCAGGAACGTGCGGTCGCTCACTTTGCGAACAGCAACGCCCTCGAGAGCGTCGAGGGCGTTCTTCACCTGGTCTGCGTGGTCGGTTCCGGACGTGTTGCACGTCAGGTCGACGACCATGCCCGAGTGGTGGGATTCCACGACGTCGAGACCCGTGACGACAGCGCCCACGCGTGCTGCCGCGGAGGCGAGCTCGCTCGTGGCGGTGTAGTTCGCGGGGGCTTCGAGCCTGAGGGTGATCGAATTGCCGGGACCGGGACCTGCCATGTTGTTGCCTCCTCTATGAGGTATTGACCCACGTTGGGCCTTTCGACGTGATTTCGTATTATGGATAATAATATTTGCTAGATGGAATCACAAGTCGCGACACTGTATTACAGAGGGATGCCGCGAATGACGGCCAATCGCCGTCATAGGCGTTGCGCCACTCGCCGATTTCTCGCATGATGGAACAGAACATTCACGAAAGAGGTGACCATGCCGGCAAAGCAAGCCAAGCCGTCCGGAGGTGTGCAGTCCGTCGAGCGCGTGTTCGAGCTGCTCGAGCTGATCACGGATGCCGGAGGCGAGGTCACGCTCAGCGAGCTCTCGTCGTCCACCGACCTGCCGCTCCCCACGATCCACCGCCTGCTTCGCACGCTCGTCTCTCTCGGCTACGCGCGCCAGCTGCCCAACCGGCGGTACGCGCTCGGGCCACGCCTCATCCGCCTCGGTGAGGGCGCGAACAAGCAGTTCGGCGCACTGGCGCGCCCGCAGCTGTCGTCCCTGGTCTCCGAGCTCGGCGAGAGCGCCAACATGGCTGTCCTCGATGGCGACATGGTCGTCTACATCGCCCAGGTGCAGTCGAAGCACTCCATGCGAATGTTCACCGAGGTCGGCCGCCGCGCTCACACCCACGACACCGGCGTCGGCAAGGCGATGCTCGCCCACCTGCCCGAGGAGCGGGTCCGCGGCATCGTGGAGCGTGCGGGAATGCCGACGCCGACCGAGAAGAGCATCGGCTCGGTTGACGAGCTTCTCGAGGAGCTCGCCCGCATCCGCGAGCGCGGCTACTCCATCGACGACGGCGAGCAGGAGCTCGGCGTGCGCTGCTATGCAATGGCTGTCCCAGATGCCCCGACGCCCACGGCGATCTCCGTCTCCGGCCCGGACACCCGGGTCGACGAGGCCTTCGCCGACCGGGCGATTCCGCTTCTCACGGCGGCGGCGCGCTCCATCTCCGACGAGCTCAACGTCGCGTGACCGAGACGTCGCCGCGCGTCGCGGTCGTCACCGGCGCGGGGTCCGGCATCGGCCGGGCGGTTGCGACGGCGATGCTTCAGGCGGGGTTCCGCGTGGCTCTCGCGGGTCGTCGCGAGCAGCCGCTGCGTGAGACCGCGGCATCCTTTAGCAACGCCCTCGTCGTGCCCACCGACGTGACCGACCCGGATCAGGTCGCCGAGCTCTTCGCTCGCATCATCGAGCAGTGGGGCCGCGTCGACGTGCTGTTCAACAACGCGGGGATCTTCCCGAAGGCCGCCTCCGTCGATGAGATCGGCCTTGACGAGTGGAACCGCGCGCTCACGGTGAACCTCACCTCGGTGATGCTGTGCAGCGCGGAGGCGGTGCGCGTCATGAAGGCGCAGTCTCCGCGGGGCGGTCGCATCATCAACAACGGCTCGATCTCCGCACAGTCACCGCGACCGCTCTCCCCCGCCTACACGGCGACGAAGCACGCGGTCGCCGGTCTGACGAAGTCCATCGATCTCGACGGGCGCCCGTTTGGCATCTCATGCGGGCAGATCGACATCGGCAATGCCGCCACGGAGCTCACGCAGTCGATCGGGCTCTCCGACGGTGCTCTGCAGGCGGACGGCTCACGCATGGTCGAGCCGAGCTTTTCGGTTGAGGATGCCGCACGCGCGGTGCTCCTCATGGCAGAGCTGCCGGCGAATGCCACGGTCAATGCGCTGACCATCACGGCCTCCGGCATGCCGTTCGTCGGCCGCGGCTGACCGCTTCCGTCGACGAGATCATCCACCGTGCGATACTCCCTGAATGGAAATTGTCGCGACCTAGGTTGAATTTGTGGGTGCACTTCTTGTGTTCCTTGCCGTCATCTTTGTCTGGCTGTCTGCCAGGCGAGGCTTGCGACGAATCGAGGAAAAGATCCAGGCCGATGCCGGCCTAGAGCAGTGGCACGAGAACGAAATCATCCGTCATGACACGCAGATGGCTTCAGACTCCGCATTCGACGGCCTCAAGAACAGCGAGCGAATCAATCGCGAGTACGCACGTCGGTACAAGGAGATCCATGGGCACTCTTGGAGCGATGAATCTCGACTGACTCATTTCGAGATTGAGAAGCGAATACTCGCGGCTCAGGTCTCAGAGTTGAAGAGTCCCGCGTTGCTCGGTGCAGCCGGGACTCTGATCTCGCTTGTTGGCTGCATAATTCACCTCATGGCATTTGTCGCCCCGTGAAGTGACCGACGCTCCTACGGCAGCTAAATAACCGGTCTCACGTGCGGACAGCGGCGCGGGCGGTGCACTGGAGTCATGTGGGCGCACCGCCCACGCAGTCAGCACACCTCGCCAGGGCAACGTGGCACGCCCCCACGGTCCTTACCCCGGCGAGGTGAGTCTCTAACTCGTCGTGGTGTCCTTCGGTCCGCGCGACGAGTTGTCCGGCTTCTCAGCAGCGCCGGGCAGTTCGATCGCGTTGCCCTCGGAGTCGACGAGAACGACTTCGTTGTCTTCGGCATCCACGATCTTGCCGTCGACGCACCGGTCGCCCTCTTCGAGGCATTCGATGACCTGAACGGGGATCTGCCGCGTGGGTGCCGCGGCGAACACCGACGGATCCTTCGGGGTTCCGAAGCTGAACACATTGAACAGCAGGTTCAGCAGGACCGCCATGATCGCCGCCGAGCTGATGCCCGAGTCGAAGATGACCTGGAACCATGCCGGGAACTTCGAGTAGATGCCCTCGTTCACGACCGGCAGCACACCGAAGGTGATGGAGGTCGCGACGATGATGAGGTTCATGTTGTCGCGGTAGCTCACCTTCGAGAGCGTGCGGATGCCGCTCGCGGTGACCGTGCCGAACAGGACGATGCCTGCGCCGCCGAGGACCGGCATCGGGATGGCAGCCACGATGCGTCCGAGCACCGGCAGCAGACCGAGGAGCAGCATGATCACACCACCCGCGGCGACAGCCCAGCGGCTCTTGATCTTGGTGACGGCGACGAGGCCCACGTTCTGAGCGAACGCGCTCTGCGTGAACGAGTTGAACACCGGCGATACCGCACTCGAGAGCATGTCGGCGCGAAGGCCGGCGGCGATGCGCTTGGAGTCCATCTTGGAGCCGGTGATCTCGGCGATCGCGATCAGGTCAGCCGTGGTCTCGGTCATGATGACGAGGATCACGATGAGCATGGAGAAGATGGCGGCCGGTTCGAACACCGGAAGACCGAAGTGGAACGGGTTCGGGAAGGCGATGATGGCGCCATCGAACACGCCGGTGAAGTCGACCTTGCCCATGAGAGCACCGACGCCGGTGCCGAGCACGAGAGCGATCAGAATCGACAGGCGCGAGATGGTCGCGTTGCCGACCTTGCTGAGCAGCATGATGATCGCGAGGGTGATCGCTGCGAGGCCGATGTCGCTCGGTTCGGCGAAGTTGGCGGCCTCGGGGTCGTTGCCGACGATCCAGCCGGCCGCGACGGGCACAAGGGTCAGACCGATGGTCGTGATGATGATGCCGGTGACGATCGGCGGGAAGAACCGGACGATCTGCGCGAAGAACGGCGCGATGACCAGACCGATGATCGAGGCTACGAGCACGGCGCCGAAGACGCCCTGAATGCCCGAGCCCTGGCCGAGGATCGAGAGCATCGTCGCGACAGCGGCGAACGAGACTCCCTGCACGAGCGGTAGCTTGGATCCGAAAAAGGGAATGCCGACAGTCTGCAGAATCGTGGCGAGACCACCGATGAAGAGACAGGATGCCAGCAGGATGGCGACCTCGCCGGAGCTGAGCCCCGCGGCGCCACCGATGATGATTGGGACGGCGATGATGCCGCCGTACATCGTCAGCACGTGCTGGAGGCCGAAGGCGAAGGCGCTGCCGATCGGCATCCGCTCGTCTTCGGGGCGCTCTGGATCTACTGTGTGTTGCGTTCGCGCACGCTGTGCTCGAGACATGTGGACCTCCTCGTCCAGATGTTGGGTAGCGTTCGACCAGGAGTTTCGATCGAACCCGGGTCATGTTCTGAGTTAGTGAAAAAGTGGGTTTGGTTATACGAACCAACGCTCAGCCGAGGCGCGATCGGTGAACGTGAAAGACGTGTTCAGTTGTGGGAGTCGGGGGGCTGGGGCTGCGCTCCCGGAGCCGGAGCTCCGGGAGCGCCGCGTGTCAGCAGAACCCGGCGATGCCTTCCCATGCCTTCTCTTCGAGGGGTGCGCCGTCGCGGAGGACGGTCGCCTCGATGAGGCCGTAGGGGCGGTCGGCCGCGTAGAAGACCTCGTTGGGGTTGTCGAGGCCGAACGGCGAGAGGTCGACGACGAAGTGGTGCTTGTTGGGCATCGAGAACTTCAGCTCGTCGATCTCGGGGTGAGCGTCGATGACCTTCTCGCCCATCTGGAAGAGCGTCTGCTGCAGAGCTGTGGAGTGCTTCTCAGCGAAACCCTCGAGCAGCAGAGCCTTGACGCTCTCGTAGGTGGCGTTCCAGTCAACGTCGGTGGTGTTGTAGCGCCAGCGGGCGGCGACGTCGGTCGCGAGGATGCGGTCGGTCGCCTCGGCGAGCGTCGTGTACTTGTCCTTCTCGTACCCGACGAACTCGCTTCCGGTGGACTTCAGAACGGTGAGGCTGTGCAGCCCGCCGATGACCGTGCGCTTGTCGCCGTCACCCACGACGACAGCGGTGCGGGTCTCGGTGCCGTTGCGCACGAACGAGTGGTCGTGCTCGGCGCCGCCGACGAGGATGCGGTCCCAGTTCGACTGCTCCGCTTCCCAGCGGCCGCCGTCGACCCAGCTCCATCCACCGATGAAGTGGTCGGCGAGTCCGAGCAGGAACTGCTCGGGCGACTCGATGCCGTCCTTCGCGAACGCGAAGACCGTGTTCTTCTGCGTGTCGGTGGGCAGGCAGTGGGCGTTGTCTCCCGTGCTGTGCACCTCTTCGAAGTCACCGCGCAGCTGGCTGGTGACGTTGAGGTCCTTGATCTCGTGGCGATCGGTGTCGCGCTTGACGCGGACGACGTGGACCTCAGCTTTTCCGTACTGGTTCTTTCCGAGAATGGCGTTGCTCATCTCAGCTCCCTCGATATGTTGAATAGGCGAACGGACTGAGCAACAGCGGGACGTGATAGTGCTCCTGCTCACTGTCGACGGAGAACGTCAACGAGACCTCCGGGAAGAAGGTGTCCTGGGAGATGCCGGCGAAGTAGGCGCCTGTGTCGAACCGGAGCCGGTATGCACCGGATTCCAGCCGCTCAGGGCCAAGCTCTTTCACCCGCCCGTCAGCATCGGTGAAGCCCGTGGCTAACTGGCTCCAGGCCTCGCCGTTCTGGGCTTCGAGAACGACGGAGACCCCGACGGCCGGTCGCCCGGCAGTCGTGTCCAGAATGTGGGTGGTCACGTGGGAGACGCTCATGCGCTCACTACTCCTTCAAGTCGCAAGCTCGCGATCTCGCGAAGCTGTTGGTCGACGATCGCCTGTTCCTCTTCTGCAGTATTGCCGAGTCGCTCGGTGAGCGCAGCGAGAATCTCGTCGGCGCTGCGCCCGGCGGCGCGGATGAGGAAGACGCGATCGAACTTCGCCTCGTAGGCGCGGTTGCCCTCGGCGAGGGCTGCGGCGACGTCGTCTGAGGTGTCGACGCCCGACTGCTCGTTTCGAGACATGGATGCTTCGGCGCTCTGCCCCGTGGCTCGGTCGCCGATCCGAGGGTGGTGCGACAGCGCCTGCTCCAGCTCCTCGTCGGTGAACGGAGTGGCCGCCTCTGCGGCGAAGCCGATGAGGGCGTCGCGGCTGTCGAACGGCCGTGCGTCGACGATGGCGTTGCGCCACCGCTCAATATCCAGGCAGGGTCGCAGTGCCTCTGCAGCATCCGCGCTGGGTATGCTGTTGAACTGCTCGAGTCGCATCCTTGATCCTCTAGCGTCGGGAAACTATGTTTCCGTACTTCGAAACTACATTTTCATTTTGAAATTGATCAAATCATAACCCCCAGCGGCTGAAAGTGCTCACTGAGGGTTGGGTCAGGAGTCGATGCCGAGCTCCTTGCGGAGCGAAGCAACGTGTCCTTCCGCGCCGACGTTGTACTCGGCGTGCGAGACGGTGCCCTCTTTGTTGAGGACGACGGTCGAGCGAAGGATGCCGACCATGGCGGTTCCGTTGACGACCTTCTCACCCCATGCGCCGTACTCCTTGGCGGTGGCGGCACCGTCATCGGAGAGCAGCGGGAAGGCCAGATCGTGGTTCTTCGCGAACGACGCGATGTCGTCGACGGAGTCTGGGGAGATGCCAATGACCTCGTAGCCGGCGCCGCGGAGCGACGCGAGGTTGTCGCGGAAGTCGCATGCCTCCGTGGTGCACCCGGGCGTCTCCGCGCGTGGGTAGAAGTACACGACAACGTCGGTGCCGCGGTAGTCACTGAGCGAGACGCTCGCGCCTGCGGCATCCGTCAGCGTGAATTCGGGCGCCGGATCGCCGACCGAGAGTTGTTTCGCCATTGACATCTCCTTACTGCTGCTTTTGCGGACTACGTCGCCGGAGCCGACACGTTGAAGGCGTCGGCCAGTTCGGCGATCTTGCGGGCGCGGCCGAGGCGCGGCAGGTCACTGCCGTCTCGGATGACGCATCCGCGAGCTTCGAAGTCGGCCAGGAACCCGTTGGCCCACGCGACATCAGTCGGCGTCGGGCTAATGACCTCGTTGATCACGGGTACCTGTTCGACATCAAGACAGAGCTTTCCGGTCATTCCCATAACGACCGTGGTTCCCGACTGCTCGCGGAGCAGCGGGTGGTTCGAACCGACGGTCGGACCGTCGATCGGGCCGGGCAGATTGCCGCAGCGACTCGCGACGACGAGCTTCGCGCGGGGGTAGGCCATGGCCTCCTTCTCAGCGGACATGCCGGTGTCGCGGCGGAAGTCACCGCTGCCGAACGCGAGTCGGAAGACTCCCTCAGCACGGGCGATCTCGGTCGCGCTCTCGATGCCGACGGCCGACTCGACGAGCGCGATCACGGGAACCCCGTCGCCGATCGCGTGAGCGGTGTGCTCAACCTGATCTGCGGACTCGGTCTTCGCGAGCATGACGCCCTCGAGACCGGGAGCTCCGCGGAGCGCGAGCAGATCGTCACTCCAGTACGGTGTGGTCGCGTCGTTGATGCGCACCCACGCGCGACCTCCCTCGGAGAGCCAGGTCACGACAGCTTCGCGCGCTTCCGGCTTGCGTGACGGGTCGACGGCATCCTCGATGTCGAGGATGATCGCGTCGGCCGCACTGGCGTCAGCCGCGTTGAAGTTCTCGGGCTTCGTAGCGGGAACGAGCAGCCACGAGCGCGCAAGCTTCGCCGGGACCGTTCGCGTACGACGCTTCTCCGTCGATACGCCCTGGTCGGCTGCCACGTCTGGGGCCTGAGTACTCATTCTTCCTAACCACCTTGTTATTCCGCAATATGAAACTCAAATATTGCTTATTGAAAACATTAGAGCGAGGAGCCGACGTTGTCAATCGCGTGGAGCAGGTTCTCATGATTGCCCCCGCGCACCGCTGCTTCCCTCCCTATAGAGGGTACGTCGGCCTGGTGACGGGCCGGGCGAAGCACCGCGAGGCCTCAGCGAATTCTGACGGATGCTCCGATCATGCCGCCTGGCGCAATCTCACTGCCCACTTAATGACAGTTACTGTCACTAAAGCGTAGAGTGAGGCTATGCCTCGAACACAGCTCCCCGCGTCGACGCTCGTCGAGATCTCGCGAAAGTGCGCGCTGCACGTGGCCGACCCGAACAGCACGCCCGACACGAAGTCGCTTGTCTCGGCATCCGGGCTGTCTGAACGCACGTTCTTTCGCTACTTCCCCACGAAAGCCGACTGCGTGCGTCCACTTCTCGACGACGGCAACCATCGGTTCGTCGACGGCATCGCCCAGCGCATCGAAGCGGCAGGCAGCGCGAGTCTGCTCGAGATCGTCGCAGACGCATTCGCGGAGGCCTTCGATGAGGCTGCCGCAGGCGAGAGTCTCTCGCTGCTGCGCGCCATCCTGTCGGTGCCGGAGTTCCATCGCGTCTGGCTGTCCACCAATGAGCAGATCACGCAGCGTCTGACGACGATCATCGCGGCGGCGCTGGCATGCGAGCCAGAGAGCCTCGAGGCTCACATCGCGGCAGCCCAGGCCACACTTCTGGCGACGACGGCGCTTCGTCACATGGCAGAGCATTCGACGGATGCCGCGACGGCTGCGCGCCTCGCTGCAGACGCCCTCTCAACCAACCCGCTCGGGCAACCGATCGGGCAACAGAAAACACCACAGTAAAGAGGAGACATCATGGATCTCACAGGCAAAGTCATCTTCGTCTCGGGCGGAGCTCGCGGACTCGGCGAGGCATATTCGCGCGGCATCGTCGCGGCTGGCGGCAAGGTCGTCATCGGCGACCTCCTGGACGACGACGGTCGCGCGGTTGCCGCTGATCTCGGCGATGACGCTCATTTCGTGCACCTCGATGTGACGGACACTGCATCGTGGGAAGCAGCGATCGCTGAGGCCGAGGAGCACTTCGGTCGCCTCGACGGCCTCGTGAACAATGCGGGAGTCTCCGCATCCGGCACCACGGTTGCGGACGAGCCGCTCGAGACGTTCCAGAAGATCATCCAGATCAACTTGGTCGGCGTGCACACGGGCATGCACTTCGCGATTCCTGCTCTGCGTCGCGCCGGCGGCGGATCGATCGTGAACATCTCGTCGGCAGCCGGTCTCATTGGGCTCGCGCTGACGAGCGGTTACGGTGCGGCGAAGTGGGGTGTGCGCGGTCTCTCCAAGGTCGCCGCAGTCGAGCTCGGCCGCGAGAAGATCCGCGTGAACTCAGTGCACCCGGGCATGGTTCTCACTCCCATGACGGCGCCCACGGGCATCTCGACAGACGAGGGTGCGTTCCCGAACAACCCGTTCCAGCGCGTCGGAACGCCCGACGAACTGGTCGGTGCGGTGCTCTACCTGCTCTCGGATGCCGCGTCGTACACGACCGGTGCGGAGATCGCGGTCGACGGTGGCTGGACTGCCGGCCCATCGATCGAGTACGTCATGGGGCAGTAATCACGCGACGAGCAGTGTGGCGGCGGCATCCGCATCGTGAATCGTCGTCACGCTGCTCGCAGCCTTCGCTCGGTCGCTCTCGCCCGACAGCGCTTTCATGCCCTGGTGCGCGATCACGATGATTGCGAGGCAGATCAGCACAGAGACCATGCAGCCTGCCACGACGACCAGTGACTGTGACTTCGTCATGTTGCTTTCCTCTGTTTCTCGTCTCAGTGACGGGCCGATATGTGGGCCCATTTGAGAGAGGGAGAAAGCGGTGAATCATGACGCGAGTTCTGAAAATCGGCCTTGGGATGCCGCAGGGGCAGGGATGCTACACAAATCCCTGCCCCTGCGGTGGTTCTTACTTAGGCGCGTGAACGCGTGCGCGCGATCAGCGCGAGGCCTCCGCCGATGAGCACCAGCAGCAGTGCCGCGAGCGGCAGCACCAGGCCGATGTTCGCACCGGTCACGGGCAGCGACTCTTCATCAGCGGTGTTCGTCGCGTCGTCAACAACGGGCGCTTCGGTCTCTTCGACGACGACTTCGTCCTCAACCTGAGGCGCCTCCTCCTCAGTCACCGGAGTCTCGTCTTCTTCCTCCACCGGTGCTTCGGGCTCCTCTTCACCGGGAACCTCCGGCTCGTCACCCTCGTCGGGAGTCTCGGTCTCTTCACCCTCGTCAGGTGTCTCGGGCTCTTCTTCGGGAGTCTCGGAGTTCTCCTCGCGCGGAGTGCAGTCAGTCAGAGGCGAGCCGCTCCACGGGTAAGCGTGCTGCTCGTTTCCGTTGCCGCGCGTAGTCAGGTCGCCTCCCACGAAGAGACGTCCGTTGGTCGATGCGGTGACGTCTGTGGCAGATTCAGCCGCTGGCACGAGGATGCTTCCAACGAACTGGCTCGTGCCGCCGATCGTCACGTCAGTGGCGTCCGCGAAGTTCCAGAGGATGCGCGCTGCGGCGTTGCCGATCACAGTTCCGGCAGTCACATTATCGATGCGGTCGCCAGCGGTGTCGGCAAGCGACTCGTAAACGCTGAAATCATTGAACGTGGCATTCACGTTCTCGCCAATCACGTTGATCAGGATCGGAGCCGAATCACCAAAGTTGATGAACCCAACAGAAGACGCACTTGCAACGTCGTCTGCGCTCACAGTAAATACCTGAAGGTTATCGCTCCCGTCGCCTTCGAGAATGAGACGACTGCCGTCCAAGAATCCCGCAGTGCCAGCTTCCTCGGTCAGGTCTGCGGAAAATTCAGCCAGTTCGTCTGCGAAGCCCGCGTAATTACCGAGCGCGTTGTCGACGCCGCTCGAGATGGAGCCTCCGTTTGTCTCAATGGAGTCCTCGCCTGTGATCTGCCCGCCCGCGACGACATTACCGCCGCCCGCGAAGGCACCGACAGGGTGCCCGACGTCGAGTTCCGATTCACCAACTAAGACAATGTCGCCACCGACGATGAGCATGTCGCTATCGACCTCAGGCACAATGCCGGACCCGACACCAACAGTGCCGATGTTGAAGAAACCCGAGTTGAAAGTCGCGCTGCCCGCGACGACGAGCGTTCCCTCGGTTTCAGCAGCGCCACCGTCCGCCAGGTAGTCGCCGCCGACAAAGACGTTGATATTCGAATCTGTGGCGAAGTATTGGTCGGTGTTGATTCCAGGGAACTCTCCCGGCACCGGGCACGTCTGTGTTTCGGCAGCCGTTGCACTCGGGGCTGCCTGCACGAGAGTCAGCCCGAAGGCTGCGGTTGCTGCAGCGAGGGTGAGGGCTGCGATTTTTCTAGGGAATACAGGGGCTGTGGATGCTCGAGGCACAGTGCTCCGTTCGGACTTTGGGCACCACCGAAGCTCGCCGCTGGGAGCAGCGACGAGCGTCGGCGATGGTAGGGAGAATCATCGGAAGCGCTAGGGTTTGCGCTCCCAAGACCATATAGGAAGGCTCCCTAACAAAACAGCTAAATTACGAAATACCTTGTGCCCACTTCGGGGGACAAAGCGAGAGATGCTCGAGAATTCCGGGCGCCCACGCCCACAACGACGGAGGGCATTCGCGGCCCATAGGTGAAGGCGAGTGGATGGAACCGTGATCCAGCTGCGTGATCCCGCGGGTAAACACAATTAAATGAACGATGTCTCGCGACATAAGAGAACTATGTCGCGAGACATCACAATGTCGGGGTGGCGGGATTCGAACCCACGACCTCCTCGTCCCGAACGAGGCGCGCTACCAAGCTGCGCCACACCCCGATTGGCCCTAAGGCCTCAACCATCCTAGCGGATGTTCAGCAGTGCTCGTGACACATCGCGGCTCATTCCGCCCTGATGTCGCCGATCAGCACGAGCTCGCCCTCGAGTTCGGCACGTCGATGGCGCGCGAGCGCAGCAATGTCGTCCGGTCCGGCATCACCCGCGGCATCCACAATCTTCTCAGCCGCGGCTGACAGCTGCTCGGCCGACACATCTTCCGTCGGCTCCCCCAGTTCATCGCGCAGCACAGTCGCTGCCCCAGCGCTCAGTCGCCCACCGACCACGGCGACCGCGATCGGCTGCCACCACGGCACATCCACCTCGATGTCGAGGTTCTGCGCTTCGATCACACCCTGAGCATCGATCACTCGTTCGGTTTCTGCAACCATCTCCCCCACTCGGGCAAGTCCCGCGGCCTCCGCAGACGACAGCCCCGCAAGTCGAGCCACCTGACCATCGGTGCGCACTGCGGTCTCCGCGGCGGCCACCGCGATGAGGGCATCCGCCGCCTGCCGCAGCTGCCCCGCCTGCCAGAGCAGCTGATTCACGGCATCATCAGGCATCTGCTGCACAAGAGTCGACACATTGCCGACGGCGGTTCGCCGACGCGAGCCGCCCGCTACACCCAGCCCGCTGACCGCCGACACTTCGGCGCGGTCATGCACGCGAGCCACCTTGTTTACGGCATCCTCCAGCCGTCTGAAGATATCCATTGCTCGATGGTATCGAACACATCTTCGAGTGACAATCCCAAGCTGGCGAGTTGCCCCATTTCACACGCGCCTGAATTAGCATTGTTCGACAGCGAGCAAAGCGAGGTAGCCGATGTCCGCACCGAAGGAGCCCGAGTTCCGCATCCTGGCCTTCAGCAACGACGGCGAGGCCGAAGCCCAACTGAGGGCTTTGCTGGCCGAGAAGGTGGCGGAGGCGAAGCTTCCCGCCCGCGTCGTCGCCGAGAAGGGTGTGATCACGGCCGCGGTGGACCTCATCATCGGGCTCTCGGCCGCAGACGTCGATCGTGCTGTGCGCTTTCTCCCCGAGGGAGCGACCGTCGCTTTCACCGCCGCTGACCTTGCGGACGCACTCAATCCGGCGGCGAGCATGGACCCGCGACTGCTCGTGACCGACGTGCGCCGACCGCGACGCGAGATTCCGCCAACCGTGAGCGAGCTGAGGGATGCCGTCGCGACAGCGCGCCGCAACTGTCCGACCTCCGACGGCGAGGGGCTCGGCGACCGCGACCTCGACGAGACAGTGGAGCTCATCGTCCACCACCTCGCCTCCTAACAGAGCGCCGCCGAGGCAGACTCCGGCAGAGCGATCAGCCGGCGGGCGTCGTCACGACGTGATGCGACCAGGCACCATCCGAATCGCGAGCGTACTCCACACGGGTGTGGTTGCGGTCTTCGCGCGCCTGCATGAACTCGATCTCGTCGGGGTCGAGCGTGTAGACCTGCCAGTCGGGGTTCGGGGACCCGGTGTAGCTCGGGCGCTTCTCCCAGTCAGCCTGCGACACGTCGTCGCCCAGGGCGCGCGCAGTTCCGGTCACACGAACCTGCCGGCCGGACTCGCGCCAGAAGAACACCATCGATGCGCGCGGGTTGCGCCCCAGTTCGACGCCCTTGCGTGAGGTTCGGTGCGTTGAGAAGTGGTAGCCGCTCTCATCGACGTCTTTCAGGATCAGCGTGCGACCCACAGGGGTTCCATCACGTCGCGTTGTCACGAACGTCATGGCGTGAGGCTGCCGCGCTCCGGTCTCGATCGCCTGGTTGAGCCACGCGACGAACAGCTCGGTCGGGTCGGCAGGCACGGCCTCGGGGTCGAGCACGGGCAGATCCGCGGGGAACGCCGGAAGCCCTCTCAACCGCTCGCGAATGTCATCCATCTGCACCTCCTTCACATGGGTTGTCAGCGTGTTTCCGAGCGTAGTCAACGTCACTGTCTGGCAGCACACGAGACAGTGAACGCCAACAGTTGAGTTGCATCGTCGGTCTGGAACAGGTGGTCGAGAGCGACGTTGAACTCAAGGCGCCGCGAGTTCGGGATGCTCACGGCGTCAAAGCCATGCGACATCAACTCTCCGGCCATCATCAGTCTGGCAGTGCGCTTGTTGCCATCGAAGTAGTACTGCGTGCGGGTCGCAGCCGCGTTATAGACAAGTGCGCGCTCTCGCGGATCTTCGATTTCCGAAAGCGCTTCGGTCAGCAGCTGCCAGCGTTGCTGAAGCTCGCCTTCGGGAACGCCGTCCACATACCCACCAGTGGTCAGCTGCACTGTGCCGCCACCGCGAACGGCCCCCTCGCCGCGGAAGTGTCCGGATTCGATCGCCTCATGCCGAGCCACGAGCGCGTGTACGTGGTCCGACGTCCGCTTGGAGAGGCGGAATTCTCCTGCGCCGACGAGTTCGTCGACAAAGCTGTAACCCTCGCTCAGCGCGAGGATCTGCTGCTCTTCTTCAATCCGCTTACCTTGCACAGTGGTTCCATCGAGCAGAGTCCTGACTTCCGGGAGTGTGAAAGTGTTGCCCTCCAGTGCTGCTGCGTTCCAGATGAGATCGGGTAGCGCGGCACGGAACCTGTGCCGCGCCTTTTCAACACCCACGGCTGTGATGAGAGAGACGTCGACCTGCGAGAAGTCCCAACTCACACCGGTCAGCTCCCGCTGGGCGGCCTGATCAGCCTGCTGCACCGAATCTGCCGCATTCGTCGCTCGCGCAGACTCGGATGCCTTCAAAGCGCTGACATCCCGTGAAGTTTTTGCCCATGTGCGTCGTACGTCGTTCATTCCGTCGACCAGCTTTCAGCGACCACGCGAGCCGCGCGCTCAAGTTCCCCGCCAAGACCGATGCAGTCGAGAAGAATTTGCACCGGCGCGACGTATCTCACCGCGCCTTCGCTCCACGAATCGACCTGCACAGCGTCAGTGATCTGGGCCACGACCACCTGCGCGTTGAGTGGCGACGTCACCCGAGTATGCGTGTCGAGGAGCATGCTGGCGGCGCGGTCTGGGTCTTGGACCCAGAGGATGCTGGCTCCAGCACGCGGCGCGTCACCCTCGGCCGCCGTGAGAGCAGCCCAGCCTGATACTGCCCAGGTGCCATCCGCGGCGCTCCCGGCAGACGCGAGGCGCAGGGCGCTGCGATCGCCACGAAACAGCAGTGCTGCTTTGCGCTCAGCGGGAGCGGATGCGCGACCAGCTACGGCGACGACATCCACAGGGTCGTCGAACTGCTCGAGCCGCTTCAGCCACTGTTGCTCGCTTGCGTTCGGCTCGTAACCCTCCATTGTCGGGTCGAGGAGCATTCGCGCCGCAGAAGCCGCGGCGGGGTCACTGAGCGGCCGCAGGTCGACCTCAAGGTCGAGGCCGTGCACGATCGCGAGTTCACGCAGCGTCGCCAGTGTCGGCTCTGTCTCACCGCGGGCAATCCGGTGGATCGTGGACCGGTTCACGCGCGAACGGCGTGCCAGTTCAGCTGCCGACATACCTGTCGGCGGCGTGACGAGACGGCGAATAAGTTGTTGCATACACGCAACTTTATCAAATTAGAGTTGCATCTGCGCAACATCAACCCGACAACACGCATACATGCTCGCGCTCTGCTCCTTCAACCCTCTTTCCCGAGAAAGTCCTCCGGCGTAAAGTCGGGGCCACGTGTCTTCGCTTTCGGCTGGTCTGGAGGTGGCTATGACGAACGATGCACTTGACGCATGGTGGCGAGCGGCCAATTACCTGAGTGCCGCGCAGATCTATCTGAAGAGCAACCCGCTGCTGCGGGAGCCTCTGACGGCTGAGGACATCAAGCCGCGGCTGCTGGGACACTGGGGCACGGCTCCCGGGTTGAACCTCGTCTATGCGCACCTCAACCGCATCATCACGGAGCGTCGTCAAGAGATGCTCTACGTCTGCGGCCCCGGCCACGGCGGCGCAGCGATGGTGGCGAACGCCTGGCTCGACGGCACCTACTCGGAGCTGATGCCGGAGGTCAGCTTCGACGAGAAGGGTCTCGCGCAGCTTGTCCGGCAGTTCTCCTTTCCTGGCGGCATCCCTTCACATGCTGCCCCGGAGACACCGGGCTCCATCAATGAGGGCGGCGAGTTGGGGTACTCGCTCATGCACGCGTATGGCGCAGCGCTCGACAACCCCAGCCTCGTGGTCGCGTGCGTCATCGGCGATGGCGAAGCCGAGACGGGTCCGCTGGCCGCGAGTTGGCGCGCCCACATGTTTCTGAACCCGGTGCGCGACGGCTTTGTGCTGCCGATTCTGCACCTGAACGGCTACAAGATCGCCTCGCCCACTCCCCTGGCGCGCATTCCCGACGGCTACCTGCACGCGTTTCTGCGCGGCAATGGCTACGAGCCGTTCACGGTCGAGGCGGGGCTCGATGACACGTCGGTGATACACCCGATGATGGCAGAGACGATGGATGCCGCTTTCGACCGCCTGGCCGAGATTCGCGCGGCCGGAATCGACGGCGCCTCGAGCATGCCGCGCTGGCCGGTCATCGTGATGCGCACGCCGAAGGGATGGACCGGTCCGCGCTTCGTCGACGGAAAACAGGTCGAGGGCACCGAGGCCTCGCACCAGATTCCGCTCAAGGAGGTGCGCGAAGATCCGGAGCACCTGCACCAGCTCGAGGGCTGGCTGCAGTCGTATCGCCCGGCCGAGCTGTTCACCGCAGACGGGGCACCGGCACCGATTCTCGACGAGATCCGTCCTGACCCAGGCCTCAGCATGAGTGCATCACCGCACGCGCAGGGCGGCATCGCGTCGCCGCTGACGCTGCCCGAGCTCGCACCGTACGAGGCTCCGGCGGTGACGGACGGCGGCACGGCATCCGACCCTGATGCGACGGCGCCGGCGACGACGGTCTTCGCGGGCTGGCTCACAGAGCTGATGCGCGCGAACCCCGACGCGTTCCGCCTGTTCGGCCCCGACGAGGTCGAGTCGAACCGTTTGGGCCAGGTGTTCGAGGTGACCGACCGCACGTGGAATCTCGACGAGCACGACACCGACACCAACCTGGGGCACGATGGCGCGGTCATCGAGGCGCTCAGCGAGCACCTGATGCAGGGGATGCTCGAGGGCTACCTCCTGAGCGGCCGCCACGGGCTCATCACGTCGTATGAGGCGTTCATCCACATCGTCGATTCGATGTTCAACCAGCACGCGAAGTGGCTTGAGGCCTCGCGTGACGTCGAATGGCGAAAGCCGGTCGCCTCGCTGAACTACCTGCTGTCGTCGCACGTGTGGCGGCAGGACCACAACGGCTTCTCACATCAGGACCCTGGCTTTCTCAATCTCGTGGTCAACAAGGGTCCCGACATCGTGCGTGTCTATCTGCCGCCCGATGCGAACACGCTGCTTTCGACCATGCGGCACGTCTTCGACACGCACGACCGCATCAACGTGGTGGTCGCGGGCAAGAACGACCAGCCGAGCTGGCTGAGCCTCGACGACGCCGAGAAGCACGCAGCGGCCGGCCTCGGCGTGTGGGACTGGGCTGGCAACGAGGGCAGCGGCATCCCGGGCTCAGACAGTGACAGCACGGATGCTGCAGCAGCCGCCGACCCGCACGTGGTCATCGCCTGTGCAGGCGATGTTCCGACGATCGAGGCGATCGCGGCCGCGCAGCTCATCCGCGAGACGTTGCCCGACCTTCGGGTGCGGGTTGTGAACGTGGTCGATCTCATGCGGCTGGCGTCGCATGAGCAGCATCCTCACGGTCTGTCTGATGCCGACTTCGATGCTGTGTTCACGCGCGAGTGCCCGGTGATCTTCGCGTTCCACGGGTATCCATCGCTCATTCACCAGCTGACGTACAAGCGCACGAACCACGCGGGCTTCCACGTGCACGGATTCGCCGAGCGCGGCACCACGACCACGCCGTTCGACATGGTTCACCTGAACGATCTCGACCGGTATGCCCTCGCGATCGACGCGGTCACGCGGGCCGGACTCGACGAGACGGGTGCCGGAAGCACGGCGATCCACGACTGGTGGACCGCCCGAGACGACGCGCGGGCATACGCCTACGAGCACGGCGAGGACCCGCCGTGGATCACGGACTGGGAGTTCCGCTTCCCCCAATGATGATGCTCATTTCTCAACTTGTGACCATTTCGCGACATACGTTCGCATAAGTCCGCGAGCTTGGAGCTATCTCAGCAGGCTCTACGTTCGACACCTTTCCCTGGTTATAGAGGGTTTCTGAACAATCGAAAGATTTGCACGATCTCCTGGGGCCAGCAAAATTTTGCCCCGTTGTGGGGGCTTAATGTCCCGTCATATTCACTCAAATTGACCCTCTCTCATGTCGAAAGACCCGTTCATAGACATGTACAAGGGGAAAAGTTGAAACAACATCGAGGTTGGCGGATGCTCGCAGCCGGCACCGTCGCGGCAGCAACGGCCGCGGCATTGTCGTTCACGGCAGCAGCGCCCGCGTTTGCTGATGGAACCAACGGCGAGGTGCGTGGGTACCTATGGCCAGGCGGCAACGGCGTTCCGAACTGGGAGGGCACATACCGAATGCCCGATGGAACGGAAGCATGGTGCGCTTCTGTGTGGGAGCCGGAGCCGATTTACGCCGATTCCTACGGCGATCCTGTGCCACTCACGAAAGAAGACGGAACAGCCCTCTCTTCCAGCGACATGAGCACACTCGCGTATGTGATCTCAACGGCGAGCCATATGGTCATCAACAAGTCCGGCAAGACCGCGGACTCGTACGCGGCCGCGGCATCCGTGATCATTCACGACAAGACCAACGGTGCACCGAACGAGTACAAGCCAGAGTGGCCGCTCGGCCACTTCGACAATGGCGACGACCCCCTCGGCACGGGCCAGCAGACTGACGCTGTTCACGGGATTTACGATTCGCTCCTCGCAGATGCCTCGAAATACGCGGGCCCGTGGACGATCGCGCTGGACGGTATCGACACTGTCACGTTGGGTGACACAGTCACGATTACAGGATCGCTGACGTCGGGCACTGGCGCCGGTGTCCCCAATCGCGACGTCACCTTCGACTCGACTGGAATCGACCTCGTGTCTACGACCGTCCCAACAAACGCTGATGGAGTGTTCACTGTCGAGGGGATTGTCACGGCAGAGGTCGCAAGCGCGACAGTGAGCCGCATCGCTCCCGCAGACACTGTGATGATGCGTGAACCTGTTTCTTGGGACTCAAACTCGGCTCGCCCGCAGAACATGATTCTGATCGATGACTCGGCTGTCTCGGACACTGTGAATCTGACAGTGGAAGCTGCTCCAGCGCCGTCGATCGGTACGTCAGCAACTGACCAGTCTGACGGCGACAAGATCATCGCTTGGGACGGTGGAACCGTCGTCGACGCCGTCTCCTACGAGAATCTCACGCCAGGCGAGGAATACACGCTCACCGGCGAACTCGTAAACAAGGAGACTGGTGAGAAGACCGGCATCACCGGCGAAACTACCTTCACCCCGACTGAGGCCAACGGCACCGTCGACGTCACCTTCACCGTCCCGGAAGGATTCGACGGAACCACCCTCGTCGCATACGAGAAACTCCTCGACTCCGAAGGCACCGTCATCGCCACCCATGAAGACATCAACGACGACGCACAGACCGTCACCGTCGAAGATAAGCCAGCGCCGTCGATCGGTACGTCAGCAACTGACCAGTCTGACGGCGACAAGATCATCGCTTGGGACGGTGGAACCGTCGTCGACGCCGTCTCCTACGAGAATCTCACGCCAGGCGAGGAATACACGCTCACCGGCGAACTCGTAAACAAGGAGACTGGTGAGAAGACCGGCATCACCGGCGAAACTACCTTCACCCCGACTGAGGCCAACGGCACCGTCGACGTCACCTTCACCGTCCCGGAAGGATTCGACGGAACCACCCTCGTCGCATACGAGAAACTCCTCGACTCCGAAGGCACCGTCATCGCCACCCATGAAGACATCAACGACGACGCACAGACCGTCACCGTCGAAGATAAGCCAAATGCGCCAGCACCATCGGCAGACGGTGATGAGCCGACCGCGACCGGCATCACCGCCCACACGGGCGGGACGCCGGTGGATGGTGCCTCGACTGGCATCTGGGTGTCGCTGATTCTTCTCGGGGCCGCGCTCAGCTTCGGTACGGCTGCGTACGCGCGACGTCGTCAAAACCAGTAAGTCCAATTGAAGCCGTTCGGGTGTCACCGAAATTCTCCGCCCCCTCGGTGGCACCCGAGCACACCCTTGTCTTTTCCGAGAGAGACGTATGAAAAAGCCGGAAACATTTGGCGTCGCGGCCGCGTGCATGGCGGTCGTTTTAATCTGCATCGGGGTAATTGGCCTGGTCAGTTCCGCAGAGGACTCCCCAGACGCAGTTCCAGACATGAATGGCAAGCCTGTCACCTTTGAAGCGGGTGCTAAGCCATCTCCCGAAGCTTCACCCACTCCAGATATTGGAACCGAGTTTGAGGTACCGTCGGTCGGGCTCGACATTCCGTTGGGAGCGCTGAGCGCCGTGAACGGCGAGATAACACCGCCCGGATTCACGTCGGCCTACTGGATCCGCAATGTGGGCGTGAGTCCCAAGGATGCCGACACAGGAACCGTCTACGTCGTCATGCACTCTCTTCGAGATGGCGCGGTGGGCCCCGGCAACTATCTGATCGATGTCGCAAACGAGCGGGCGGCTGTGGATGAAGGCGCGAAGATCCTCGTCGACGGCATCAGCTTTTCTGTCACGTCCTCACGGCATGTGTCCAAATCAGAGCTTCCAAATGATGCAGAAATCTGGGCTGACACGACTAACCGTCTCGTCATCATCACATGTCTGCAGCGCGCGGATGGGAGTCCATCGACAGACAACATGGTCATCATCGCCGAACGGACATAAACCCAATTTTCACGGTCACCGTCGACCAGTCGCATGTACGGCAGAACTTAGTGTGGAGGCAGAAGAATGACAGAGACAGGTGCAAGGACGCGAGCCTATCTGCGAACCACTCTCGACAACTTGGCGAGTCCGATCTGGCGAGGGACGACAGGACGTTTCTCGGTGCAGTCTGCATTGACCGTACCGGGCGTCGCAATGTACTCAGTCCTAGCTCTCGATCTTGACCTCAGCTTGCAGTTTCCCGGTGATGACGATGCGATCGTGCTCGTTCCTGCCCTCGGCGACATCGTCATTCGTTCAGATGACGAACCGTCAATCCATGCTCAGCCCAAGCAAGGCGTCTTCATCGGACCCGGTGGGGAGATCAAGGTGCACATCGCCACGTCTACCGCGCTCACCATCATCGTGCTGTCGAAGAAGAGGCTCGCCAATGCGGGAGCACGCATTCCCAGTCGCTACCTCCGCTTTGTGCAAGACGATGCCTGCATACGCACGCTCGAGGGTATGGCCGCTGCGAACGTCAGCGTTCACTCTCAAAGCCAGAATGCAGACACTCTCGCCCGAGTGGCGTATTACTTGACAATGACGGCAGCGCGCATTGCATTGCAGCGTGATTTGATGATCGATCTCGACCCGATCAATCACTTCGGCGTCGCAATGTCGGTGATCTCCTCGCGCAAGACGGACCCCCACCTTTCGGTCGCCTCGCTCGCTGAGTCTCTGTCACTTTCAGTGCGGCAGCTGAACCGAGTGTTTCAGAAGGAGGGAACCACTGTCGCGCGGGAGATTCGACGCGCACGGATGCTCGAAGCTCGCCGACTGCTCGAGAACTCTCCCGCGTCGCAACGTCTGAGCCTCGATCGCATCGCGTCATTGAGCGGCTTTCCAAGCGTCGCTGCTCTCCGCCGTGCGGCGAAAGCCGAAGGATCACCTGAGAATTGACGAAGCGCCTAGGAAGCTTCTGCTTCCTAGGCGCTTGTGACCGCTATCGCGCGGTCACAACATCCGAGCTCGACCCGGTGCTGTCAAGCTTCCAGGTACCAGCCTGCCGGTAGAGCTTCATTGTCGCTTCCTGCCCTCCGGCACGTGCGGTCACGCTCCCCCGTGTCTCGGAGTCAGCCACGAAGGTGGAGGCGTCGATTGCGAAGTCACTGGAAAATGCTGCTTGCGCGATCCCTGCGGCGGTCGGCGATACGCCATCAGCAAAGGCGACTGCGCCACAGAACACAGCGGCATCATTGCTTGTTGCCCCAGCGGCGATCTCGTCGGCACGGGCCTGGTCGAAAGTGGTGTTTGCCATTCTTCTGTCTCTCTTTTCGTCCGGTTTGATTCAGCCGCAGTGTCCGACGAAGATGCCGAACATGCCAACGCCAGTCAGCGTCTGGGTTGCTGCGTCGTCATCGCTTCGTGTGTTCGCGTTGCCAATGATCGCACCGGTACTGAGGGTGAAGTTCGTGAGCGCAAGAGCGGCCGCGATGCCTGTCACCTGCAGGGTGAGGCTCTCGCCGGCAGGTATCGGCTTACGCACGGTGATCTGCGCAGACTTGCCAGAGAGAACATTGATCTCCAAGAAGTCGCCATAGCCGCCAAACGTGAGGTTGCCGAGTCCGCCGCCGTTCAGAATGAACGTCGACCCAACTTCGATCGGAGCGCCCTCTGCGGTGATGTGGAACTGCGGAAACGACTGGCCGAATCCCATGATGTTGATGCCGTAGCACGACGATGAGATCGACACGTTCTCGTTGGTGGTGGATGCCGAGGCAGCCGGCGTTGCCACAGCGGTGGCGATCACGGGAACAGACCAGGCAGCTGCTGTGACCATGGTGCGGCGGTTCAGTCCGGCCGGTTTCTGGTCGTTCTGCTCAATCGAGTTGTTTGCCATGTAGTACCTCTCAGAAGAGATGAGTTGAGCACGTAGGGTTACATGCGGAACCCAGTCTTCTGAGCGGCAAGATCACGGCGCATGTGATGTCGCGATACGTGTTGAGAGACGGCGATCGACGCGGGTTCGTGGCGCGTCTTGAACTCATGGCTGGCGCAAATTAGCAACGGTCCGCCACTCAGGTTAAATGAATAGAGCGCGACGTTCACGACGTCGCGCTCCACCTACGAATTGATGAGCAGTTCTGCTTGCGTATTTAAGAATCCACTAGAGTGGATTCACTGCAGCACAGAAATTTTAACAGTCGCGATGCACTCATCAACGTAGGATGCAGAGGGCGTAGCGTCCCTCGCGAACTAGCACCGTCGCACATTCAGCGGCAATAGCATTAGTAAACTCTTCCTTGCCCGCAGCTGATGAGTCCCAGTTTCTCCAGAGTTCCGGAGTGCCGTCCCAGTCGGGCACGTCGTCAAGTGCGACCTGCGAACCGGCTAACACGATGATCGAAACGTTGGGTCCCCAGGCTGTGACGATAACGTCGAGGTCAGACTCGGCCACGGATGCCGCGACAGCACGCTGATCCGCCAGGGATTCTCCAAACCGCGACTGGTCGGAGATCTGAACGTGCCCCCACAACTGCGTCCCGAGTGCGGAGACGGCCACCACGGAGACTACGCCGGACACGATTCGCGACCAAGGCCCCCATGGACGCGAGCGCCACTGCTCGTCGAGCCATCGAGCAGCAAGTGCCACGAGAATCGGCACGAAAATGTATATCGCCATCGCGGCGTACCGCGGCCAATTCGGCGTATGCTCCGAGGCCAGCCACCACCCGAACCAGAGCACGAGTCCCAGCGCGGCGGCAATGGCGTAGGCGCGCTGCTCGCGGCGCTCTGCGATGGCGCCGGCATCCTCATCAGCGGGTGTGCGTAGCACGAGCACGCACACGGCGGCCAGCACAAAAACAATGAAGATGAGAGTCAACCAGGTTGGCGAGAACCATCCGGTGCCCAGCGCCGTCAGCTTCGACAGAGGGCTTACCGGGTCAATGTTCTGCCCGCCCGAGGTGAAGAACCAGTAGAACTCCTTCAGGTTCTGCCAGTATGCCGAGGGCCCGAGGGTGACGAGCTTCCACAGCTCATAGAGAACGTTCGGAATCACAGCGGCCAACGCGCACAGCACCACGCGAAGGGTGCGCGTGACGACGCTGCCGTCTGAAAGCAGGTAAATCGCAAGTGCGATCGGAATCGCCGCAAGCGCACCCAGCAGCTTCGTCTGCATCGCAAGCCCGATGAGCAGCCCCGCCAACCACGGCTGCCTACGCAGCGCGAGGAAGGCCCAGACGAGAAGCGCGGCAGCGGGAACTTCGCCGAGAATATCGACGGGCGACTGGATCGGCGAGCCCGAGAGCCATGTGTTCCAGCCCAGCGGCACGCACACAGCGGCGAGCGCAGCCCAGCGACCGCCGAGTCGCCCGCCCAGACGCCACAGGCCGACAACGAGTGCGATGTAGAACAGCAGAACGACAAGTCGGCCACCGATGACGGGGTCTGCTCCCATTGCGAGAACCGCGGCGACGGGCAAGAGAACAACCGGGCCGGTCGAAATGCGGGGGTCGAACGTGGTCAGCTGGCTGCCGCTCAGTGTGCCATCGCTGGTGTATCCAAGGCCGTTCACTAGGTTGATCGGCACAGTGAGGTTGAAAGCTTCGTCTTCCCATAGCCTCATGAAGAAGACGCCCTGAATCACGATCCACAGTTGCGCAGCGGCTACGACGGCAACAGCCACCCAAAACACAACTGTCATCCCGCGACGCCAGTTGAGGCTGGTCATGACGAGAACGCTCCCCCGCGGCGAGCCGGGGCTCCGGGGCGCAGGCTCACGGCCCAGACCTCGCGCGCGGCGCCTGCGATGAACGAGCGCAGACGCTTGGGGGGCAGCAGCGGAGTCGTACGTTGCGCTCCCCACATCGTTCCGTGCGCAGAATCACCGCGCCGGGGAATGCTCGTGACTCGCGCATATGCGATTTTCATTCCACTGCGCTTCTCTGCGAGCGAGAAGTGCACGTGGGGAACACTCGCTGTCGACGGAACGAGCTCCAGAAGAAAGCGCAGTGCCTCGGGCCGGTAGATGCGCAGAGGCGTGTTCACATCGGGCACGCGTGAACCGGCGACGAGCGCGACGACAGACCCCACCACAAACGTGATGGCTTTGCGATACCAGGGGTCTGTGCGCCCGCGGCGTACGCCATGCAGCACGTCGATGCCACGCTGTTCGTGCGCCGCGAGCAGCCGCGGGAAGTCTGCGGGCAGAAACTGTCCGTCACCGTCAACGTGCAGAATCACGTCGGGGTCGAGCTCGAGACCGGCACGATACGCGGCCAATGCTGTGGGCCCGTGGCCTCGGTTGCGCAGCGATGTGATGCCGATCAACTCGGGCATCGTCTCGCCCAGGCGGGCAAGCAGATCGGCGGTCTCGTCTGTCGAGCGGTCGTTGACGACGACGATCGAGAGCTTCTCGACGACCGGGGAAACGTGGGTCACGATTTCGGTGAGGAACCCCTCGAGGCCGTCAGATTCGTTATACGCCGGCATAACGATGGCAACGTGTCTGCGCGGCACAAACTCTCCCTGTCATCAGCATGATCTTAACTAGTAGTAGCGTAGTCGAGCCATGACACATCACTCGCGCCTCCGCCGCCTCATCGGGCTGAGTTCCCGATTCCTGACGGTCGGGGCCATCTCGACCCTGATCGAGATCGCGGCGTTCAATATTCTCCTCTACGGGTTGCACGTCGACGGTGTCTGGGCAAAGATCTTCGCCTCGCTCATCGCACTTGTGAACGCCTACTTCGGCAATCGCGAGTGGACGTTCAAGAACCGCGGCAAACACGGGCGGATGCTCGAAATCACGCTGTTTCTCATCGTCAATGGCATCTGCACGATGCTCGGCGCCGGCATCGTCGGTGCCGGGCTGTGGGCGTTCCCCGATTCCGGCCCCGTCGTGGTGAACATGATCAATCTGTTCAGCATCGGCGTCGTGGTCGCGCTTCGCTTTCTGCTCTACCACTTCGTGGTCTTCCGCGGAGTCCGCCCCAGCCGCACAGTCGTCGTCGAGCCCGATGCCGACAACCGCTAAGTCGCCTCGCGGCCGTTCTTCACCTGTCGGCCCAGCCCGGCGTACTCCCACCCGGCGGCCGCCCAGGAGTCAGCATCCAGGCAATTGCGCGCGTCGACGACGATCGGGGTGCGAACAACGCGATGCACCGCTGCCGGGTCGAGGTCTTTGTATTCCGGCCATTCGGTGACCACGACAACGGCATCCGCATCGGCGAGCGCCTCATCCGTTGGACCGTAGACGAGTTGAGGATGCAGCTGGCGCGCGTTCTTCATCGCCTGCGGGTCTGTCGCAACGACGTTCGCGCCGAGCCCGTTCAGCCGCACGGCGACATCAAGCGCGGGCGAGTCCCGCACATCGTCACTGTTGGGCTTGAACGCGAGGCCGAGAACGGCGACTTTCTTTTGGAAAACGCTGCCGCCGAGTTCCTCGGTGACCAGCTCAACCACTCGCTCCCGGCGGCGCAGGTTAATCGCGTCGACCTCCTTCAAGAAGGCCACCGACTCTCCGCGGCCCAGCTCCTCTGCACGCGCGGTGAACGCACGAATGTCCTTCGGCAGGCAGCCGCCTCCGAAGCCGACACCGGCGTTCAAAAACTTGCGCCCGATGCGCTTGTCGTGCCCGATTGCATCAGCCAGCTTTGTAACGTCGGCTCCCGTGACTTCCGCGATCTCGGCCATCGCGTTGATGAATGAGATCTTCGTCGCGAGAAACGCGTTCGCCGCCACCTTCACCAGCTCGGCCGTGGCAAAGTCGCTGACGATGACGGGGCTGCCTGCCTCGATCGCCGTCGCGTACACCTCGTTGAGCTTCTCAACAGACGTCGTGTCTCCGTCGGCCACGCCGTACACGAGCCGATCTGGCTCGATTGTGTCCTTGACGGCAAAGCCCTCGCGAAGAAACTCCGGGTTCCACACGAGGCGAGCCCCGCGGGCCTCGACGGCCTCTCGGAATGTTTCGGCGGTGCCGACAGGCACCGTCGACTTACCGACAACGACGTCACCGTCAGACAGGTGAGCGAGAAGACTCGTGATTGCAGAGTCCACATACGCCAGATCTGCTCCGCCAGCGTTCTGCAGCTGCGGCGTTCCAACAGCAATGAAATGAATATGCGCATCACGAGCATCAGCCAAATCTGTGCTGAACTTCAATCTGCCCGTCTCAATGCCCGCCGTCAGAAGCTCTGGCAACCCCGGCTCATAGATCGGCGAGCGACCAGCGGAGAGCGCGTTAATCTTTGCGCTGTCCAGATCAACCCCGATGACGTCGTGTCCAACAGATGCCATTGCCGCTGCATGAACGGCACCCAAATAGCCACAGCCGATGACCGAAATTTTCATGATGAGTTCAGCCTATCGGGCACTCCTGCGCGAATGACGTATGTGCGCACTCGAGAATGCACCACGTTCGAGGGACGCGCACGCAGGGGTTAATCCAAGTTCACAATTACAACGGCGATTCAACCTCGACCGGCTCATTGCGGTGCAAGCGAATAAGCCCCTCGACAAGAAGCGTGTCCACCGCTTGTTGGGTGACCAGCCTCGTATTAACGCCCTCGGGTGCCCCAAACTGCGCGATCAATGCTTCCTCAATCTGTTCAAGAGACGCGCCCGACTCAACCTCACTCCAGATCGTGGGAGACAGGCCCGAGAGTACACGGAGCGTTTTATCGCTCGTCGTGATGATGCTTCCCGCGGTCTCCACCGCCACTACGTCTTCTCGGCGAACGTACTCGCCCTCGTCTGGGCGCGCCGATGCCCGGCCACTGGCATCGTTCCAGCCAGTTTCCGGCTGGGTAATCGTAAGCAGATCCGCGAGAACGGCAGCTACTCCTTCGGCCTCCCCATACCTCAGCGTACGAATACCACCGGTCTTCTCGACGATGTCGGCCAACATACAGACCGAGTCAGGGATGTCTCCGAAGTAACTGATCTGCCCGGAAAGATCTTCAATCGCATCAGGGAGTGCAACAGATCCGATCACAGGCTCCCCGCTATGCTCATCGTCACGCTCGAACAGCACGATCGCCGCGAGATTCAACGGCATTTCCGGCAACGAGCACAAACCCAGTGCATCCGGCGAGGTTTGGGTCTTCTTCCACTTCTTCTCGGGATTCTCGATGATTGAAAGAGGCTTACGGTATGGGTACACGCGCAAATCTCGGTCGATCGCAATCGTTTCATCCGAGACATACCCATAATGCTTTCCCAAGTGTGACGCGAGCGTTGTCTTTCCTCCGCCAGACGGCGCGACAAACGCGGCAACACGCCCATCCTGCAACGACACACCAGCAGCATGAAGCATCAGATGTTCCCCACGAGCGCGCTCGATGCCCTGCAACGTGACCTTCGTCGACGATGCCATAGCGACCGCGTCATAGTCTGCACCGTAAACGTCATACTCTTGCGCGTTCGATGCGTTTGTGCCGACTGTCATTGTTGAGTCCGGCCCGCCCCGCGCAACTGTTGCACCAGACCATGCATCGACGAGCCGTTCGAAGTGCTCCTGTGGTTCGTCATTCAGAAATTCGAGTCGAATGGTCGAACCGAGGACATCAAGATCAATCTTGCGCGCTCTGGCATTGAGCTCTGCCACAGAGAGCCTCCTTCCCACCGACGTCGTAAAGTAATCTTATGAGTGTAGTGCTGGTACTGCTCTCACTCGCACCCCCAGCAGTGCTGACCTTTTGCGCAATACTCAATGTGCGCAATCACCACGCGAGTCGTCATACGCCCGGCAACCTCACAAACCTCAGTCTCCGACCTAACGGCTTCTGTGTTCTGTACTCGCGCATTCCGCCCTGCGAGGCATTACTTGGGATTGCAGAATCAGTCTCAGGAAGCGTCAGCTACGCCATGTCACGCCTAGCAGCGACGCGCCACCTGCATAGTGTTTGCCACATACGCTCTCGATTTCCAGCTCGCACAAGCTAAATCTAATCCCGCTTGCCTAGTCAAGCTATTCGTGAGCAACCTTTCGTCGAGAGCGTCAACGATCGGGTGTCGAATTAGCTGCCGCAACAGCATCAGCCGTCCCCGCCACGAGAGCGGCTATCTGTTGCTTGCCTTCAGCAACCTTGGTAGCAACGAGTCCATTCTGCCCAAGTAACACAGCAGAGGGCACAATGTGGATACCCAACGCGCGACGCGCCGCCAGCGCGCCATAGTATGAGTCTTCGTGCAAATCTGGATAAAGTTGCTGCACGTCAGACGCTCGCGAAGAGGTCACGGCGACGAGGGTGACGCTGCGGCCGAGTTGATTCTTCCAATCAGCCCATCTCTCAGCAACGAATGCGCAACCTCCGCATCCGGATTTAATAAAGAAGACCAATACGGCGCGGTTCGACGCAAAATCCTTCAGATTCCAAACGAGCCCGTCCCGCGAGACAATCTCAACGCCAGGAATTGAGTCGTTCTCTTGCGCCGCCAGATCCGATAAGTATTGAGAGCCTTCCCGTGCATTCAGCATCACACGCAGAGTTCGCACATGCCGTCGCTGATTAACTATCAGACCTGCAATTGCGAATACTCCAACGACAAACGATATGCATCCCCACGTCGGAGCTGAGTTTGAGCCAACAAGCGCCGCGGCAAGTGTGCTGCTGTCTAGCGGGTTGAATAGTGTCGTCGCGCTGAGCGCGGCAAAGGCTACGTTTCTCAGAACCGTGAATCCATCAATCGGCGACTTCGAAAAAGCCCCGAAGCATCCGCAGTCAAAGCTTCGGCCCCGTCGCACTTCACGCCAGATGAGAAGCGCAAAAGTTAGGAACATCCCAACAGATACCGTCGCGGCGATTGCACGAATCAACCCGACAGTGAATGTTAGAGAGACCGCGAGTAATAACTCCGCAATCGGAAGCCCATATTGCCCTGCGCGGGCTAGCGCAGGCTGGAAGCCAAAGTTCTCAATCGCGTGTCGCGCTCGTGCTGGCGCCAGAAATTTCGATATAGCCGAGGCCAGAAGCACGAAACTAACAATTCCGGCCGATGCGAAGAGAAACGCATCGGCCGGAACAGTAATACTCATATTTATGAAGCTTAGCCACAAACCTGAAGTGCAACGTCGACGATGCCCAGTACATTTACGGACGTTCCAAGGGCTGTCGAAACCTCAGCGCTATTAGCAGCTCCCGGCGCCGTGCTTGGGTTGTCCGTGCCTGCAAGAGCGAGCGTCATGTCGCTAGCGACGCGGATATCAGCGAGCGCGCCCAGGAGATCGAGCGCGAAGGACTGGCCCTCCGCGAGATCCTGCTCAAGGGTAATTGTGGCCGTGTTGCCAACGCGGATGATGTTTAGCGCGTCGAGGCCGATTGCGCCGGTTACGCTCAATGCGTTGACGTTGACGAGACCGCCGTCAGTAAGTGTGAACTGAGTACCAGCCGGGATCGTGCCTTCTGCAGCGGTGACAGTGAAACTACGAGTGGCAGGGTCCAGACCCAGAACTCCGGTTAGGGCATTAAGAATGTTGCTTGCAAGACCGGCGGCGCGGAAGTCACCTTCACATGTACCTGTCACCTGGACATCGAACTGGTCAGCTGTTGATGCCGATGCCATTGGCGTAGCGGCCGCTACAGCGATAACGGGAACTGACCATGCGGCCCCCTTAACCATTGTTCGACGCGAGAGACCGTTCTCGTTGCGTCCCTTAACTTCAGTCATGTCGTCCTTTCGATAGCGCAAAAGTCACTGCGTACGAAAGTAGTTATTGGAGCGCGCCTTTGCCAGACATCTCTCAGATTTGTGCGCAATCAGGTCGCTTCGCGACGCAAATTGTCCTCGTATGCCCCCCTTTTGCGGGTAATGCGGGTGGTTATGTGACCCCCTTTCGCAAATCGGAAGGGTTCGGGCGTCCGAGTCGGTTGAATGCCCTTCTCATCGTTACGTTCGAGGTGAATCCTGCTCTGTGAGCAATCTCCTCCAGGCTTAAGATGTTGTAGCGATGCGACGTGAGCATGGCAGAAGCAGCATCAACTCGGTGAGATTGGATCACATCGCTCACTGTCGTATTCGCCTCGGAGAATGCCGACTGGAGACGCCTTAGGGATATCTGCGTTTCGACTGCTACGACTTGAGAAGACAACATCGGATCCGAGTAACTCTGAGCGATGATGGCTCTCGCTCGGTCTCGAATCGATCCGTCACCTGTCGGCTCGCCGTTAAAATCAGCGAGGGTATCAAGTAGAATACCGCCCGCCATTTCAACGAGAAGTTGCCCAACGGCGTACGCCTCAACGGCTGTGGTTGCTGAATTTTCAACAGCGGAGACCTGACGCACAAAGGCGTGAGCCGCCCGCGCAAGTACTCGCTTGTGATCCACGTGGATAGGGGCGTCCGGTTTATCCGGAAGCATCCCATCGAGTAGATGCATTGGGAACCTGACCAGAAAATATGAACTCTCTGCCGTAACGGAGATCCGGTACCTATACCGGAGAGGTACTACAAGACTTTCGCCCGCAGTTACGCTCTTAGGCTGTTCATCTCGAAGTAAGATCTGACCGGAATCGACAAAGACGATCCCAACGTCATCCATCGCGAGTTTCGTCGGTCCCTTGATCTCAAATGCGCGAGCCGAGGCCTTTATGACCGTTACATCCCCGAATTCCCACCGATATGAGCTCCAAAAGAATGCTCGAGGTGCTGGTGAGATAAAGCCGTACGCAGAGAGACTCTTCAAACCCGCCGCGCCCACATATGTGGTTTCGATCGCCATTAGTACTTAAACCTTTCGCCCAATGTTCGATTGGTAATTCGCATCCCGGCTGCCTGGGGATCAATCTAGCGAGTTCGGCCGAGGGTGTGGAGAAAGCCGGGAAAGCAGTCTCCCATTCACGTTTCGCGCGTGGGAGTACAGTCCCGCTACGAATCTGGCCGCCCGAAATCTGACGTGGGTAGGAGGGTGATGAACAGCTTGCCGACGATGTCGGAGCGCTTTACGGTCCGAACGCACGACCCTAGTTCCTGAAGACCTCGACAGAGAAAGAGGGAATCTGATGATCGTGTCCTATTGTCGCCGAGAACTACGTACTCATCATCTGGAACCGTGAATTCCTTAACGCACCGTCGTGAGATCGGTGTAGTCGAGCAATCCAATTCCCCCGGTATAAATTCGAAATCGTTGACGACATACGGCTCCGCGAGAGGTTTGCCATCGACCATCATCTCGCCATTATCGCCACAACATGACACTGACTGCCCCGGCCCTGCGATTACTCGTTTAACCAACGTGTGGTTGAGACTGGGGCCTATTCCCACCACGCCTCCCAGCCATTCGATGGCCAATTGCAACGGGTTCTTCGGAAGATTCGCTTCATCATCCCAGGCGTCGGACGCGTTGAAAACAATGATGTCCTGTGTTGTTGGTGCAGATCCAATGTAAGAGAGTCGGCTGACAAGTACACGGTCACCGATGTGCAGTGTGCCTTCCATAGATTCAGACGGCACATAGTAGAGCTTCACCACAAACCCTTGTATGAGCGCGAGCACTACGAAAGCCGTGATGAGATTGAACCAGAACGAACGACTAACTCGTTGCACGCCACTACTCACACCCGAGGGCGCTGGCCCAGGTGCCGACCCGGTCATATTGGAATCCCCTGTCTTGCCGCGGGCTCAACAACGGTCAATCCGACACAATAGTCGTGCCGTGCTCCCACACACACCCTAGATGGACACTCGACGAACCGAGTCGCACTCGACCCAAATAGGTGACTCCTACTGCCCAATCGTCTAGGCGTGCCATAGGATGTCATGCAGACTTCGCATGATGTTCGAAAGGCCCCCGTGGAACTTACCCAGCTTATTCGTACTTTCCGCGCGCATTGGATCGTCATTGTCATAGCAACGTTGCTTGGCGTGTTGATCGCGTACGGGTGGACGTTGATCCAGCCAAAGATATATTCTGCGGACGCAACTGGAACGGTCACGTCTTCCGAAGTGAGTACCGATGCGAGCACCTCGCTGATGTACGAAAATCTGGCGAAGTCCAAGGTGAAGTCATATATGGAGTGGGCGAGAACTCGCTCGGTTGCCGAGTTCGCAATCGATGACCTTGGTCTGAACACCAGTGCCGAAGCGCTTGTCGGCCGGATTACCGTCGACAACCCACTTGATACTCCAGTTATACGCGTCGTTGCCACGGCGAACACCCCGGAGGCTGCGCGCGATCTTGCAACTGCCTGGCTCAATGGCCTCGCCAAAGAGGGCGAGAGACAGGCCGGTATCACGGATGATGCACCCGACACAGTCGCACCTGTGCTGGTGCTCCGCGTCACGGAGTCAGCGTCACTTCCAACGTCTCCCACATTCCCGAACGTGAAGCTGTCGCTTGTGGTTGGTCTCTTAGCCGGGCTCTTCGTCGGAATCATATATGCGCTACTCAAGAGCATCCTTGACCGCCGTCTCCGCACTGCTGAACAAGTCGAGCGGGAGTTTGATGTCCCTGTTATTGGTGCGGTTCCCGTCGATCGTGCGTTTGAAACTGTTGAGCGCCTTGGGGAGACGTCTGCAGCTGAAGCGATGAACGTCAGTCGAAGTCAGAGCGCGCTTGGCGAGGCCATGCGAGAGTTACGCACCAATCTGCAATATATGAATGTCGACGCACCTCCGCGAGTCATGGTGGTCTCGAGCCCTCTCCCTGGAGACGGGAAGTCTACGATTACAGCAAACCTTGCGCTTGCAATCGCTGCGTCAGGTGAGCGTGTCATTGTGGTTGACGCAGACCTGCGTCGCCCAACAGTAGCGAAGACCTTCGGTCTCGTCGAAAGTGTGGGTCTCACCGACGTTCTTGCTGGGAACGCTGAGCTGACCGACGTACTCCAGCCCTGGGGCTCTGCAGGCAATCTGCTGGTGATGGGCGCGGGAAAGCACCCGCCGAACCCCAGCGAGCTTTTGGGCTCAAAATCGATGGAGAAGATCTTGTCCGAACTCGGTCAAGCAGCAATCGTGCTCATCGATGCGCCGCCGCTGATACCGGTGACCGATTCAGCTATCTTGGCCGCCAAGACTGACGGGATCATTCTTGTTGCCAGCGCGGGGAAGACCACGACAGATGCGATGAGCAAGGCGCTGCAAAACGTCGAGCGTGTCGGCGTCAAGCCGCTTGGGATAATCTTGAATAGGATGCCTCTGAAGGGTCCTAACTCGGCGTATTACGGGTATGGGTATTCGTACCGTACCTACTCAAGTAACGAGGAACCTGCGCATTCGTCGCGACGTGAGCACGACACCGGGCGCCGGGCGGCTACTCGTCGATCACGGCCGCTCGTGGGTAACAACGGATGATTGATATTTGGCCGTCTCAAGTGACATCAGACAGACCTGTCACACTCCTTACCGTCTGTGAAGGAAACATCTGCCGTTCGCCGCTTGCCGCACAACTCTTACGCGAGCAGCTCTCGAAGTCGATATGGGAGTACGTAGAGAGCGCAGGAATCCGCGCTGTCTCGGGCGCCGCGATGGATGAGTTCGCCGCCGAACAGTCTCGGCTTCTGGGGGGCGCACCTGACGAGCACGTCGCGCGTCAGCTGACCGCCCAAATTGCGTCTGATGCCGACCTGATTCTCACGATGACGCGCACGCAACGCGACCAACTTGTCTCGCTGCATCCTCGGGAACTCAGAAAGACCTTTACTCTCACTGAGTTCAGCAGGCTGCTGAACAGCAAAGGCTGTTACGGGGTCACGGATCCGGCTGATGTACGACTTCTGGTTCGTCGTCTCAGCGATATCCGCTCGACTGTGAAGCTCACCCACGTTGACGACGTCGAAGACCCCTACCGGCAGACCGCAGCAGTACACGCACGCGTGGCTTGTCAGATTAATGAAGTCTGCAGGTCGATAGCAGCATCCATGAAGTAGTGATGAGCCCGTGACAGCGCACTTTTCCCGGAGTCCAGCGATAGCCATCGTCGAAAAGCCACATTCCGTTCTTATCTTGGCACTCGGCGACCCTGCATCTCAGGTTCCCGTCGTTCTAGAGGGTACTGCCCGTGATATCTGGGACCGTCTTTCAACCACGCAGACTCTAGATTCTCTTGTGGAATCGATTTATTCCGACTTCGATGCGTCGAGTGCGACTGTCGTTGACGAGATTTCAAGCTTTCTTGATTCTCTCGTAGCAGCCTCGCTTCTCGTTCAAGTGGAAGCCTCATGAGTCACATACTTTCACAACAGGACGCCGTGCAGCTTGCACACGCACTCGCGTCATACGTTGCGCGAACGCACGGTCTCCGTGTGATGTCGATCAAGGGTTTTACTCTCGCCCACCATGGCCTCAGGCGAGAACGAACGTACGCGGATGCCGATATCTGGGTTGCCCCAGGTGATCTCGACGCGTTTACAAACGCGCTTCGCGCATACGGCTGGCGCGAGAGGTTCGAGTACGACGTGGCTCGAATTCTCGTTGATCATTCGCGCACATTGATACACCAGAAATGGCCGTGCGATATTGATGTCCACTGGTACTTTCCCGGTGCGTTTGAAGCACCTGAAGTATGTTTTGAATCCATCTGGGCCACGCGGCAGACCTGCGTGATTGCGGGGCAGCCGGCTTGGATGCCCGATTACAGCGGAAGTGCGCTCATCGGGGCTCTGCATTGCCTGCGATACCCGCGCTCTTCTCGGCACAGGGCAGAGCTTGAGGAGATATCCACCAGTCTGAGCGGTGACGCAGCACCGCATCAACGTCAAGCGTTTTCTCGTTTACTCCGCGAAACGCGCTCCGTCGAGGTGGTGGGAGCCTTTGCACAATCTCTCGGGATCGAACTCCCGGAATACGAGCATGATGCTAACCAGATGAGCTTGTGGAATCGATACGTCGGTTCTCACGAAAGCGGGTCGACAGCTGCATGGTTGTATGCGATCCGCGAAGCGCCGTGGTCGGAGCGCCCGAGACTTATCAAAGCGGCTCTCTTTCCAGGCCGCGCCGAAGTCGTGAAGTTTCTCGGCGGCGATACCTCATTATCTGCGAGGGTGAAGTTCTACGTGCAGAGATTTGCCCGAGCAATAAGGGCCGTGGTTGTTCGATCATGATTCGTATGGCTGCCTCGGACCAACCCACCCGATCAATTCGTATCACTGAGCGAGACTGGAGCTTCTGTCGAAAAAGTCGAGCTCGTGTCATCGCGTCGCGTTATGGAGGCACGTGGAATGATCACGTTCTTTGATTCAAAGAATGAACGCGGAGGCGGACAGGTCGTCTTAGAACATCTCCTAGAGCTGACGCAAAGTCAGGCACCCACATCACTGGTCATGCCTCGCGCCGGCCAGTCTAAGATTACGATCCCCGATGCTATCGCCTCGTTTGACACCTCAGACGAGTACATCGCCCGTTCTCACGACGACGTGCATGTCCTCGTCTCCAACGCTAACTCTGCAATGCCTAATGTCCTCTCTACCGCGCGAAAACTACGACGCGCTGGCAAATCTATAACCACCGTGTCGATCATTCACAACTACCCGTCAAAGTTTTCCTACATGGCAGCGACTTCCTACTTTGTGCGCCGGTTTGACAAGTCGATCGTTGTGGAACCCGGGTTGTTGCGACTGTGCAAGAGTGCCATGGTTCCAAGCTGGCTCAGCCTGTACGCGCCGCTCAGCACAGCTGTCGAGCACCAAACTCAGGGTATAAGGCGTACAGGTAAGGTCAAATCCTACGGACGCCCGGATCATGAGAAAGGGCTCCACCATCTAGCGCCCATATTCGCCGCGATCTCCGAGACCGGAACATCTTGCCAGGTCGCTCTGGGAAGCGGATTCGCCGGTAACAGACGATACGCTGACGGGCTTCGACGTGACCTTGCACCTTGGCTTGTTGATGGGCGCCGCACGTCAGAGTGGATTAAGCCCGGCGACATATTCGTCATACCTTCGCTGACGGAAGCCGCATGTCTGACTGCGCAGGAAGCACTCTCTCGCGGCGCATTCGTCATAGCGACTCGTGTCGGGCTGATGACCTATCTTTCGCCGACCAACCAGGGAGTGAGAACGTTTGCTGTGGGTGACGTGGCTGGCGCAATTCGCATGATCGACGAAGCGCTCAATCTGAACGAGAATGATTTTGAGGTCGAGTGCTTCGCGGGAGTCAGTACCATAGAGGAGCGCGCTGGCCGGTGGCATCATCAAACGGTGGCCGCGATTTTGAACGAGCACGCTTCGGCACATCGCTGACAGAGTGCCATAAAGTGCAAAAGATCAGACCGAGTCCGGCAGCCAAATGCATATGACCAGTTTGCGCAGAAGAATGTCACCCAATCGGTCCATTGATATGACGGATAGAATTGCCAGGTAGGTCAGTGATCCGAGCGAGAGGCGGGCACTTGTGGGTGCAGTAGCCGCGGTCGTCATCTACACAGTGCTTGCGATTTTTGCGATCTTCTCTCCTGCGAAAAGTGTTCGCCGGAATACTGTGACCGCTACGCTACTCACATTCCTTCTCGTTCATAGCGAAGTGCGTCAGACCACCATCGCACTTCTCCTCGTGCTCATCGCGCACGTCGTACTGATCATGCGGACTCGACGAGTTCCCATTCCTCCTTTGGCGCTTGCAGGCTTTGTCCTCTGGATGTCAATGCGGTCAATGCTCGCAGTAAATCAGCTGGAGGACCTAGGCATTTACGCTGTAACCGGAGTTGTCCTGTGTCTTACCGCTGGCACAATATTTGAGCTCGGAGAGGAAGCTGTTGGCGCGCTCAAGGCGACAACTGCAGTCACTATCGTTGTCGAGTTCACCGTCGCCGTCGGTGAAAGGTTCTTCAGTCTTCCGGCCCTCTGGCCACGACGTGACGGTGTCACCTACTTCGTGGATGGCAGCAACAACCTCTGGGAAGGTCTCGGCGGCAGAGCAATGGGCTCTTTGGGATGGGCGATTACCCTGGGCGAGGTCGTGGCAATATTGACGATACTCGCTGCCTGGTTCTTCCTCAGAAGCTGGAACCCCGCTTGGCTTTTGCTCGCCGGCGCAGGTCTATTCACGATATTCCTCAGCGGAACGCGAACCGGTCTTCTCATGTTGATCGGCGCGGCAATCATCGCAGCCCTGTCGCGTCGCAGTCGGCTGTGGGGAATTTTCGCGGTGGCATTCGTGGTCATCATCTTGGCCGCCGGAAGCCAGATGGTTGCCTTGGACTGGCTCGGGTTCGATGGCGACCTTGAGACAAGCCGGTCCGTTACTCACCGACGGCTCGTGAGCGAATCATTCCTTCCGCTCTTTGTTCAGGCTCCCCTCAATGTTCTGTTCGGGCATGGGTACGACGCAGTTCCTCAGATGCTCCTTGACGGCACGATCCAAGGAGCACCCGGAGTTCCCGTCACTGACAACGAATTCGTGCGCACCATGGCGGGACTGGGCGCGGTGGGAATTGCACTTTGGGCAGCGGCGAGCTTCGTCGCACTGGTTCGCGGCCCAGCCGTAACCAGGGCACTGATTGTTGCGATCTCAATCGGTGCATTCTCGTACGACATCTTCAGCTGGCGAAGTATGCTCTTCCTCACCGTTTCCATCTTCGCGTTGAACCTTCATCCTGATTCCTCCAGCCAGAGTTCGAGTTACGAGGAGCTAGAAACCAAGTCGGTCCAACCTCACAAAACCTAGCCAGGGGCACGTACGGTTTGGCAGCTCAGACACGCAAGAACGCACTCGATTGACTAGCCTTTGCGGGTGATCATGATCTCACGAGCATTCGTCAAGATATTCGTGAAAGTGCGACCATGCACCAACCTGAGAACGGCAAAGTAGGCTCCAGCGAATAGGACGAGGCCTAGGCAAAGCCGGACGATCATCGGAATATCGAACAGATACAGCAGGCCATAGGTGGCGCTAGCCCACAAAGCGGCGTTCAGAGGGGCGCCGAGTACTTTGATCTGACTAGCGAACGATGATCCAGCGAGGTGCCTCTGGATTGCGAAGATCACTGGCATCATGAGGATACCGCCAATGGTGTACCCTACGGCAACCCCCAGTGCACCCCAGGCCAAACCTGCGATCATTCCGCCGACTTGCATGACGGCCGCCAGCGCTGTGAACCAAAGCTGCATACCGGGTCTGCCAAAACCCAGCATCGTCGGAGAGTTGAGGACGGTAATGGATTGACGAGCTCCTGTGAACGCCAGCACGATGATGACGGGGACCGCTGGGGCCCAAGCGGTCCCGAGAAACAATATGACTGCATCGTGACTGGCCACGGCGATCAGCGCCATCATCGGAAAGGTCACTGCTGCTATGGACTGAGAAGCTTTGAGGAGCAGCCCAGAGACGTACACCGGAGTACCGCGATGCTTCGATATCAATGGAAAGAGCACCCGAGTCACAGACTGCCCTACCAACTGAACTGGCATAAGGAGCACCCGATAGGCGAGTGAATAGTGTCCGACTGCTGTCTCTCCTGCAAATCGAGCGAGCAACAGCGTGTCCATATTTCGTGACCCAAAGCTCAACATATTGCCGACGAACACTTTTATGCTGAACCCCAATAGCGTGATGACCCGCCCCAGTTTGAAGTTTGGACGCGGGGGGCGAGCAGTCACCACCAGCCCGACTGCCAGCAGTAAATCTGTAACCAGCAATTGCACAACAATGGCCCAGTAGTCTGCCCCGAGTACCGCGCTAACCACCCCTGCAATCCCACCTATTGCTGCAGTCGAGATCTCGATATATGCAAGCGGCTTGAAATTGAATCGCCGGACGAGCAGTAGCCTCGGAACCAGCTGCACACCTTTGAAAAGCAAACCGGCTGCTAGAACGGGCAGGACCATCACGAGCTCGGGCGTCTTGAGCATCGAAGCCACAGGCAGCGCGAGCGGCCACGTGATCGCTGCTAAGACGATAGCCAGCCCGATATTCAACGTGCTCGAGGCACCAAGCAAATGGCGATCGACGCTGTCTCGGCTCAGAAGTGCCGCGCTGATGCCCTGATCAAGCAGCATTGTTGTGAATGTGATGTACACCGTCGCCTGCGCGACAACACCATAGCTTGAGGGTCCGAGAATTCTCGCCAAGATAAGAGAGAAGAGGATGACAATTGCTTGGCGTCCAGCGAGTGCGACCGCGTTCCACTTGATGCTTTGGGCGCCCGAAGAAACTGGGCTGCTTGCGTAGCTATGACTCATCGCGGACTTTGACGTGTTCGAGAAGCGCGAGCGCCGGCAATCGAGCTGAGGCGCGGACGGTTTCCAGCGCATCGTCTTTCAGACGCGCGGAACCCGGGTGTGTGAGCAGAACCCTGACCTTTTCGATGATCTTCTCAGAGTCCATCTCCTCTATTGGAAACACGAATTGACCGAGTCCCAGGGATTGGAAGAGCTCTATGGTTTTAAACTCATATGCAATCGCTACAGTCGGAATTCCTACGCTGAGAGCAAGGATCGCGAGGTGCATCCGTGTGGTCACAACAGCTCGCGCAGTCGACAACTGCGTGGTCAGTTCTTCGGGGGTATGAAACTTGCCATCGACTTCAACTTCTCCCAGATCGTCGAAGAAGTCGTGCGCAACCGTTGAATCATCGACGTATCCAGGAAGCCCCTGACACGTAGATATCGCTCTGACTGGGACCCCCTGAGCCACGCAGTAACCCGCAACTGCGCGCATCGAGGATCGGTAGCTCGTGAATGAAAATCGCTGCCCGGTCGCTCCTGACCGTTGCCAGTCTCGAACTGAGATGAGCACCGGTCCTTTTGAAGAAGGCCCGCTCCGAGCAAGAGGCAAAGCAAACGCGGCGTCCGCAGCAACGTGAGAGTGCGAGGCATTGCCCCCGATATTGAGCCAGGATCGTTTGGACACCTCATCTCGAAAAAATGCGGACGTCGTAACGTCGATGATTCGCCGTGCGGAAGCCCTTGACCGTTCCGCCTCAAAAGGCCCCACCGACTGAGTCCAGAGCCACACTGGCTTGTTAAATCTACGTGCCAACTCCAGCTCAATGGCGCGGAATCGAAAGTCGTAATGATCCACGAGATACGTACCTCCGGTGCTCACCACGATATCCGCATCCTGTATTGCCGCGAGTGCCTGCGAGGCTCCGAGAATCGAGAATGGCCAAACGCGCAAGAGCGCAAGCGAGAGCCGCCCGTTCTTGACGATTCTCGCAGCGAACCAACGTCTGAGTAATGACATGCCGCGTGAAAATTTCATCATGTGGCGCGGAGGCGCCACCGTCGTCTGCTGGACAACGTTCCAATCTGGATAACGTCGACGGGTTCTACGTGCGTTCGAATCAAGAACTGTTATCGACGATGTGTCCGTGACACCACAGTCGATTAGAGCAGCGCGAATGCCCGCAAGGATTGCGGCATCTCCTGTATTAGAAATCACGCCATTGGTAATTACAATTCGTAGGCTCGTACTCGACACTGGAGTCTCACCACAGCCTCTCAGTCGGTCGGTCTACGCGAGATGGTCGCAACCATCTCTCCTATCGTAGCCAGATTAGTCTCATGACCGCATACGACAAGACGCCCACGGGCGCCAAGAGTACACGGTGATAACCGGGCTTCGCCGCCTGGCCAGTTGTGCGCATGATTCTCCTCTGCGAGAGTCACGCCCGATACAATCATTCAGTGATGAGCAACGGTGACGGTCCATGACGTCAGACGATATAGATTTCGTCATCACATGGGTGAATGACTCGGACAAGGATTGGCAACGTCAACGCGCAATCGCTGCTGGCGAACCCGAGTCTCAGTTCAGCGATGGCTCAGACGTGAGGTACCGTGACTGGGGCCTTCTCCGATACTGGTTTCGTGCTGTTGACGAATGTGCGCCCTGGGTGCACCGTATCCATCTGGTCACAGACACGCGGTTGCCCGAATGGCTCGACACGACTCATTCGAAGCTAAATGTTGTCGACGGTCGAGAACTCAAGGGAAACGACGTCAACACGTTCAGCTCGCGATCAATCGAGTCTCAACTGCACAGAATCGATGGCCTCACGGAGAAGTACGTGTACTTCAACGACGACTTCTTCCTCGGGGCTCCAGTTGAGAAGTCATTCTATTTCCGAAATGGGCTACCGTACGGTGTGAACGTTCCGACAATTCTCGCAGACGGAGACTTGCGTGCTCACGCCATGTTGCATTCCTCGGGGCTAATTAATCGCAACTTTTCGCGGACACAATACTTGCGTCAAGTGGTCAAGAGGACATTAAGACCTGCTTCTGGCACGACACTTCTGCGTACGCCCCTCTTTCTAGCCAGTTCCCGTATCCCGCCTGTTAGCGACGTGCACGTTGCCATCCCGCTTCTGAAATCAGTCGTTGAAGAAGCGTACGCGGCGGAGCCCGAAGCGATTGACCAGGCTCGACGCACAGTATTCCGTTCACGCAACGAGATCGCTCCGATTTACTATGCACAGATGTGGCACCTCGCGAAGGGTGCATATTTTGCACGTTCTCGTCGGAGCATCGGAACATTCTTTTCCTTGGCCGATTCGAACATTAGGTCTGTCGTCGAGGCGATTACTCACGGTCAGGTCGCGCAATTTTGCCTCAACGACGGGAACGTCAAAGACTTTCCCCATGTCCGAGATCAGGTTGTCTCGGCGTTCGACAAACGATATCCAGAACAGAGCTCATTTGAAATGACAAGAGGCCCGCAGCCATGGTGAAGCAGCATCCCAAAGTTCTTATCTGGCGGTGGGGTTGGCTCGCACGTTCCGAAACGTTCATTCGAAGCCAAATCGATACTTATGAGGCATGGATCCCAATCGCCCTCGGAGCTGAGCGAGTCGACTCTGATGTCGCCCGCCCGAATGACACTGTGCTATTCAAAGGCGGAGTCTGGGATGTTCTCTGTCGAGAATTCCTGAGAGTCTTCGATTGGAGTCCTCGGCTCGTGCGCTCGGTGAAAGAGCTTCAGGTAGATCTCATACACGCCCACTTCGGCGGCGATGCGTCACGCGTTCGCGGCGTTGCAAAACGTCTGAACCTACCGTTCGTCGTGACCCTCCACGGGTCTGATGTCACCGCTCGGCCACGCGGAAAGGGATTGCGCGGTATACGGAACCGATGCAGGCTCAAGAACGTACTTCGCGATGCCGATCTACTGATCGCGGTCTCTTCACACATCGCAGACGCAGCCGAAAAGCTTGGCGTCGAAGCCTCTAAGATCAAGGTGCTCCCTATCGGGGTGCCTTGGACTCCCGCTCCGGCTGAGCATCCTCGGCGAGGGGTCTTGTTTGTTGGGCGGTTCGTAGAGAAAAAGGGAGTGAAGGAACTCCTAGAAGCGTATTCGCTGCTGCCCCAGCATCTTCGCGACGTCCACCCGCTCACCCTCATAGGCGACGGTCCGCAGAGGCACGAGTTGGAAAGCCAGGCAAAGCATCTCGGCGGTACCGTCGAATTTCTCGGGTTCGTGACGCCAGACCGCGTGGCAGCGAGGTTAAGTGAAGCCGCAGTCTTCGCAGTCCCCTCACACACGGCACGCAACGGAGACACAGAAGGGCTGCCGACCGTGGTATTTGAAGCAGCACGTTCCGCGACGCCAATCGTCGGGTATTCTCACGCGGGAATTCCCGAAGCCGTTGAGAACGGTAGGGAAGGGCTGCTCGTCGATGAGCACGACGTCTCCGCACTCGCATCTAACATGGAGAGAGTCTTGGTGGACAGCGTCCTTGCCCGCACTCTGGGCAAGGCAGCTCGTCGAAGATTCGAAGCCGAGTTTACGGTGAGCGAGTGCACACGAGTTCTCGAACACCATTATGGCGATGTCCTGGACCAGAAGGCTCGGCGGTCTGGCCTATGACGTGCACTACCGGTTCAGCGCGTAGACAGACTCAAGTTCCCTCACATATGCATCGAAGCTGAACAATGAACGGTCCCGCAGCTGATTCGTTTTTCTGTCGCTGATTGCACGCTTGACTGCAGCCACCGTCGAAGCTCGATCGCCCAGGCTGAATTCGTATGTCACCGTTCCGTGCGTCGCCATTTCGGCTGCACCGGTTCGGCGAGGCACAATGCACGGAAGCCCGGCTGAAATCCCTTCAATGACGACGATGGGCGCATTCTCAATCCAAGCTGAAGGGCAAATGATCGCTTGGAATCCTCTAAGAATGTCTGGAAGGTCGCCGCGAGGTACAGGGTCGTGCGTAAGCACGCGAACGTAGACAAGTTTTTTCGACAGGTTCTCTAACTTTGCCAGATCGCTCCCTGTCCCGAACACGTCGATGGTCACGCGCACTGCAGCGCGTTCCAATAGCTCGACGAAAGAATAGAGGCCCTTCTCCGGCGCGACCCTACCCAGATAGACGAGATTGCCAGACATCGACGATCGACCCGCGACATCGAACGTGTCAACGGGATTCCGAACAATCCGAATCGGGCGTGTTAAGCCATAGGAACGAAAAACCTCGCTAAGGGTGACGCTCGGCGAGATCACGGTGTCAAAGACATCATCCAGTTTCAGAACACGGTAGGCAATGACGTGCTGCAATGCCTTCAGCGTTCCATGAATGATGGATCTTTCATCGAACTTCGCGATCAACGGCATGTGTCTACCGATAGGAGAGAAGTCCGTACGCCTGCCGCGTGGAAAGTGCTGTAACCCGCTGTTAGGACAAACGAGATGGTAATCGTGAGCGGTAAACACGACAAGGGTCTTCGGGCGATGCGCCACATATCCACGAATCGCAAGAAGAATACTCGGCGAGAGGAATCGATAATAGTTTTGGACATGAATCACGTCAGGTTCAAAATCCCGGAGGACGTGGCGCATCTTCATAAACCAACGGATTGACCACAAATATGACAGTGGTGTTCGGCGTCCGTCGGAGACGACGACCTTCGTGTCGTGACCCAGGCTACGCGCCGCACGTACCGTGTCGCGAAACACGGCCTCCGCGCCGCCCGAGTCGAGAAGGTCTGAAACATGCAAACTCTTCAAGTCGTACCGTCCACGCTCCCATTATTTCGCGCCAGCAGACGCCCGTACCCTCGCTCTATCGACGGGATCCAGCGAATTCGTTCCACCATTCAATGATGTTCGCGCGAAATTGCTCTTGTGAAAACTGTCGCGCATGTGCGGTGACAACTCCACTGCTCAAATTTGACGCGGCCTCGACCGCTCTCGCCAGCTCTCTGTTCTCCCACTGTCTGACGTGTGCACCGGTCTCGCCATCGATCACTGTCTCAGGCACGCCTCCAGCTGAACTGCATACAACTGGCGTTCCAGCCGCCATTGCCTCAACTGGCATAATTCCAAAATCCTCGACAGCCGGAAACACAAACACCAAGGCACGTTGATATAGCGTCCGGAGCAACGCGTTGGATGGACGGGTCACAATAGTGACAGGAACACTGGCGTTGGCGGCGAGGGTTCTCAAGGACTGCTCGTCTGGACCTGCACCAGCGATCACCACAGGAAAGCCTGACGATTCACCAGCGCGAATCGCGAGATCGAGGCGCTTATACGGGATGAATCGTGATGCTCCGAGAACGAACTCCGACGGCAACGCGTCAACGATGGACTGCTCACTATCTTCTATCGCCTCAGCCCAATCCGCACAGGAAGCTATATCACTCACCTCGACCGGCGGATGGATAACAATGGATTCTCTCCCCCAGCTTTTCTGTATTCTGCGAGCAACGTAGCGGCTGTTCGCGGCGATCGAAACGGCTTCGCTTGCACGCCTCCGATCGAGGCCCTTCAACGGCGCAGCAAACGCCCGTACGAGCGGGTTGTCGCCTCGAGCATCCAGTTCTGGGTTCCACACATAACGTGCGGGAGTATGAACATAAACGAGCTTGACGAACTCAGGTGCTTGTCCTTTGAACGATACATGATGCGCGAACGAGTGCGAACTGACCAGTGCCCAGTCATAGCCTCGATTGGATTGCTGTCGCCATAGCGCAGGGGTCAGTGGAAGAGTCGCTGCTTTTCGACCTCGCAATGGAGTGCGAGCGAGAACGCTTTCGCGAACGAACCGTCCTGCAAATCGCTCCGGCGCGTTATTCCAGAGACAGAGAATATCCGCATCTTGGAATACATCGGCGAGCGCTTCAAGAACGTTCTCAGAGCCTCCGATCTTCTCGATCCACTCATGAACGAGAATCCCGGACACTAATATGCTCCCGTCGGCGAAACGACTTCGCGTATGGTTTTGAGCAGTATTGAAAGATCCCTCGTCAAAGACCAATTCTCGACATAGTAGAGGTCCAAACGAATTGCGTCTTCCCAATCCAGATTTGACCGACCGCTAACCTGCCAAAGACCGCTCATCCCCGGTTTCACCATCAAACGTCGCTTTGCGGTCGCGTCATACATGGCCACTTCGTCTGCACGCTGAGGTCGGGGGCCGACAAGACTCATCTCACCACGGAAAACATTCAGAAGTTGCGGCAATTCATCAAGCGAATATTTACGAAGGTACGTCCCGATTCTCGTCACTCGGGGGTCATCTTGAACCTTGAAGAGCGGTCGATCGCGCGTGCCCTGCGCTTTGAGAAGGAGATCAAGGTGCTTGTCCGAATCTTGACGCATTGATCGGAACTTACGAATCTGAAACGGGATCCCGCGCAAACCGACTCTCTCTTGTGAGTAAAACACGGGGCCTTGACTTGACGTCTTAACTAATATTGCGAGTACCAGGAAGAGCGGCGATAGGACGATGAGCAATAGAGCGGACCCAACGATGTCGAACAATCGCTTCGTTACCACCTCTCGCGCTTCCATTCGCGGAGTCTCAACATGAATAAGCGGAAGACCCGCCACCGGCCGCACGCTTAACCGGGGGCCAGCAATATTCGTAAGGCTAGGCGCCATAATGAGGTGGTGGCGCCCAGGTGTCAGGTGCCAGCTAATGTCATTGATATCAGCAGGCGACAGATGCTCGTTGCTTGCAATCACGAGTGTGTCTGCACCGGTCTCGTCCATCAACTGCACATAATCACCAGCTGTCTTCATGTTTGGCAAGCCGCGACTCTCTCGAAGGTCGCTCACCTCAGGCACATCTTCGTCGCGACCAGTGAGGCAAATTCCGACAAGCTTCAGATCCGTTGCCCCGCGGCGGCTGAGATCCTCCACAATTGCATCACACGCAGAACGTGAGCCCACCAGGATTGCCCGAGAAACGAACTCGCCTTCCCGACGCTTTGAGCTGATCCAGCCTCTCCAGATCCACCGAGAAAGCAGAAGCAAGAGAGTTCCTATTGGAAATGCAAGAAGCAGGTAACCGCGCGAGAACTCGATCTGAAACAACAATGAGAAAATTGCTGTTATCCCAAACAACCTAATGCTTGCATCAAGAATTGCTCGGTACTCTTCGGTACCTGTTCCAATTATCCGTGACGAACGCGAGCCATATATTTCCAAGACGATCATCCACGCGATCGAAAGACAAAGCGATACTCCCCAGTATCCGACGCCTACCCCTGCGAGTTCCGTCCCCGTACCAAGCCAGACGACTTGAGTAAGAAAAACTACCGCCAGAACAATGACTACATCGCTAACGACGACGCGACGCGCGTAAATCTCAGACCAATGCCGAGAAATGCGTGCGACAGACACTTCCGGCCTGTCGCTCACCTCATTGGCAGTTCGAAGCATCCGTCCTCGTTTCCCCTCAATGCACGCATTCAGGTGAAAACGCACACATGACGTCTCCAATAGGTTACAGGTGACCGGTTTTCCTAACACCTTCCTGGCCCCAGGACTGGGGCCCCTATTGCGTCACCGGCAGGTCAATCTTTTCTGCTGTTCTCCAGCACTGATTCCTGGGTGAGAATCCCACCAGATTCTTGGAGATAGCATCCGCCACAGAGGGACTCATAGGTGACGTCATCGCCGTCGATCGCGACCTGGTCGCCGTCGAAGATGAACCGCTCACCGACGCGTCGACCGTTGAAGAGCGCCTTGCGGCCGCAGCGGCAGATGGTCTTCAGCTCTTCGAGCGAGTGCGCCACCTCGAGGAGGCGCCGACTGCCGGGGAACGCTCGGGTGCGGAAGTCAGTGCGGATTCCGTAAGCGAGGACGGGAATGTCTTCGAGGAGAGCGATTCGGAGCATCCCGTCAACCTGGTCTTCGGTCAGGAACTGTGCCTCGTCGAGGAGGAGACAGCTGACGTCCTGCTGCATGGCAGTGATGTGTGCCGCACGCTTCTGCTGGAACTGCGCATAGACGTCATCGTCAGGAGTGATGAGGTAGTCGACCTCGCGAGTGACACCGAGCCGGCTCTCGATGTGGCGGTCGCCTTTCGTGTCAACGGAGGGCTTGGAGAGAAGCACGTGCTGCCCGCGCTCTTCGTAGTTGTACGCCGCTTGGAGGAGTGCCGTGCTCTTGCCAGAATTCATCGCGCCGTAGCGGAAGTACAGTTTTGCCACGGATACGAGTTTAGAGGTCGCGCGCACCCGGTCGGTGCGGCTGGAACAGCGATTTGCGGCGCCCCGTGACGAAACCGAGGAGCCATTCGACCGGTCCTGTTCCGATGAAGCGCCACCACGCCCACCCGATGAGGATCATCACAGGAACGATGACGAGCCACCCCAGATAGACGTTCTCCGAAGGACGGGCGTACTGTACGTTCCACGCGGCGATGACCGCGACGTGCAGAAGGTAAAGACTCAGCGCGACCTGTCCACACGCGCGCAGCGGCACGAAGACGGCGGCGATCACACGACGCCACGTCTCATGCTTAAGCGTGGCGAGCAGCACCACGAGCACGTAAGTGAGGAACACGAGGCCGACATCGTGAAGCGTGTCAGGGTAGGAGCCGGAGACGGAGGGCTGCCACCCGGCAAGGCGCTCCCCCAGCGGACGCACGAGGTATGCGAACGGTGCGGCGGCGAGCATCGTCCAGAGCACGGCATCACGTCGAAAACCGTGCCGAAGGAGCAGCGCTCCGAGCAGGAAGAACGGGAGCAGGTTCGTCAGACGATAGTGGCCGCCGACCGCCACCCATGAGGCAACGTCTCTGACGGCATCCCCGTGCAGATAGACCCACACCTGCGTTCTCGCCCATGCGTTGAACGGAGAGCTGAAGATCGCGATGGCGATGGTGACGGCGACGAGCGTGCGCGTGCGAAGTGCAACCAGGGCAGCTCCGACGATGAGCAGCACGCCCAGGTGGGCGAGGATGATCGCCACCCACGACCCCCACGTGCCCATCCAGACGCCGAGCGCGATGAGGACGACGCCGCGGATGATCTGCTGCAGGTACGTGACACCGCGGGAGGAGCTGCGGTTCCAGACGATCTGCGCAGAGATGCCCATGACGAGGGCGAAGAGCGGAGACGCCAGGTCGTTGATGTTGCCCACGAGAAACGAGACCGGGCGTGGGAGGTGCGGCAGAAACGGATTCGCGTGTGCGATGAGCATCGCGACGATCGCGACGCCGCGGAGGACGTCGGGAATCACCAACCGAGTCGTGCTCGCCACAGCTCGCACGCGCGTCATCTGGTCACCGTCGCCCTGCGCGTTCATCACGCACTCAGGATAGCCAGTGATCGGCGAGCGCCGCGCTACACCTCGAGCTGAGCGAGGTACGCGCCGTAGCCGCTCTTCGAGTACCGCTCGGCGTAGGCAGCGAGCTGAGTGTCGTCGATCCAACCGTTGCGCCACGCGATCTCTTCGATGCATCCGATCTTGTGACCTTGCCGCTCCTCGATGACGCGCACGTATTCGGAGGCCTGCATCATGGACGCGATGGTGCCGGTGTCGAGCCACGCGGTGCCGCGCTGCAAGATCTCGACGCGTAGCTCACCGGCATCCAAGTACCGCTGATTGACTGACGAGATCTCGAGCTCACCCCGCGCGCTCGGCGTCACCGAACGGGCAATTTCGATGACCCTGTTGTCATAGAAGTAGAGCCCGGGCACCGCGTAGTTGCTCTTGGGGACCGCCGGCTTCTCCTCGATGCTCACCGCATGGCAGTGCTCGTCGAACTCGACGACTCCGTAGGCCGTTGGGTTTGCAACGTGGTAGGCGAAGATCAGGCCCCCGGTCAGTGCGTTGTGGCCCTGCAGAGCGGTGCCGAGGCCGGTGCCGTGAAAGATGTTGTCTCCGAGCACGAGAGCGACACTGTCATCGCCGATGAACTGCTCGCCGATCAGAAACGCCTGAGCCAGGCCGTCCGGTGAGGGCTGCACAGCGTATTGCAGCTCGAGCCCCAGGTGCGAGCCGTCACCGAGCAGGGCCTCGAACTGCGCGCGGTGCTCGGGCGTCGTGATGATCAGGATCTCTCTGACCCCCGCCATCATGAGCGTCGACATCGGGTAGTAGATCATCGGCTTGTCATAGATGGGCATCAGCTGCTTCGAGATGCCGCGCGTGATAGGCCACAGACGCGTGCCTGACCCACCGGCCAGAATGATTCCGCGCATGTCGCCCTCCGCTGCTCTGATCGCTGGGAGTCTAACCTTGAAAGTAGCGTTAAAACTGAGATGTACTCACTTTTGGGGGAGGATGGACTCATGCGGATTCTCATCACGGGCGCGGGCGGGATGCTCGGCACGGAACTGTGCGAACAGCTCTCCCACCACGACGTGACGGCGCCCGGCCACGACGAGCTCGACATCGCTGACGCATCAGCGGTGAGGCGATGGGCCTCCGGGCACGACGTCATCATCAACGCCGCGGCATACACCGACGTCGATGGTGCTGAAACCGATGAGGATGCCGCCACTCGAGTGAACGCGGAGGGACCGCGGTTTCTTGCGGAGGCGGCGAAATCGCACGGTGCGCGTCTCGTGCAGATCTCGACCGACTACGTGTTCGACGGGAGTGCGTCGGCACCGTATGACGAGGATGCGCCGCTCCATCCGGCATCCGCCTATGGTCGTTCCAAGGCCGCGGGTGAGAGATTCGTGCGCAGCATCTACCCGGAGGGAAGCATCATCGCGCGCACGGCCTGGCTGTATGGGCGGCATGGTCGGAGCTTTCCTGCAACGATGCTCGCGCTGGCCGCGACACGAGAGACGATCGACGTCGTCGCCGATCAGTGCGGTCAGCCGACGTGGGCGCGGGACGTCGCCGCACGCATACGCTTTCTGCTCGACCGACGTGCTGCACCCGGCGTCTACCACTGCACGAACAGCGGAGAGGCGACCTGGTACGACTTCGCTCGTGCCGTGTTCGAGGAGTGCGGCTTGGACCCCGACCGCATTCGCCCAACCGACAGCTCTCACTTCGTACGCCCTGCGCGGCGTCCCCAGAACTCGGTGCTCGGGCATGCGGCGTGGCATCGGGAGAGGATGTCGCCGCTGCAGCACTGGCGCGAGGCCCTGCACGATGCCGCGCGAACTGGGGTATTCGACGACGCTCTCGGGCAGACCCGAGGCGCGCAGGCTAGCCTAGGCTGATCCCGTGTCAGCCCTCCTCGTCACCGGCGGCGCCGGCTTCATCGGCGCCAACTTCGTGCACCACGTGCTCGCGCACACGGAGCACACCGTCACCGTGCTCGACAAGCTGACGTACGCGGCAAGCGCGGCATCCCTCTCTGATCTGCCCACAGATCGGTCACGACTCGTCGTCGGGGACATCGCCGACGCTTGGCTAGTCGACTCTCTCGTCGCCGAGCACGACATCGTCGTGCACTTCGCCGCCGAGAGCCACAATGACAACTCGCTCGACGACCCGAAGCCGTTTCTCGAGAGCAACATCATCGGCACGTATACGCTGCTCGAGGCAGTGCGTCGGCACGGCACAAGGTTCCACCACATTTCGACGGACGAGGTGTACGGCGACCTCGCCCTCGATGACCCCCAGCGGTTCACGGAGGAGACGCCCTACAACCCGTCGAGTCCATACTCATCGACGAAGGCGGGCAGCGACCTGCTCGTGCGGGCGTGGGTGAGGTCGTTCGGCATCAACGCAACGATCAGCAACTGCTCCAACAACTACGGCCCCTATCAGCACGTCGAGAAGTTCATTCCACGGCAGATCACGAACGTTCTCACCGGGGTACGGCCGAAACTCTATGGCGCGGGTGTGAACGTGCGCGACTGGATCCACGCCGACGATCACTCGTCCGCGGTGCTGACGATCGTGGAACGCGGGCGGATCGGTGAGACCTATCTGATCGGCGCCGACGGAGAGAAGAACAATCGCGAGGTCATCGAGATGATTCTCGAGCAGATGGGCCGGCCGGCGGATGCCTACGATCACGTCACCGACCGCCCCGGGCACGATCTTCGGTACGCCATCGATTCGACGAAGCTGCGCACCGAGCTCGGGTGGGAGCCTCGCTTCACGAACTTCGCCGAGGGCCTTGCCGCCACGATCGATTGGTACATGAACAATCGCGACTGGTGGGACGCGCAGAAGGCCGCGGCCGAATCCCGTTACGCGGCGCAGGCGCAGCGTTGACGAGCAGCCCTCAGACAACGAGCGACGTTATCTGAGGGCTGCCCGTGGATGATCGCGTGAGCAGAACTGGAGCTGGGGCCGCCTGCTGCAGCGAAGTTTGGGGCCTTAGATGAAGACTCCCGATGCAGAGCCGTTCACATCGCCTGTGACCTGCGTCGTTGCTGTACCGGGGATTGAGATCGTGTAGTAGTAGCTCACCGTCGTCTCTCCAGGAACGGGAGTGATCGTCACGGTCGACGTCCCTTCGCCCTCAATCGTTCCGATCCCCATCCGGTCCGCTGCGTCGAGCGTGATCGTGGCGCCTTCAGGGGCTGTGATCGTGATGACCGTGTTCTCGGGGAAGACCGCCGGGGTGGCCGGACGCGTCGTCGTATCGATCGTCTGAATTTCGCCCTGCGCCCACTCCCCTGCGGTGATCGCCGAGCCAGTCGTCACGCGCACCGACGTCGCGTTCTCTGAGGGCTCTGGCTCCACCGTCGATGCCGCCGCCAGCGGCGTTGCCGTCGCCACTGCGATGACCGGCGCTGCCCATGCTGCGCCCTTCACAAGCGTCCGGCGTTTGATCGACTTCGGTGCTTTTGCGTTGCTTTCCATTCGTTCCCAAATACCTTTCTGCCCAGAGGGCCCTTTGTTCCCTGGTGATGACTACTGTCATCGGAAGCGGCGGCTGTGGGGCCGGAAAAGTACTTGCGCGTCGCATTCGGTATTGCTCTTGTCGCACTTGGTGGCTTCGCGCCCGTCGCAGAGCGTCGCAGCGGCGTCGGTTCTCAGGCGGCGTCAGCGTATGCGAGGTCACCACGCATCGCTGAGCGGGTGGGCACGAGCGTGGCCGCGAAGCCGATCAGCGCGGTGACCGCGACGATGACGCCGAGGACCAGCGGTGAGACGCTCGGCACCGGCTGGCCACTGACCCCGAGCGCGATTCCCACGAGCGGGATGACCGCGACGACAAGACCGAGCAGCGTCGCCACCACGACCGTGAAGGTGGCCTCGATCATGGCCATCGCGGTGACCTGGCCGCGCGTGCTGCCGAGGCGGCGCAGCAGCGCGAACTCAGCGCGGCGCTCGCTCGTCGCCATCACGAGCGTGTTGACGACCGCAAGTGCGATGAAGCCGAGCAGCAGCAGAAGTGCGGCGACAGATGCCCACGACTGGGCGGCCTCGTCGGTCTCGACGTGACCGAGAGCTGCGGCATCCGTCGTCTGGAGTCCGAGATCGCGGATCTCCGCGCCGACGGCTGTGACTGTGCCCGGTGCTGTCGCAACGAGGAGTGCGTCATCGAGCGCGTCTGAGGTGTGGGGCCTGAGGGCGTCAGCCGCCATCGTGAGCGGTCCGAAGCCGAGGGCGCGCTGGTAGATCGCGACGATGGTTGTAGTGACGGGGGTTCCGTCACCGAGAGTGAACTGAACGGCGTCACCGAGACCTGCGCCGAAGCTGGCGGCCTGCGCCTGGCTCACCGCCACGGTGTCGGGCTGCGCGAGGTCGGCGAGGGCTCCGGCCGTGACGCCGAGGTCGATGAGATCGATGGATGCCGTCGGATCGACACCTTGAATCGGAACGCTCTCGGTCATGGTCTCGTCTGCAGCGAGGGTGGTCGTGACGACAGCCGTCGAGCGGATCAGCGGGGTGACTTCGCGGACGTCGTCGAGGGCGGCGACGCGTGCGGCGGCATCCTCTGACACCCCTGCCGGTGCGGTGACGGCGAGGTCTGCCGTTGCGCCGTGCTCCGCCTGGCGGGCGGCTTCGGTGGCGATAGTTGCCGGCACCGCGATCTGCACGAGGGCGAACGTGACACCGAGTGCGAGCGGGATGATCGCGGTGGAGAGGCGGCGGCTGAAGCCGCGGACGTTCGCCTCGGCGAGCACCGCGGACGCGGCCGGGCTGCGGCGAAGCGCCGGTGCGATAGCCGAGAGCGCCGCCGTCACAATGCGGGGGCCGAGAACCGCGGTTCCGATGATCATGCTGAGAGCGGAGCTGCCGGCACCCGCGAGGCCGAGTTCGCCCGGGAGAAACAGTGGGGTGAGCGCCGCGGCTGCGCCGGCTCCGACGAGCGTGAGGCCGGTGATGAGGCGCGCGCGGCTGAGCGTGGGGCTCTGCACGTGGGACGCGGCGAGCGCGTCGATCGGCGAGGCGTTCGCAGGGCGTCGTGCGCTGGCGTGGGCTGCGAGCGCCGCGGTGGCGACGGTGAGGAGGGCGGCTCCGACAGCGGGGAGCGGACTGATCGCGAGCATGAAGCCATGCGGAAAGAGCTGCGCGGTCTCGAACGTCCGCGCGAGGAGCCACGAGAGCGCGTAGCCCGGCGCGATGGCGAGCACCGCGGCGACACCTGCGATGAGCGTAGTCTCCCCCACGAGCAGCCGCTGGATCTGCCGCGGCTGGGCCCCGACGGCGCGGAGCAGAGCGATGTCTTCACGGCGCTGGGCGATCGCGAGCGAGAGCGTGCTCGCCACGACGAACATGGCGATGACGAGGGCGAGGCCCGCGAGGGATCCACTGAGCGCCGTCAGCGTGGCTCTGGCGGTCGCGGCATCGAGGTTCTCGGCATCGCCGCGTTCGATTCCGGTGTAGGTGACGACGCCAGGAATGGCGCTTCGAATCTCGGTCGCGAGTGTCGCGGCATCCATGCCCTGTTCGGCCTGAACGACGACGAGGTCGACCATTCCGGGGTGCGGCCAGAGAGCGTCGATAGCGTCCGGGGAAAGGAAGACCTGCGTTTCATCGACCGAGGTCACGGTCGGTTCGGCGATGCCGCTCACGGTGTATTCGTGAGGGATGCCGCCGTGGCTGAGCACCGCCGTGTCGCCGATCGTGAGGCCGAGGCTCGGATCGACGACGATGTCGTCTGCGGTGTGCGGGGCGGTTCCGGAGGTCAGGTCGTAGGGGGTGAGCGCGGCGGACTGCCAGGAGTGGGCCGCCACGGCATCCCCTGACTCTGTCGCGAGTGGGATGGTCACGTCGGCGATCGCGTCGGCGACGCCGGGGATGCGCGCGATGTCACTCACGATGTCATCGCTCACGTGTGCGCGTTCGGTGAGGGGCACCGGCAGGTCGTCGGGGACGGACTGAGACTGCGGGGCTCCCACGATGATGTCTGCGGCGGCGAAGCGCTGGGCGGGGACGCCGCCGCGCAGACCCGACTCGAGAAGCACCCCGAGGCCGGTGGAGAGGGCTGCGGCGAGAAACACCGCGACCGCGACGCCCGCGAGACTGCGGCGGTGATGGACGGCGGAGGCACGTGCGAGAGCCCACATGGTCACTCCCCCAGCCCGGTCATGTGCTCGGTGATCGTGGCGACGCTCGGGTAGAGCAGATCGCCTGCGATGCGTCCGTCGGCGAGAAAGACGACGCGGTCGGCGTAGGAGGCGGCGATCGGATCGTGGGTGACGATGACGACGGTCTGCTGGAGCTGCGTCGCGACGTGGCGCAGAAGCTCGAGCACGTTTCGCGCGGTGCGCGAGTCGAGAGCACCGGTCGGTTCGTCGCCGAAGACTGCGGCGGGACGCGTGATGAGAGCTCTCGCGATCGCGGCACGCTGTTGCTGCCCTCCGGAGAGCTCGTGCGGGTGACGCTGGGTGAGCCCGGCAAGACCGACTGCGGTGACCACGTAGTCGAACCATGCGGTATCGGGTGCGCGACCGGCGAGCAGGAGTGGAAGCGTGATGTTCTGGGCGACCGTGAGCTGTGGCAGCAAGTTGTAGGCCTGAAAGACGAAGCCCACGTGATCGCGGCGGAACCGCGTCAGCTGCTGCTCGGGCAGGCGAGAGATCGCGGTGCCCCCGAGCGTGACGGAGCCCGTCGACGGCGAATCGAGGCCCGCGGTGAGGTGCATGAGCGTGCTCTTGCCCGACCCGGAGGGCCCCATGATTGCGGTGAAGGATGCCGTGGGAATCTGCAGCGAGACGCCAACGAGCGCCGTCACTGCCGTAGGGCCTGTGCCGTAGGTCTTGGAGACGGAATCGAGCTGAACCGCGGGGGCGGCCGGCGCCGCGTGTGGTGCCGCGGGCTGCTGAACATGAGGAATCGAAGTCATGCTTCGACGCTACGGACGCCGCTTCACGCGCACACGGGTGCCCACCGGAGTCTTGAAGGTAGGGGTAGCACTACCGACAGAGTTCTGCGGGTCAAGGAAGATAGGGGTATGCCCACAGCATCCGTCTCCCCTCTTCGCTCGCGATGGCGCGCGTTCGCGTTCATCGGTGTTGAGGCGTGGTGGTGGCTTGTCGGGTTGTTCTACCTGTGCGCGGCTCTCGCTGTCGCGCCGTTTCTGCTGTTCGGTATCGGGTGGCTCGCAGTTCCGACACTCGTCGACTGGCTCGACCACCTGGCAGCCCGTGCCCGCGAACGCTCGGCCGGCTATGCGCGGACCGTGGCACCGCCTCACGCACCGGTGTCGCGCGGTTCGCTGTCGTTTCGCGAGCGCGTGGCGCTGCTGACAACGGGCGAGTTTCGGCGGAACGGGGCATGGCTCCTCGGACACCTGCTGCTCGTACCGTTTGTGATTCTGCTCGGCATCGGGCTTCCGCTCGCCGCGGTCAACGGTCTGACCTCAGCATTCGTGTGGTGGGCGATGCCGCTCGACGATCCGCAGTACGCACCGTTTCCGGTCACAAGCTGGCCACTCGCCGCAGCCGCGTTCGCCATCGCGGTGGCGTGCGCGCTGATTACCTGGGTGCTGTTGCCGTGGCTCGCACGGCGGACGGCAGCATCCACGCTCGCTGTACTGTGGCCGGACCGCGTCACCGAGATGGCGCAGCAGATCGAGTCGCTCTCACGCAGCCGCGCTGCCGCGCTCGACGCGCACTCGAGCGAGCTGCGGCGCATCGAACGCGAACTGCATGACGGTGCGCAGAACCGGCTCGTCGGCGTGGTCATGATGATCGGACTCGCTCAGCGCTCGCTAGAGACGAATCCGGACGCGGTGGCGTCATATCTGACGAAGGCGCAGGATGCGGCATCCGATGCGCTCACCGGTCTGCGTGAGATGGTTCACGACATCTACCCGCCCGTGCTCGACGAGCTCGGTCTCGGCGGCGCTGCATCGACGCTGACCAGCCGGTCTGGCGTGCCATGCACGCTCGACGTATCACGACTGCGGCGAGCGCCTGCCGCCGTCGAGTCGGCCGCGTACTTCGTGCTTGCTGAAGCACTGACCAACGCCGCGAAGTATGCGCAGGCGTCGACCGTAGCGGTGACGCTCAGTAGCGAAAGCTCGGGTGCGGAAGAGACCGTGGTCGTTCGGGTGGAAGACGACGGCGTCGGTGGCGCTGTCGTCGGCGGTGCGGGGTCGGGCCTCGCCGGAGTCGCCCGCCGGGCAGAAGCGCTGGGCGGTACGCTCTCGGTGGCGAGTCCGACTGGCGGACCCACCGTTGTGAAAGTGGAGCTGCCGTGCGGATTCTGATTGCCGAAGACGATGCCCTCCTGCGCGCGGGCCTCACGATGCTCGTCGAGGGTGAGGGCATCGAGGTGGCGGCCGCCGTCGACAACGCCGACGACCTGATCGCCGCGTTCGAGGAGCACGACGTCGACGGTGCGGTTCTCGATGTCAGGATGCCGCCGAGCTACACCAACGAGGGACTCAAAGCGGCCCTCGAGCTGCGCCACCGCGCACCGGGGTTCCCTGTGCTCGTGCTCTCTGCGTATGTCGACGACGCCTATGCGTCGCGGCTTCTCGGCGACGGAACCGCGGGCGTCGGCTACCTGCTGAAGGAGCGCGTGGGCGACGTGGCCGAGTTCGTGGCGGCGCTTCGTCGCGTCATCGACGGAGGAACCGCTTTGGACCCCGAAGTCATCGCCCAGCTGGTCAGCCGCCGCAACGCTGACGACCCGATTCGCCGACTCACGCCTCGCGAGCGCGAAGTGCTGAGCCTTGTCGCCCAGGGTATGGGCAACGCTGCGATTGCTCAGCAGCTCGTGGTCACTGAGGCCGCGGTGGGCAAGCACATCGGCAACATCTTCTCGAAGCTCGATCTCGCGCCTGACGACGCCGGACACCGCCGAGTGCTTGCGACGCTCGCTTACCTGCGCTCGTAGCCGGCGCGGGTGCGGTGCGCCGTGCTGTGCGGGATCACCAGGGGCGTTCCTGTCAGAGGGTCGGGAATCACGATGCACGGAAGGCCGAAGACATCCTCCACCAGTTCGGCCGTGACGATGTCTGCCGGCGCACCCTCCGCGACGACAGCACCGTCTTTCATCACGATGAGGTGGGTCGCGTAGCGCGCAGCGTGGTTGAGGTCGTGCAGCACCGCGACGAGCGTGCGGCCCTGCTCGTGCAGCTGAGCGAACAAGTCGAGCAGCTCCACCTGGTACGCGATGTCGAGAAAGGTCGTCGGCTCATCGAGAAGCAGCGCCGGGGTCTCCTGCGCGAGCGCCATCGCCACCCAGACACGTTGCCGCTGGCCGCCCGAGAGCTCGGCGACCTGCCTGTCAGCAAGATCGGTCACGCCCGTGGCATCCATCGCCTCTGCCACCGCACGATCGTCATCGTCGGAGTGCTGCCGGAACAGCCCGTGATACGGGTACCTGCCCCGCTCGACGAGCTCCGCGACCGTGATGCCGTCGGGAGCGGTGGAGTCCTGCGGGAGCAGCCCGATGCGCCGCGCGGCTTCCTTCGGCCGGTAGTCGCTGATGCTGCGCCCATCGAGCAGCACGCGGCCGGAGTTCGGCGTCAGCAGACGCGCGACCGAGCGAAGCAGCGTCGACTTGCCGCATCCGTTCGGCCCCACGATCACCGTGAACGACCCCGGAGGGATGCCGAGACTCAGGTTCGAGACGACGGGCGTCCCGTCATAGCCGAGCGTCACCTGCTCGGTCTCGATGCGGGGCTGATCAGTCACGTGACAATTCTCCTCGTTCGGCGCTCACGCGCGGGCGCGCGCACTGCGCAGCAGTAGGGCGAGCAGGTAGACACCGCCGAGCACCACCGTGACGATGCCGACGGGAATGGACTCGGGCAGCGCGTACTGCGCGGCGAGATCCGCCGTCAGCAGCAGAAACGCACCGGTCAGCGCTGAGGCGATAAGCGGAAGGCCCGCACCGCCGACCAGACGCTTCGCCACCTGCGGTGAGACCAGGGCGACGAACGCGATCGGCCCCGCGACGGCGGTGGCGATTGCGGTGAGGGCGACGCCGATGACGAGGATGCCGAGGCGAGCCGTCTCGACACGGACGCCGTGCGCCGCCGCCGCGTCGTCGCCGAGCTCCAGTTGCTGCAGCGCCGGCACGATCAGCACGGTCGCCGCCCCGCAGATGACGAGACCGACGAGCGCCGGGGCGATGTTCTGCCAGCTGACGGTTCCGAGACTGCCGGCCGACCACACGAACGCGCTCATCGCGACCTCGACCTTGGCGCGCAGCTGCAGCCAGAGGTTGAGCGCCTGCAGCATCGCGGTGACGGCGATTCCGGTGATGATGAGGTGCATGCCGGTCACGCCGCGTCGCCACGACAGCACGTAGACGAGCAGGGCCGTGACGAGGCCGCCGATGAGCGCCGCGCCGGCTGTGCCGAGGGTGCTGGCCAGCGGCGTGCCGGCCATGAGGGTTGTCACGATGAGGACTCCCGTGTAGGAGCCGGTCGCGAAGCCGATGATGTCGGGCGAGCCGAGCGGGTTGCGCGTGAGGGACTGGAAGAGCGCACCGGAGACCGCGAGGGCGGCCCCGAAGGCGAGAGCTGCGGCGACCCGCGGCATCCGCCATTCGACCACGATCGTCGTGTCGAACCCCGCATCGGTGACGATCGCGCGCAGAACCTGCGGAATCGTCATCGGATAGTCGCCGATGCCGAGCGTGATCACTGCGAGCAGCGCCACGAGCACGGCGAGCCCGATAGTGACCGAACGCCTGCGACGAGGGCGTCGATCGGATGCCGCGGGAGCCACGGTCGTCTGCGCGGTCACAGCTGCCTCAGCTTTCCGCGCCGCACGAGCGCGATGAGCACCGGAGCGCCGACGAACGCCGTGACGATGCCGACGGGCACCTCGCCGGGCCACGCGACGACGCGCGCGATGACGTCGCTGCCGAGCAGCAGCACCGGCGCGAGCACGAGTGACATGATGACGATCCAGCGGTAGTCGGGGCCCATCGCCCAGCGTGCGACGTGGGGGATCATGAGCCCGACGAACGCGATCGGACCGGCGATGGCCGTGGCGCCGCCGGCGAGCAGCGTGATCGCGATGATCGCCGCGGCACGAGTGCGCCCAACCGACGAGCCGAGCGCTGAGGCGCGATCGTCGCCGAGCGCGAGCGTGTTGAGCGGGGCGCCGACGATGACCGCAATGATCGCCCCGATGATGAGGATCGGGATCGCCGGGCCCAGCGCGTCCCAGTCCGCATTGCGGAGCGTGCCGGCCTCCCACACCTGCAGCGCATTGAAGCGACGCGGATCAGAGAGACGGATCGTCGAGATGATGCCGGCGAGTACCGCCGACAGCGCGACCCCGGCGAGCAGCAGCTGCTCCGGGCGTGCGCTCCCCTTGCCGAAGCTCCCGATCGCGAACACGCCGACGGTTGCGACCGCAGCTCCCGCGAGCGCGAACCACAGATACCCAGCGGGAGCGGTCACCCCGAAGACGGCGATGCCGATCGCGACGAAAAACCCAGCTCCCGCGCTGACGCCGAGAATACCCGGGTCAGCGAGCGGGTTCCGCGTGACCGCTTGAATGATCGCACCGGAACCTCCGAGCGCAGCTCCGACGAGGAGGCCCACGACGGTTCGCGGCAGTCGCAGGTCGACGACGGCCGCGGCATCCCCCGCTGGCACCTGACCGCCCGTGAGCGCCTGCCAGACGATATCCGGCGGCACTGGCCGCGAGCCGATCGCGAGGCTCGCCACACAGGCCACAAGAAGCACCGCGATGGAGAAAAGCAGAACTGTAACGCGGCGGGTGCGGGTGCGCCGAATGGCGCGTGCTCCCGGCCCAGCCGGAGCGGCCTCGGACGACCCGTCCTTGACAGTTCTCACTTACCCTAGGCTAACCTAACTCTTGCGGATTCCCCTACTCTCCGCGGCGTTCTGACGCCGCATCGAAAGGTCCCTGAACATGAAGAAGCTCCCCGCCCTCGTGGCCGCTCTCGCCGTCTCGGCTCTGGCGCTGACCGGCTGCTCGTCTGGCCAGAGCGGGAGCGATGAGGGCACAGCGGATCCATCGGGAGCTTTCCCTGTGACGGTCAACACCAAGTTCGGCGAGGTCACCGTCGAGGAGCAGCCCGAGCGCGTCGTCGCTCTCGGCTGGGGCGACGCCGCTGTGGCGCTCGAGCTCGGTGTTCGGCCCGTGGGTGCATCGGACTGGCTCGGGTTCGGTGGCACCGGCGTTGGGCCGTGGGATGCCGACAAGTACGACGAGGCTCCGAAGATGATCGACACCCTCGAGCCGAACTACGAGGAGATCGCCGCTCTTCACCCCGACCTGATTCTCGACGTGCGCAGCTCCGGAGACACGGCGCGCCACGACAAGCTGTCCGACATCGCCACGACCATCGGCGTCTCGGAGGACGGCGACAACTACCTCACCTCCCCCGAGGACCAGGTGACGATGATCGCAACCGCCCTCGGCAAGGCCGATGAGGGCAAGGCGCTTCTCGACGAGGTCTCCGCGAAGTTCGCCGAGGTCGCCGACGCGCACCCCGACTGGAAAGGCAAGAGCGTGACGGTCGCGACCCGCACATCCGAGGGCTGGGGCGCCTACATCGAAGGCGACAGCCGACTCTCGTTCCTGCAGAACCTCGGCTTCACGCAGTCTCCGACCATCGCCGATCTGAAGGCGGACGCCACCGGGTTCTCGACGTCCATCTCCGACGAGCAGCTCGACCTGCTCGATGCCGACCTGATCGTGGCGTTCCCGATCTTCATCGACACCACGCAGATCACTGAGGATGCCCAGTGGAAGGCGATTCCGGCCGTCGCAGACGACCGCGCTGTCGTCGTTGACGGCGAACTGTCGCAGGCGTTCTCTGCGGGAACTCCCGGCGCACAGCTCTACGCCCTCGACAAGCTCGTGCCGCTGATCGAAAAGACCAGCCTCACGTAGACCTCACGCCTGGCTTCGAGGCTGACGTCGAGTCCGATCGCAGCGCGAGGCTGCCCGGCGACCTATCATGGGCACGCGGTCACGACCGCGACCGCTCGCGGAGCACCCGCTCTCCGGCGTCGAGGTAGCTTGAGAAGAGCTCCGTGACGTCGGACAGTCGCTGAGCGGCATCCTCACTCTCTGTCAGCTCTCGTGCGTCCTGCAGAGTGCGGATGAACGTACGCGTTCGCTCGTGGCTCGCGGCCAGCAGCTGCTCAAACCCGCCCGCAGCCTCGACGAGGAGCCGGCGGCTGCCCGACTGCGGAATCGTCCGCGCGAGACCCCAGGCGACGAGCTCTCTCGTCGCGGTGCTGACGGCGCCTGAGCTGAGGGAGAGTTCGGATCGAAGATCCTCTGACCTCGAGGGCTCAGCCTGCAGCAGCAGATAACCGTAGACACGCCCTGTCGCCCGCGATAGGTTCCATGCCGCAAGGGTGTCCCCCATCGCGTTGACGAACGTCGCCTGCTCTCCGTTCACTGCGCCCCCTCCCGGCGTGAACCACGCGGCGACAGATTCCAGTCGTTCAGGATCTTCAGCAGCGTCCGACTGGTCTCCTCCGGAGCATCCCATGTGACAATGTGTCCGGCATCGGGAATGACATGCTCAGTGATGCCCTCAGCCTGCGCCCACCGCACCATGGCTGCGGCGATATTGCCCGTGCCGTCTTTGGCCCCTCGAACCAACGCAAGCGGAACCGGAGACCGGTAGTCCGGGTCCGGATCGACGAGCGAGACCGTCGCCATCCAGACGTCGAGAAAGACGCGCTTCGGCATCCGCGCGAACGCCGCTTCCGTCCGCTCGATGGCGGCCGGAGTGACCGCGGACGCACGCGCCATCTGTCTGGCGAGGGATCGTGCTGGAATGACTGCCAGCGTGGGCGCAGCCAGTCGAAGGGAGAAGCGTTCCAGCGCTGTGAGAGGGCCCGCGTTCCATGTCGAATCGAGCACGATCAGCCCGGTAACACGATCGGGATGCTCCTGCGCGAACGACTGCACGAGGTTACCGCCGAGCGAATGCCCGACCAGCACAGCGCGGTCAATGCGGCATTCGTCGAGAAGAGCGAGGAGATCGTCCCGAGCATCCTCTGCCGCAAACCGAGCACCGGGCGTCATTGTCGAGTCGCCGTGCCCACGCATGTCCCACACGACTGTGCGATAGCCGTGAGCAGCCAAGGCCTCGACCTGCGCGTCGAACATCTGGTGGTCCATGCCCGCGCCGTGTGTGAGGACGACTGCGGGCCCAGCTCCCGCGCGATCGGCAAACGCGATCTCAGCGGTCGGTCGAGCCAGTCGACTTTTTAGTTTCACCATTCTCTGAATATAGATCAGAATACGGCGAAGCAGAAGTGCACTCATCACTATTCGGATCTATACATCAGCTGTATAGATCCGAATAGTTGCGCCGCTCAGCGCTTGATGTTCAGCGTCTCCGCGGTCTCACTCAGCACGTCATCGACGCGATCGCTGTCGTTGAGCATCGAGCCGTAGGTCGGAATCATCTCGCGGAGCTTGGGCTCCCACTCCGCCTTCTTGTTCGGGAAGCAACGGCCCAGCACGTTCAGCATGATCGGCACGGCGGTCGATGCGCCAGGTGAGGCGCCGAGCAGACCCGAGATGGATCCGTCAGCACTCGAAATGACTTCGGTGCCGAACTGCAGGATGCCACCCTTCTTCGGGTCTTTCTTCATCACCTGAGCACGCTGGCCCGCCGTGATGAGGTACCAGTCCTTCGGGTCCGCCGTCGGCACGAACTCCTTGAGCGCCTCGAACTTCTTGTGCTTGCTCGCGGCGAGCTCCTTGAGCAGATAGATGATGAGGTCAGGGTTGTCTTTCGCGACCGCGAGCATCGGAATGAGGTTGCCCGGACGCACCTGCTGAATGATGTCCCACCAGTGCCCCTTCTTGAGGAACTTCGGGCTGAACCCGGCGTACGGCCCGAACAGCAGGCTCGGGTTGCCGTCCACCATGCGCGCGTCGAGGTGCGGCACCGACATCGGCGGAGCACCCACCGCGGCCTTGCTGTAGACCTTGGTCTTGTGCTGGTCAACGACCTTCGGGTTGTCGGTGCGGAGGAACTGCCCGGAGATCGGGAAGACACCGTAGCCCTTGATCTCTGGGATCCCCGACTTCTGCAGAAGCTTGAGCGCCCAGCCGCCGGCTCCGACGAAGACGAAACGCGCACGCGTCACGCCCGGCGTCTTGCCGACCGTGTGGCGGTAGCGGATGCGCCAGGTGCCGTCTTTCTCGCGCGTCAAGTCTTTGACCTCGTTGTTCAGACGAAGGCGAGCACCGGATGCCTCTGCCGCGTCGAACAGCTGGTGGGTCAGAGCACCGAAGTCGACGTCCGTTCCCGCCTGCTGCCACGTCGCCGCGAAAGGCTGGTCTTCTTTCAGACGCTTCTTCATGAGCAGCGGCGCCCAACGGTTGATGACCTTCGGGTCCTCGGAGTACTCCATGCCTTCGAACAGCGGCTGACCCTTCAGCAGCTCGTAGCGCTCGCGCAGGAACTTCACGTTGTCTTCGCCGCGCACGAAGGTCATGTGCGGAGTCGAGTTGATGAACGTGTTGGGGTCGGTGAGCTGCCCCTTCTCGATCAGGTGGCTCCAGTACTGGCGGCTCACCTGGAACTGCTCGTTGATGTTCAGCGCCTTGCTGATGTTCACCGTGCCGTCTTTGTCCTGCGGCGTGTAGTTCAACTCGCACAGGGCCGAGTGGCCGGTGCCAGCGTTGTTCCACGGGTTGGACGACTCCTGCGCCACCTCGCCGAGGCGCTCGAAGATCTCGATCTTCCACGAAGGCTCGAGCTGAGAGATGAGGGACGCGAGGGTGGCGCTCATGATGCCGCCGCCGATGAGGGCGACATCGACCGACTGGGAAGAGGTCATGATCTCTAGTCTATGACGAGCTGGAAGTGCTCCGGACCGTCACATCACCGGCTCAGGCGTCTGGAGCCCTCTGCGGAAGCAGGAGGGTACGCCGGTACACCGTCTGCGCCACGATCACGACGACGATCCCAGCGACGAGAAGAACACCGCCGATGATGAACGCGTCGAAAAGATCTCCTCCGGCCACCCCAAGCGCTATGGCGGACGCTCCGACAATGACCGCCCCAGCGCCCAGCAGCGCAAGGCCGAGGATCAGCATGAAGCGTTGTTCCGCCACCCCTGTGAACGTCGTGCGCACGCCCACTCGCTGCCCGACGTACTGCGTCCATCTCGTCCCCGTCCACCAACGCGCGGTCTTCGGGCCGACGGTCGCCCAACGTGCTCCGGGCCCCTCGACCTCGCCCGGCAACGGTCGTGCCTCGTCGAACACGACGGGAGCGGAGACCGGCGCCGGTATGCGGCGAATCATCGTCGAACGGATCGCGACCACGAACCAGACGATGCCCACCGCGATCAGGAGGACCCCAGAGCAGATATCGATGCCGCTGTGCAGATGCAGAGCGCTCTTCACCATCGCCTGAAGCAGATTGCTGACGCCGAGGAGTAGGAACAGCGGGCCCATGATCCAGGCGATGACGACCTGGTCCACCATGAACGTGTTCACCCGCATCCGACCGTCAGTGTAATACCCTCTGGTCCACTGGGTGCCGTCCCACCAGCGAAGGGTTGACTCGACCGGGTACCACCCCATCGGTGCCTTCATGGAACCATTTGGCGCTGTCATCACGTCGCAACTTTACTCCCCGGCGGCCCCTCTCACCGGCATCCCGTCATAATCGAGTCATCGTCGACCGCGATCCGGGCACGCAATCGCCACTCAGTCGCAGCGGGCGACCTCCTGAGGGGTCTCCCGAACCATCGGCGTGTGCCAGAACTCGAGCGGCCCCGCCTGGGATTCCGCCTCACCGTTCAGCGTGTACGCGATCTCCGTCTTCTTCCCCGGGTCGGTTGTGACGGAGATCTTCACCGCGTTGCGGCCGAGGTGCGTCCCCGAGTAGTTGGGCTTGACTGCCTTGCCGTTCACAGTGATGTCACTGAACGTTGCGCCCACCGGTGCATACAGCACCACGTCGGTCGCGATGCGCCCGTGCTTGTAGTACGGCCCTTGGATGTAGCCAGGCAGATCGTCAGCCTTCGCCGGGTCGACGTTGTTCTTCAGGGTGACGGTCGTCGCCGTCGTGACGGCATCCGCCTCGCACTTCTGGGTCGCGCTGATCGCGACGTCCATGTAGTAGTCCATCTTCGACCCGGTGGTGTCGTTGATGTAGACGCCAGCTACCGTGTCGTCGTCGTTCGAATCCGGCAGGGCACCCGCGGCACGCGTACCCTCGAGCAGCGTGTTCTCGGCGTCGTCGCTGCTCCAGTAGAGCAGACGCCCCTCGTCGACCACCTTCGTGAGCTGCGTGATGAGCGTCTTCACGTCGAGGTCTCCCCCGGTGACGGCGTCGAAGATCGAGGATGCCGCGGCCGCGAAGAACGCGTCTTGAACATCGGGGTCGGTGTACCGGAAGTACACCTCGTTCAGCAGCAGCGGCACAGCGTTCTCGGCCGTGAGCTCGTCGCCCGTCGGAAGCGTCACGGGCCCAGTTGCCGTGAGCAGGTAGCTCAGCGCGACGGGGTCCATCGACATGACGCCGTCGATTTTGGTGTCGCTGTAGGTCGCCCACCACGCCTGGGCGATGCGCGCGGTCGTCGGGAAGTCCGGCGTGAGCGTCATATCCATCATGTAGCGACCGATCTTGTCGCCGTAGAGCTTCAGCGTCTCTTTGTCGATGTCGGTGATCAGCTCGTCGCCGCCGTTGTCGAAGTCGCGGCTGGATGCCTGATCGGCGATGCTGATCTTTCCGTCAGTGACGTTGACGAGAAGAAGGGATGCCGGGTTCCCGCCCGTTCCGCGGGACTCCGCGTTGTTCTGGAACAGCATCAGGTAGTTGCGTGGGCCGTCTGCACCGAGAACGCCGGGCAGCACATCGGTGGCCTGCTTGGCGCCGGTCAGCAGTTCTGCGGCATCCGCCAGCTTCGGCTCGATCTGGTCGAGACCTGACGTGACCTGATCGATCACGCCGTTTCGATCGAGCCCCGCGAGCGTCTTCTGCGACGACTCGACCGTCTTCAACGCCGACGACACGGTGTCGCCCACGTCGGTGATCGCGGTCACGTCGATCGCTCCGTCGACCGGCTTCAGCATGTCGAGGCTCAGCCCGGACAGCGGTGTCACAACGTGTGCGGCGAGATCATCCGCAACCTCTGCGGTGGTGCGCACGGCGACGAGGTTGTTGCCCAGCACGGGAACGTTCTCGCCGATGTCCCAGAGGAAGCCTCCGGCATCCTCACGTGCGGCAGCGGTGTGCTTCTCGAGCTTCTTCGCTGACTCACGGGCCCCGTCGAGGTCGCCGGAAGTCACCTGATCCTGCACCTGGGAGACGAGCGGAATCGCCTTGTTGAGGCTGTCGCGCACCGCAAATGCCTGCTTGGCGACGAGCAGACCGCACACGATAATACCGATGAGAACCACGAGGATGCCGATGGGCACCCACAGCGCCGCCCTGGCGTACAGCGGCTTTCGTTCTCTCGTGCGACTCACAGCTCTCCTTGCGTCAGTGCCTGAGGCGAGCGTCCGGTGTCGCGCTCGCGCGGCTCTGTGCATCATCGATGCACGACCTCAGCCAGCCTAGAGCCCCGCTGCTGGAATAGTGCCGTGAGACGCGCATCGCGTAATCTCCAGCAACACCAGGAGTTTCACGGCAGCCGGCCGGTGCCGTGCCCTCCGTTCTGGGGGCATTCACCGCAGACGAAACGGAGCCTCCGAGTGCGTTCGAAGGCTCCGTCTCTCAGCTGAATCAGACCGCGGCGGTCTTCTTCGCCGCCACGAGCTCTGCGATCTGCACGGCGTTGAGAGCCGCGCCCTTGCGCAGGTTGTCGTTCGCGATGAACAGGGCGAGGCCGCGTCCCTCGGGAGCCGACTGGTCCTGACGGATGCGCCCGACGTACGACGGGTCCTTGCCTGCCGCGTCGAGCGGCGTCGGAACGTCCGTCAGCTCGACACCGGAAGCCTCGCCGAGCACTTCAGCCGCGCGGGCCGGGCTGATCGGCTTGCTGAACTCCGCGTTGATCGACAGCGAGTGCCCCGTGAAGACCGGAACGCGCACGCACGTGCCCGAGACCAGCAGGTCGGGCAGGTCGAGAATCTTGCGGCTCTCGTTGCGCAGCTTCTTCTCTTCGTCGGTCTCGAGCTCGCCGTCCTCGACGATCGAACCGGCCATCGCGACCACGTCGAACGCGATCGGCTTGACGTACTTGACCGGGTCAGGCATCGCGACCGCGTGGCCGTCGTGCACGAGCTGCAGCAGGTTCTCATCCTGCACGGCCGTGCGCACCTGGCTGGCGAGCTCCATCGCACCGGCGAGGCCGGAGCCGGAGACCGCCTGGTAGGTGCTCACGATGAGCCGCTCGAGGCCTGCCTCATCGTGCAGAGCCTTGAGCACAGGCATCGCGGCCATGGTGGTGCAGTTCGGGTTCGCGATGATGCCCTTCGGCGGGTTGTCGATCGCCTCGGGGTTCACCTCGCTGACCACGAGCGGAACCTCGGGGTCCATGCGCCAGGCGCTCGAGTTGTCGATCACGACGGCGCCAGCCTCGGCGAAACGCGGAGCGTGCGCCCGCGAGCCGGTGGCTCCGGCCGAGAACAGGGCGATGTCGAGCCCGGTCGGGTCAGCCGTCGCGATGTCTTCGACCTCGTAGTCCGTGTCACGGAAACGGATGGTCGTGCCCGCGCTGCGCGCCGTGGCGAAGAAGCGGATCTCACTGATCGGGAACTCACGCTCGTCGAGCAGGTCGCGAATGACCGTGCCGACCTGGCCGGTGGCGCCGACGATGCCGATTCTCAGTCCGTCTGTCATTGTTTCTCCCCTTCGTGGGTTGATGATGGCGGCGGTCTTTGCTTCAGCGGCCGGTGCCAGCGTGCACGACGGCCGCCTGGTCGGCGTCGAGCCCGAATGCGGTGTGCACAACGCGCGCGGCCTTCTCGAGGGTGTCTGCGCGCGTGACCACGGAAATGCGGATCTCACTCGTGGAGATCATGTCGATGTTGATGTCGTTCTCGTACAGCGCGTCGAACAGCTTCGCTGAGACACCCGAGTTGGCGCGCATACCGGCGCCGACGAGCGCGAGCTTGCCGATCTGGTCGTCGTGCTGAAGTGCGGTGTAGCCGATGGACTCCTGGTCGGAGCGCAGCGTCTGCAGGACGTTCTGCGCCTGGTCCTTCGGGAGGGTGAACGAGATGTCGGTGAGACCGGTCGCCGCGGCCGACACGTTCTGCACGATCATGTCGACGTTCGCGTTGGTCTTGGCCACGAGCTTGAAGATCTGCGCAGCCTTGCCGGGCACGTCGGGAATGCCGACGATGGTGATCTTGGCCTCGCTGAGATCGGTGGCGATGCCGGTGACGATGGGCTGTTCCACGGAGTCACCCTCCTTCGGGTTGATGACGAGGGTGCCCTCGTCGTTGGTAAAGCTTGAGCGGACGCGCAGGGTCACACCGTGACGGCGCGCGTATTCGACGGCGCGAATGTGAAGGACCTTGGCACCGGATGCCGCGAGGTCGAGCATCTCCTCCGACGTGATGACCTCGATCTTGCGCGCCAGAGGCACGATGCGCGGGTCCATCGTGAAGATGCCGTCGACGTCTGTGTAGATCTCGCAGAGCTCCGCGCCGAGGGCTGCGGCGAGCGCGACGGCCGTCGTGTCAGAGCCGCCGCGACCGAGCGTGGTGATCTCGCTCGTGTCGCGGTTGAAGCCCTGGAAGCCGGCGACGATCGCGATCGCGCCGTCGTCGAGGGCCTCGCGGATGCGCACGGGCGTCACGTCGACGATGCGCGCCGAGCCGTGCTGGGTGTCCGTCATCATACCGGCCTGCATGCCGGTGAAGGACCGCGCGTCGTAGCCCATCGATTTGATCGCCATCGCGAGCAGCGACATCGAGATGCGCTCCCCCGATGAGAGCAGCATGTCCATCTCTCGCGGCGGCGGCAGCGGCGTGACCTCGTGGGCGAGGTCGATCAGCTCGTCGGTCGTGTCTCCCATGGCGGAGACAGCCACGACGACGTCGTTGCCTGCTTTGCGGGTATCGACGATGCGCTTGGCGACGCGCTTGATGCTTTCAGCTTCCGATACCGATGACCCGCCGAACTTCTGGACGATAAGGCTCACGTAGTAACTCCCGGGGGTAGCAGTCAGTGCCCAACGATCCATTGTACGGGTGCGTACATACGAGGCCCTCTATATGACTGGCGCTATAACGCACGCGCGCACGAGAGCCGTGACAGCTCTCGTGCGCGCGGCCGCGGGAGACGATGGGGTTACGTCTCGTACGCGAAAGCCGTCAGCGCGGGGCAGACGGCCTCTCCACACTGGGCAGGTCGCGAGCCCCGTGCGAGTTCGGAAAATGTGTGGCGGTTCGTTGTTGCTCTATCGGTGAGGATCACAGCGAGACCTTCAGATCGGCGCACGCCTCTGCGCGTCGGCGGCAGACTTCGGCGCACACGCGACAGTGGTCATGCTCGTGCTTCTCACACTCGTCAGCGCAGGCGTTGCACGCGGCGGTGCAGGCGTCGAGAAGCGTGCGAAGCGTGTCCGGATTGTGATCGACGAGACGTGACAGCACTGCAGCGGTCGCCGTGCAGATGTCAGCGCAGTCGAGGTCACGTCGGATGCACCGGCGCAAGTGCTCGACGGCATCCTCGTTCAGGCAGGCATCGGCGCACGTCGTGCACGCCTGAGCGCACTCGTTGCAGGCCTCGATGCAGACCGCGAGCGCTTCGGCATCGACCGTGCCGAGGTCGTCGGGGAACGTGCTGAGCATGTCGCGAACGGCCATATTCGCTCCTTTCCTCACATTCTCACGGTAGGTTTCTTCACCACTGCGGCATAGGGGGTTGCAGTTAAGGGCGCCTGCACCTACCTTGCGGCTTGCAGATCCGCACCGCAGGCCTCTGAAGCAGGTGCATATCCAGCAGAGGCGTGCCTACCATGGCCTATGGCTATGCGGGTGCTTCTCTCGGGGGCAAGCGGAATGATAGGCACCGCTCTGCGTGAGCGTCTCGAAGCCGACGGACATGAGCTCCGCCAGCTCGTGCGACGCGAGCCGAGCTCGGCGGACGACGTGCGCTGGGATCCGGCAGAAGGTGTCGTTCCGGCGGAACAGATCGAGTGGGCGGATGCCGTCGTCTCACTCTCCGGCGCAAGCCTGTCGCGCCTGCCCTGGACACCCGGTTACCGCCAGACGATTCTCACGAGCCGCGTCAGCACGACCGGCACGATCGCGGCTGCGATCGCCACCGCGCAGAACCCGCCGAGCGTGTGGATCAACGCGTCGGCGGTTGGATACTACGGTCGAGGGCCCGCCCGCGAGCCGTTCACCGAGAGCTCGCCGAAGGGCAGCGGCTTTCTCGCCGACACGGTCGCCGCGTGGGAGGTCGCCACACGGCCTGCACAGTCCCGCACGCGAGTGGTCCGCGTGCGGACAGGAATCGTGCTGGGCCCCTCCGGAGCGCTGGCGCCGCTCGCACTGGCGGCGAAACTCGGCCTAGGTACAACGTTCGGCCTCGGCATGCAGCACTGGCCGTGGGTCTCGCTCCACGACGAGGTGCGCGCGATCGCGCACCTGCTGACGAGCGAGCTCTCGGGGCCGGTCAACGTCGCCGCCCCGAGCACGGACACGGCCGCTGACGTGTCGCAGGCCGTCGCCGATCACCTGAACCGCCCGAACTGGCTCACCGTTCCCCGGTTCGCCGCCCGAGCCGCCCTCGGCACGGCGGCCGACGAGATGCTCCTCGCCGACCAACCGGTGACCCCGAAGGCGCTGCTCGATGACGGCTTCCGGTTCGATTTCGAGGACCTCGACGACGCGGTCGCTGAGGCCTTCGACGGCCGTTAGGGCGTCGGCATCCCACCATTCACATTGAGTGTCTCGCCGATCACGTAGCTCGACTCGGACGACGCGAGGAAGACGTATGCCGGCGCAAGCTCGGTCGGCTGGCCCGCGCGCCCCAGCGGAGTCTGCGTGCCGAACTCGGGCAGCTTCTCCTTCGGCTGGCCGTCGGAGACTTGAAGCGGCGTCCAGAACGGTCCCGGAGCGATCGCGTTGACACGGATGCCCTTCGGAGCGAGCTGCTGGCCGAGGCCCTTCGTGAAGTTGTTGATCGCGCCCTTCGTGGTGGCGTAGTCGACGAGTGTCGGCGAGGGCAGGTAGGCATTGACCGAGGTCGTGTTGATGATGGACGAGCCGGGCTCGAGGTGGTTCAGCGCGGCCTTGGTGATCCAGAACATGGCGTAGACGTTCGTCTTGAGCGTCTCGTCGAACTGTTCGTCAGAGATGTCTTCGAGCGATTTCTGAGCGATCTGCTTGCCCGCGTTGTTGACGAGGATGTCAAGACCGCCGAGCTCGTCGACGGCGGCTTCCACGAGATCCTTGCAGTTCTGGGCGCTCGAGACGTCGGTGGGCAGGGCGACGGCCTTGCTGCCTTCCTTCGTGATCAGCTCTTCGACGTGTCGGGCATCCTTCTCCTCATCGGGCAAATACGCGATGGCGACGTCTGCGCCCTCGCGGGCGAACGCGATAGCCACCGCGGCGCCGATTCCGGAGTCGCCGCCGGTGATGAGCGCCTTGCGGCCCTGGAGCCGGCCCGTGCCGCGGTACGTGTCTTCGCCGTGGTCCGTCTGCGGTTCGAGCTCGGCATCGAGGCCGGGCTCCGGCTGGTCTTGCTTCGGCGGCTGGATCTTGGGGTATCGCGTGACGGGGTTCTGAAACGTCAATTGGTCGTGGGTCACTGTTCTCGTTCCCTTCCGCGTGGACGTGGTCCGGTGCGAAGGCACAGCTGGCACCGGTTCGTTTACGCTAACCGCGCGGAGGATTCTCGGGCAGAGGCTTGCGCTTCGCCTGTCGCGGTGCTTACCCTCCCGATCGCCGAGGGGTGTCAGCCGAGAACAGTGCGTCCTTCGAACGCGCGGCCGAGCGTGACCTCGTCGGCGTACTCGAGGTCGCCGCCGACGGGCAGACCCGAGGCGAGTCGCGTGACGCGAATCTCGAGCGTGCCGAGCAGACGGCTCAGGTACGTCGCCGTGGCCTCCCCCTCGAGGTTGGGGTCGGTCGCGATGATGACCTCGGTGACGGTGCCGTCGGCGAGGCGCTGCATGAGCTCGCGGATGCGCAGGTCGTCGGGGCCGACGCCGTCGATGGGGCTGATCGCTCCGCCGAGAACGTGGTACAGGCCGCGGAATTCGCGGGTGCGCTCGATCGCGACGACATCCTTGGCCTCTTCGACCACGCAGATGAAGGAGTGGTCGCGGCGCGGGTCGCGGCAGATGGAGCACTGCTCCTGCTCGGCCACGTTGCCGCAGATGTCGCAGAAGTGCACCTTGTCGCGCACTTCGACGAGCAGCTCGGCGAGGCGGGAGACATCGAACGATTCGGTCTGCACGATGTGGAACGCGATGCGCTGCGCAGACTTGGGCCCGATGCCCGGGAGCCGACCGAATTCGTCGATCAGCTCTTGGACGATTCCTTCATACATGGACTAATTGAACCTCTGCGGCGGTGAATACTGCACTTCTTCGATGAACTTGGCGCGGAGCACCTCGCGGACGACCGCCTCGCCGTAGCGACGTCGCTGCTGCTGGCTCTGCTGCTGCGGCTGCGCCTGGGGCTGAGCCTGGGCCTGGGCCTGGGCCTGAACTTGTGCCTGGGGCACCTCGGTGTGAGGGGCAGGAACGGATGCCGGTGCGGGAGCCCCCGTCGCAGCGGGAGCCTCGGCCGTGGCGGGAGCGTCCGCGGGAGACGCGTCATCTGCGACCGGAGAACTGGGGGCCGGTGCTGCTGCGGGAGGCGCACTCGGAGCTTCCGCGTGCGGTGCGGGAGCCGCCTGAACTGCGGCCGGTGCGGTGGATGCTGCAGTGGCTTCCGCACGGGCTTCGTCAGCCTTGAGATCTTCAGGGTCGTCGGCGGGAATCTGCACGACGTCCCACCCGGTGACCGGCCCTGCAGGCTGTGCGGGAGAACTCTGCGTCGGCGCGGCAGGTGCGCCGGGTGCCGGAGGCTCCGTGCGCTGCGCCGGTTGACGGCTCGCCTGCTGGCGGCCCTCCTGCGGCGGAGTGCTCCGCTGCGGCGGTACCTGACGCGGGGCCGCCTGTGGAGAGCGGGAGTACGCCCCGTCGTCCGGCGGAGCGGCGTCTTCGTACGGGTCGAACGGCGGCTCGTCGACCGGCGGTGCCCAGTCGGCCTGCCCAACCGCGCCTGACGGGGCCGCTGGCGCAGGCTCCTCGGGCTCCGACGGCGCCTCGGCCGGTGCCGAGCGGTGCGGCTCGCGCGGCGCAGCCTGGGTCGGAGCCGTCGCGGCGGCGGGACGGGGCCCGCGCTCGGCACCCTCGACCTTCGCGATGTACTTCACGCGAAGCCCGAGCACACTCTCGATCGCGGAGCGCAGGTGCTCGCTCGGGCCATCGCCCGCGGTCAGCTTCTTGAACGCCTCGACGTCTTTGGGGCTCGGGAAGACGAGCGTGAGAATGTCGTCTTTCAGGTCGCGCACATCAGCGTTCATCGCGAGCATCCACGATGCGCGCTTGCGCTGGGCGACCTGTTCGAGAACCTCGGGCCACGCATCGCGCAGCAGCTGCAGCGTCACCGGACCGGTCGGCTTCTGTCGCTTCGGCGGCTCGGGAGCGGACTCCGGCGTGCTCGGAGCGGCCTGAGGCGTCTTGGGGGTCGGCGCGGTCGGAGCCTCGGCGGTCGGCGGTGTCGCCGGGCTCGGCGACGAGGGCACGTGCCCCGAGGCATCCTGATTCGGACTCGACGCGGGTGTACTCGGTCGCGCACTGCTCGCCGGAGCAGCGCTCGGCGTCGGTGCGTATGACGCGGCGGGAGCGGCATCCGTGGGCATGCCCGCCCGACGTTCGAGTCGCTCGACGCGGGCGAGCGCACCGCGCTCCGTCGCATCGAGAGCGGGCACGAGCATGCGCGCGATCATCAGCTCGAGGTGCAGCTTCGGCGACGTCGCGCCGGTCATCTCGGTCAGCGCCGAGTTCGCGATGTCAGCGGTGCGTGACAGCTCCGCCTGACCGAACAGCGCTGCCTGAGCGGTCATGCGATCGAGTTCCTCCTGCGGAACGCCGCGAAGGACGGATGCCGCGTTGCCCTGCGCCGCCTCCACGATGATCAGGTCGCGCAGCCGCTCGAGCAGGTCGTCGACGAACCGACGAGGGTCCTGCCCGGTCTGAATGACACGATCCACCGACTCGAACGCTGCAGAGGCGTCGTGGCGTCCGATCGCGTCGATGACGTCGTCGAGCAGCGCGGCGTGAGTGTAGCCCAGCAGCGCGACAGCGCGCTCGTAGCCGACCGTCGAGTGGTCGGACCCGGCCATCAGCTGGTCGAGCAGCGACAGCGTGTCACGCGGTGAGCCTCCACCGGCGCGTACGACGAGCGGAAGCACGCCCGGCTCAACCTGCACGCTCTCCTCATCGCAGAGCTTCTGCGTGTAGTCGAGCATGAGCGCGGGCGGAACGAGCCGGAACGGATAGTGGTGCGTGCGCGAGCGGATCGTGCCGATCACCTTGTCGGGCTCCGTCGTCGCGAAGATGAACTTCACGTGCGGCGGTGGCTCCTCCACGATCTTCAGCAGAGCGTTGAAGCCCTGCGGCGTGACCATGTGCGCCTCGTCGAGGATGAAGATCTTGAAGCGATCGCGTGCTGGCGCGAAGATCGCCCGCTCACGCAGATCACGAGCGTCGTCGACACCGTTGTGGCTCGCGGCGTCGATCTCGACCACGTCGAGCGACCCTCCGCCGCTGCGGCCGAGCTCGACACAGCTCGGGCATGTGCCGCACGGGGTGTCCGTCGGCCCCTCAGCGCAGTTGAGGCAGCGAGCGAGGATGCGGGCAGACGTCGTCTTGCCGCACCCCCGCGGACCGCTGAACAGATAGGCGTGATTGACCCGGTCGGCACGCAGTGCGGTGCGCAGCGGATCGGTCACCTGTGACTGCCCGATCATCTCTGCGAAGGTCTCGGGGCGATAACGTCGATACAGGGCGGTAACCACGTCTCAATGGTAGTGGTCACGTCTGACAAACGGGTGGCCTGTTCAGAACTCCGTGTGCCCCAGATCGAGTCCCTCGACGAAGCGCCCGACGGGCTTCGCCGCGGCATCCAGCTCGAGCACCGTGAGGCGGTTCTCGCCGACGCGCAGCACCGGTGCCGGAACATACAGCGTCCGCTGCGGTCCGCGTCGCCAGTAGCGCCCCAGATTGAAGCCGTTGACCCACACGACGCCCTTGCCCCAGCCCGGCAGGGTGAGGAACAGATCGTGCGTCTCCGTGAGCTCGAAGGATGCCTGCGCGACAGCCGGCCCCGCGATGGGCGTGCCTGCGGCCACCGCCCCGCCGGCGAGCGCCGACGGAATCGCCTGAGCATCGATCGCCTTCAGAACCCACCCCATGAGCGGTTCGCCGTCGAGAAGCGCCGGCCCGATGAGGCCCTTGGCCTCCCCCAGACGGTCGCCGTAGTTCACACGACCCTGGTCTTCGACGAGGACGTCGATGACGCCCGCGCCGGCGGGAACGCGGATCGCCACGTCGTGCTGGTCGCGGCTCAGCGTGCCGATGGGCTCGCCGTTGAAGAACACGCGTGCCCGGTCGCGCACATCGTCGAACGAGAGCACGCGGGGCGCGTCGGCGGAGCCGATGGATGCCGTATACAGCCCGAATCCTCGATCGTGCCCGAGCTCGTCGAAGCTCGGCACCTCGTCCGCCTCCAGGGTCTGTGCGACAACGGCATCCGGTAGCGGAAGCAGCGGTGCGACGGCCTCGATGTCGACGTCGAACACGGGCGCTGGCTGTGCCTTTGCGGGCTCGTCGGAGGGAACCGGCGCGTACTTCGCGATGACATCGCGGAACGCCCAGTACTTCTCGGTCGGGTTGCCCGCCTCATCGAGCGGAGCGTCGTAGTCGTAGCTCGTCACGGTGGGCTGATAGACGCCCTTGTCGTTGGCGCCGTTCGTGAAGCCGAAGTTGGTGCCGCCGTGGAACATGTAGACGTTGACCGAAGCGCCTACTGAGAGCAGGTCGTCGAGCGCTTGCGCGGCATCCTCTGTCGATGTGGTGTGGTGGTGCGCGCCCCAGTGGTCGAACCAGCCGTTCCAGAGCTCGGAGCACATGAGGGGCCCCGTCGGCTGATGCCTGCGCAGCGATGCCAGGCGCTCGGGCACACGCGAGCCGAACGACCCTGTCTTGTGCAGCTCGGGGAGGCTGCCGTTCTCGAGCATGTCGGGCTCCGGCTGATCGACCGTCGTGAACGGGACCTCGATGCCGTGGCCGCGGGTCATGGCGATGAGCTCGCCCAGGTAATCCTTGTCGCTGCCGTACGCGCCGTACTCGTTCTCGATCTGAACGAGCACGACAGGGCCGCCGCGATCGATCTGGTGGCGGGCGACGATCGGCAGCACGTGGTCGAAGAAGGTCTTCGTGTGCGTCAGGTACGCCGGGTCACTTGTGCGGATGCGGATGCCGTCTTCGCGCAGCAGCCAGGCGGGAAGTCCGCCGTTGTCCCACTCAGCGCAGATGTACGGTCCGGGGCGCACGATCGCGTGCATCCCTTCCTCGGCGATGACGGTGAGGAACCGGTCGAGATCGAGCCCACCCGAGAGGTCGAACGCGTCGGGCGTTGGCGCGTGCTCGTTCCAGGCGATGTAGGTCTCGATGGTGTTGAGGCCCATCTGACGGGCTTTGCGGATGCGGTCACGCCACAGATCCGGGTGAACCCGGAAATAGTGCAGGGCACCCGAGAGGATCTGCATCGGTTCTCCGTCGAGCAGAAAATCGTGGTCGCCAATCTCAAAGCGGCTCATCTGTAGGTCCTTTCGTCATGCCCCGCGGGCAGAGTGCGGGCCGGCGGCGAACCGCCGGCCCACGGTTGTTGCGTCTTCTGTGCGACTCAGTCGGTGATGGTGAAGCCCTGCTCCGAGCCGTACTTCTTCTGCGCCTTCGCCCAGTCCTGCAGACCCGCATTCAGGTCGCTGTGGTTGGCGTAGGACTGCCCGACAGTGTCGCCGTACACGCTGTTCGCGTACACCTGGAAGGGCGCGTACTGCCGCCCCTCGACGACGTTGTCGGCCGCCTCGGAGAGCACCTTGTTGATCTGCTGCCCGCCGAAGTACTCGCTCTCGTGGTTGAGGAACTCGTCGCTCTGCAGGTCAGCGGTGGTCGACGGGAATCCGCCCATGTCGATCGAGATGCTCGTGCCGGCCTCTTCGGCGTTCATGAACTTCACGAACGCGGCAGCGACGGCCTTGTTCTCCGACTGCGCGAGCACTGCGTCACCGGAACCGCCGTTCTCAGCGGTCGCCGTGTCACCCTTCTCGTACTGCGGCATCGGGGCGACACGCCACTCACCGGATGCCTCGGGAGCCTGACCCTCGAGGTTTCCAGGCATCCACGCGCCGATGATCAGCGTGGCGATCGTGCCGTCGCTGAGGCCGCGGAACCACTCATCGCTCCACGAGCTGGTGGGAGCGAGCAGGTCGTTCTCGACGAGCTCGTTCCAGGTGTCAGCCCACTTCTTCGAGCCCTCGTCCTGGAAGTCGATGCCGACGTTCGTGCCGTCCACGGTGTACGGGTGGCCGCCGGCCTGCCAGATCATGCTCGTGGTGAAACCGGCATCCCCCGTGTCACTCGTGATGTACGACTTCGGGTCCGCCTCGTGGATCTTCTTGCCGGCTGCGATGTACTCGTCCCACGTCTCGGGAACCTCGATGCCGTGCTTCTCGAAGACGTCCTTGCGGTAGAACATCGCCATGGGGCCGGAGTCCTGCGGCAGACCGTAGAGCGCGTCGTCCATCGTCATGGAGTTCCACGTCGATGCCGTGAACTTGCTCTCGAGGTCGCCGAAGCCGAACTCGTTGAGGTCGACGAGCGACTCTCTCAGCACGAACTGCGGCATGGCGTAGTACTCGATCTGCGCAACGTCGGGGGCGCCCGAGCCGGCCTTGATGGCGTTCTGCAGCTTCGTGTACTGGTCGTTGCCGGTGCCGACGTTCTCGACGTTCACGGTGATCTTCGGGTACTTCTCTTCGAAGGCCTCGGCGATCTTCTCGACAGCCGGAGCCCACGCCCAGACCGTGATCGTGGTCTCCTTCTGGAGTGCCTCCTCGATGTCGCCCGCGCTGCCGCCGCTTCCGGAGTCGGAGGAGCAGCCCACGAGCGAGGCTCCGAGGGCGAAGGCCGCGGTCGCGATCGCGACTGCGCGTGCTCCGCGCTTTCTGTTGAGAGACATCTCTGTCCTTTCGAGTTGATGGTGCTGTGTGTTTGGAGGTGGAGCTACTTGACGCTTCCCGCAGACAGACCGGACTGCCAGTACCGCTGCATGAAGAGGAAGGCGATGACGATCGGAACGATGGTGAGGAGCGAACCGGTGATGACGAGGTTGTAGATCGCTTCGCCGCCGGCGGTGCTCGCCTGGGCGTTCCACTGGTTCAGGCCGACGGTGAGCGGATACCACGTCGATTCGCTCAGCATGATGAGCGGAAGGAAGTAGTTGTTCCAGGTCGCGACCATCGTGAAGAGCAGCACGGTGATGAATCCGGGCGCCAGCAGTCGAAGGCTGATCGTGAAGAACGTGCGCATCTCCCCCGCGCCGTCGACACGTGCGGCCTCGAGGATCTCCGTCGGGACGGCCTCCATGGCGTACGTCCACACGAGGTAGAGGCCGAACGGGCTGATGAGCGACGGGATGATGATCGACCAGCCGGTGTTCGTGAGGCCGAGCTCGCTGAACATCAGGAAGGTCGGAACCGCGAGCGCGGTGCCCGGAACTGCGACCGCGCCGAGGATGACCGCGAAGACAGCCTTCTTGCCCGGGAAGTCGAACTTGGCGAGGCCGTAGCCCGCGAGTGTCGCGAGGAAGGTCGCGCCGCCTGCCCCGACGACCACGTAGAGGACCGTGTTGCCGAGCCAGCGCACGAACTCGCCGTCGTGATAGGTGAGCACCTGCGCGATGTTGTCGAACAGCGCGAAGTCTCCGCTGAACCACAGACCGAACGAGGAGAACAGCGCCTCCTGGGTCTTCGACGAGTTCACGATGAGCCAGAAGAGCGGCAGAAGCGAGTACACCAGCATGATGCACATCACGACCGTGAGCCAGATCGACTTGCGCTTGCGGTTCGGGGTCGAGCGGTCGAGGCGCGGACGTCGTGCCTTCTTGGCCGGGGCGAGGCTTGCTTGCATCGTCGGTGCGCTCATGATCAGGAGTCCTTCCGTGAACCGGACAGCTGGACCACGTACGCGATGATCATCGTCGCGAGGCCCATGATGATCGCGATCGCTGCCGAGTAGTTGTACTGCTGACCCGCGAACGAGAGGTTGTAGGCGTACATGTTCGGTGTGAAGTACGTGCTGATCGAGTTCGGGGCGAGCGACTGCAAAATGTTCGGCTCATTGAAGAGCTGGAAGCTGCCGATGATGGAGAAGATTGTCGCGATGACGAGTGCTCCCTTGATGGAGGGCAGCTTGATGCTGCGGATCACGCGCATCGCTCCCGCCCCATCGAGTTCGGCCGCTTCGTAGAGCTCGCCGGGAATCACGCGCAGAGCTGAGTAGAAGATCAGCATGTTGTAGCCCACGAACTCCCACGTCACGATGTTGCCGATCGACAGCAGTACCCAGCTGTTCGAGAGCGGATCGGGAATGTGAACGCCGAACGCGTCATTGATGTTGCCCACGAGACCGAAGCGATCGCCGTAGATGAAGCCCCACATCAGCGCAGCGACGACCGCGGGGACGGCGTACGGCAGGAAGATCGAGATGCGGAACATGCCCGAGAAGTGCAGCCTGGCGCTGTCGATCGCCATCGCCGCGACGAGTGCCAGCACGAGCATGATCGGCACCTGCACGACGAGGAACAGCGTCACGCGCCACAGAGCATCCCAGAACTTCGGGTCGCCGAGCGCCTGCGCATAGTTGTCGAACCACACGAACGAGTTGCCGCCGACGAGCTGATCTCTGAAGAAGCTCAGATAGATCGAGTAGATCACCGGGGCGATGAACACGATCGCGAAGACGATCATGAACGGACCGACGAATGACCAGCCGGTCCAGTCGCGGCGATCTCGCCGAACCTGAGGTGGTGTGAGTGTCTGCGTTGACGTCATGAGAGCTTTCGTCGTGGGGATGTTTACGCAAACATCCTAGGGATGAAACTTGATATGTTTACGTAAACATTGGGGATGACACGAGGATACGCAGAGGTTTCGGCATCCGTCAACTGCCTCCACTTCTCGACTACTCTGAACCTGGGAAAGCAGCCGATATGACCGACGTAGATGCAATCGACGCCACTGACAGACCGTCACGGCGCAGTGTGTCGATGGCAGATGTCGCAAATCACGCTGGAGTCTCGTCGCAGACCGTCTCACGGGTCTCCAACGGGAAGACCAATGTCGATGACGCGACCCGCGAGCGCGTGCTCGCGTCGATGCGAACGCTCGGCTACCGGCCGAACCGCGCCGCGCGCTCTCTGAAGTCCGGACGGTTCAAATCCATCGGCGTCATCATGTTCACGCTGTCGACCTTCGGCAACATGCGGACGCTCGACGCGATCGCGACGGCGAGCGCCGCAGCGGGCTACACGCTCACGCTGATGCCCGTCCCCCATCCGACGCAGGGGGCGATCAGCGGAGCATTCTCCCGGCTCAACGAGCAAGCCGTCGATGGCATCGTCATCATCTTCGAGGCTCACGTGCTCGATGACTCTGATTTCGCGTTGCCCCGCGGCATCCCCATTGTCATCATCGATTCCGATGCCGGCGACCGCTACACCGTCGTCGACACCGACCAGGCCCTCGGCGCGCGGACCGCCACCGAACACCTGCTGAACCTCGGTCACCGCACCGTGTGGCACGTCGCCGGCCCCGCCTCGTCGTTCTCCGCTCGCAGACGTCTCAGCACGTGGCGCGAGACGCTGACGGCGGCTGGCGCAGACGTGCCAGAACCTCTGTACGGCGACTGGTCGACAGAGTCGGGCTACCGCCACGGGCTCGAGCTGGCAGGGCGGGACGACGTCACAGCGATCTTCGCAGCAAACGACCAGATGGCGCTCGGTGTCATGCGCGCGCTGCACGAGAGCGGGCGGAGCATCCCTGGCGACATCAGCGTCGTCGGTTTCGACGACACCGACGAGTCGAAGTCGTTCTGGCCGCCGCTGACGACAGTGCATCAGGACTTCGCGGAGGTCGGGCGCCAGTGCATCGAGAAGCTCATCGGAGAGATCGAGGGCACTCACGAGAGCCCGGGAACCACGATCGTTCCCACGCGCTTGGTCGTGCGCGACAGCACGGGCCCCGCTCCCGCACGCTCATGACGAGCTCGGGCGTCTGAAGGTCCCGCCCGCAGCAGACGGTCTTCCTTGTCGCTCCTCTGAAGAACTCCCTACCCCCAGTTCACGTGGTATTTCTCACTTTTCGATGGATGCCGCATGGAGACCTACTTATGGTGATCTCACGCGGCGAGGGGCCGTGTGTAATTTCTGAGGGGAAACTGACCATGTCACAGACGGTCGAAGCTGCGAGCACGCCTCGCAAACGGTTCACGAAGGTCCGCGCGATTCTTGCCGGAGGCATAGTTCTCGGCGTCGGCGCCGCCATAACGCTTGCTGCGTGGAACGATTCGGAGTTCGCCACCGGAACGTTCGCTTCCGGATCCTTCAACCTCGAAGGGTCGACGGATGGCACATCCTTCACAGATCATGCGTCAGCACCTGGCGCCACGCTCGATTTCGCTGTGAACCCCTCGAACCTCTCGCCGGGAGACACGGTCGCAGCGCCCTTCTCGGTGAGACTCGCTGCGGGCACGACGAATGATGCGGACGTGCAGATCAACGTGACGACCGCTGACGAGGTTTCGGGGCTTGAGTACACGATTGTCTCGGTTGCCGACCATGCCGCGTGCACAGCGGCAGCAACCGGCTCAGAGGTCGTGCCGAGTGGCGCGGTCTCCGCCGCGACCAACGTCGGAGGCTTCGCGCTCACGAAGGGAACGTCGGACGACGTCGCCGGTGAAGCCACGACGCTCTGTGTGATCGTCAGTGCGCCATCGGTGACGCAGAACCAGTCCGGCTCCGTGACGTTCGAGTTCAAGGCGACGTCCAAGGAGTCATAGCGATGGGGCGGCACTCGTCTGCACCCTCGCGCGGGTGGTTCACGAAAGTTCGCGCAGTACTCGCTGGCGCCGTCGTCCTCGGCGTCGGCGGTGCCGTGACGCTCGCCGCATGGAACGACTCGGAGTTCGCGACGGGAACGTTCGCGGCCAGCACCTTCGGCATCGTCGGCTCGACGAACGGCACGCAGTTCAGCGAGCACACTCAAGCCGACGATGCCGCCACCCTGGCGTTCGCCGTTCCTTCGGGCGGGATGTCGCCCAACACGACGGTGTATGCGCTGTTCTCTGTGAAGACGACCGCGGCCTCGACCGTCGGCGGAACGGTGGCTCTCACCGCTACGTCAACGAACAGCGATGGCCTTGGCGGATACCTCACCTACGGAGTGCGCGTGATCAATGGCACCACGTGCAACACGTCCACCTTTTCGAGTGGAACTGAGGTCGTTGAGCCCGGCGCACCGTTGAGTGCGAACGGCACAGCGACGACCTCGGTGCAGAAGGCCGGCGGAAACACCGTGAACTACTGCTTCGCCATCACCATGTCCAGCTCGACGCCGAACTCCATGCAAGGCACATCGGTGACGCCGTCGTGGAAGTTCGTGGCCACTTCAGACTCGTAATAAAGGGGAATCACCATCGCGAGAGCACGGCGGCGTCTGAGCAGCATTCTTGGTGGGATGCTGCTCAACGTCGCTGCCGTGGCAGGCGTGATCTGCATCGTTCTCGTCGCGCTGAGCGTTGTTTTTCACATCTCACTGATCATGTTCAAGACAGGGTCGATGACGCCGACGATCCCGCAGGGCTCCGTTGCGGTGGTGCGCGAGATTCCCGCATCCGATATCGCCGTCGGCGACGTCGTCACTGTCGATCGTGAGGGAAAGCTCCCGATCACCCACAGGGTGACGTCGGTCGAAGGCAGCGGCGACACACGCACCATCACGATGAAGGGTGACGCGAACCCCACAGAGGATGCTTCGCCGTACACGGTCTCTCACGTGCGGATCGTGCTGGCTTCCGCCCCACACTTGGCGACAGTCATCGTGTGGTTCTCCAATCCGCTGATTCTCGGTGCGCTGACGCTCGCGGCATCCGCTCTTGTCACTTGGGCCTTCTGGCCTCGGGAGCAGCACCGCTCACGACCACGACGTCGAGCTCGTCACGCCAGGAACGCCGCTGTGTTTGCTGTGCTCATCGGTGGTGCTGGCCTCGCCGTGATGCCGAGCGGAGCAGCGCACGCTGCGGACTCCGTAGTGCACGGCGACCACATCACCATCACGACTGTCGGCGATGCCGAGGCAATGGCCGCGATGGCACCGAACGTACCGGTGGAGTGGCAGGTGGGCGTCACCGTCCACGGTCCCGGGGACGGCAACGCTGTTGTGGATCTCTCAACCGATGGCGACCTGACGCTCAACGTCGACATTCGAGCGTGCAGTGTTCGCTGGGTCGGCGACGGCTGCCCCGGCGAAGAAGAAAGCGTCACCGATGTCAGTCAGCTGACGGGAGCGCAGACCAACGTCGACCTGTTGGGCATGCCGACGTCTGAAGAGCGCTGGCTGCGATTCGTCGCGACTCTTCCAACAGAGTCGCACGGGACGATGACGGTCGATGTGCGAGTGACCGCGCACGGGGAGAGCGTCAGTGGATCGTCCGAAGCCTCGACACTGCCGCGGACGGGGACGAATGCGTGGCCCGCGATCGGGCTGGCCATCGGTGCGATCGTTGTCGGACTGATCATCGCGGGGATCGCGTCGCACTCACGGAGGCGAGCATGACCGGCCGGCACGCACGCCCCAAGACGCGAGCGAACAGGATGCCGCGAGTTCGTGTCCTCGCAGTGATCACGGCGTTTGTGCTTGCGCTCACAGTGATCACGCCTAAGCCTGAGGCGACGGAAGCCGCGTGGACAGACGGCGAGCTGACGTCCTCGACGCTTGTGGCAAATACGCTCGTGCCGCCCACAGATGTGAGCTGCAGCGTTGGGCGCGTCTTGCTCGACGGCCTTCTCCAGCAAGCAGTCACAGTGACGTGGTCGCCTCCGTCGACGGGCGCCGCCCCACAGGCCTACCACGTCACTTTGACACCCTCCGCCGGCAGTGTCGGTGCCCCACAAGGGACATATTCGACCCGCGGTTCAGAGACGTCGATCAGTGTCCCGACATCAACACTCATTGGACTTGGCTCGAGCAGTCTGAAGGTCTATTCTCGAGCAGGCTCAGAGTGGTCATCCGCAGCCGGAAGTCCCGTGAGAACTGTGAACGTGATCAGTCTCGTTGTCGGAGTTTCTGTGACGTGCCAATAGAATCTGTGATTCGCTGCACGACGTGATCCGCCTGCTGAATCAGCACCCGCCCCGCGCACAATGCGCCGCCGATCTACGGAGCGCACACCGGCTTATCGAAGTCGAAGTATGAGATCGTCAGCCTCTCATTCAGGTCCTGCCCGTTGAATCCGCTCACGCCGATCTGCGCCATGTCGCCATTCACTCCGCCATTCTCAGCTGCCTCGACATCGAAGCTGAGAACGACGACATCGTCCGCCTCGAGGGGCCGACCGAGGTTGAAGCTGTACGCGCCACCGGAGCTCTCGAAGACGACATCGCTCAGAATGCTGTTGCCGTTGTGCGTCGCACCGGTGAGCGAGACAGACGATACGAGGCCCGTGTCAAGTCTCAGGTAACCGGTGACCGCTTCCGGTGTCGGGTTCGGCCCGACTGATGTCACAGTGACGGACGTCGGAACATCGAACGTGCAGCTGCCAGATGTCAGAGACGTGGTCTCTGTCTCGAGCGTGAGTCCCCACGGCGTAGCCGGGTAGGGGGTCGATGTGAACGGACCGAAGATGTTGTTTGAAGTATCGGCGTCATCATCGGAGAGGATCGTCCAGGACGGCTCCACGTAGTCGTCGAACACATCGTTCGGGTAGGCAAATGAACCGTCGAACCTGGTGATCACTCGAAGGGCGTTCGGCCCGAAGACGTCGGTCTCTACCTCGACTTGCTGCGGCACGGTGAAGGTGAACGTCGAGGCATCGCCCGAGGCAACCGGTGTGGAGAAGGGGATGGGCTCCGACCCGGAAATCGTCACCTCTGTCGGGGTGAAGACGCGGTTGTCATAGCGCACCTGGACCAAAACGCTGCCAGCAGGAGCAGGCTCAGGCCCGTTGTTCAGCAGCGTGAAACCGAGCGGATCTGCCGTCTCGTATCGAGTAGTGAGATCTTTGTTGAAGTACGTCATCCCACTCCCCATCTGCAGTCCGTCCGCAAACAGATCGACAGCGCCCGCAGTGCTTGCCGCGGCGGCCGGAGTGGCAGCTGCGACAGCGATGACTGGAGCGCTCCACGCGGCCGCTGTGACCACCGTTCTGCGGGAGATGGAGGGGGCGATTTTTTCTACCATTCAAGAGCCTTTCTCGAGCTGAGCCAAATAGTAAGGCCACGAGCGACTTTCGGGTATGGGTACTTCTCCCCTGTTACTCTCCAATCCCCCGGGCACGAGGCGTAGCCTGGAGGCATGACCGACAACCCCGAAGCTCGCAGCACGATCGTCGCTCGCATCGCAGACCAGATTCTGCACAACAATCCGTCGGGACGACGACTCGTCGCGGTTGAGGGCACGGATGCTGCCGCGGCATCCCACTTCGCTGATGACGTCGCGGATGAGCTGCGTTCGCGGGGTCAGCAGGTCACGCGTCGATCGGTCGGCGCCGTCGAGGAAGCGACCCTGCGCGCGGACACCGTCGAGCCGTTCCGCTCGGGGTCGCTCGAAGGAACCTCTGACGACACGATCCTCATCGTCGATGGCGAGCGCCTGCTCAATGCGTCGGTCATCGGCATCTGGCACTACACCGTGTGGACGTTTGCGGAGGGCACGCTTCCGCACGGCAAGGCGGACTTCATCGTCGATCTGACCGACGATCAGCGGCCCAACGAGCACTACTACGACCTGTGCAAGCTGCCGCCCTCATTCGGCGAGCGCTGAACCGGAGAGGACTACTGCGGCGGGTACGGCTGCTGCGGTGACTGATACTGCGGCGGGTACGACGGGCCGGGCGGCATCTGCTGCGGCACCTGCTGAACTCCCCACTCACCAACCGGCACGACGCCCCTCACGAGACGCTGTGTGTGGACTCTGTCCGGCCCGGTCGATACCGATGAGTCGAACAGCGCCATGACGAACATGATCGCGAGCAGCGGCCACAGCCACCGGTGGAACATCACCCACATCATCCGCGCGTTGTGAGCACGCCTGCCCGTCGCCACGGAGAAGAACGCGGTGCCTGCGACGAGGCATCCAATGCTTCGACCGTTGAAGCAGACGAGCCCGTACAGCGCGGGCAGCAGAAGCACGACGACGATCATGACGATCGTCTTCGCCGTCGCGCTCACGGTCGCAGAGTCGAGGACGCTTGCCGTCACCCCGATGCCGACGCCGACAAGCGCCAGTGTGATGACGTCATCCACAATCCACGATGCAAAGCGTCTGCCGGTGCTCAGCGGCGCAGAAGAAGACAGGTCACGGATAGGAGGCGTCATAAACGTCAGAGTAATGGGCGGCACCGACCCGAGCGATGGGATGAACTCCCCATCGTGGAGAACTCAGATGACCGAGAGGGTCTGCCTCGCGATCTCGAGCTCTTCGTTCGTCGGCACGACAAGTACGGTGACCGACGATTCGTCGGTCGAGATGACACGGATGCCGTCGCCGCGACGCTCATTGCGCGCAGCATCCAGCTCGATGCCGTAGTTCTGCAGCCCGTCGAGCGTCTCCGCCCGCACCTCGGCGCTGTTCTCGCCGATGCCGGCCGTGAAGATGACCGTGTCGACGTGGCCGAGCTGGAAGAAGTAGCCGCCGAGGTACTGCTTGAGCCGGTGCACGTACACGTCGAGCGCGTTCCGTGACGCCGTGTCGCCCCGATTCGCACTCTCCGTCAGGTCACGCATGTCGCGGTGCCCCGAGAGACCGTAGATTCCGCTCTTCTTGTTGAAGAGGTCGTCGAGCTCGGCCACTCCCATATCGGCGCGACGGTGCAGGTGGAACGCGACCGCCGGGTCGATGTCGCCCGTGCGCGTACCCATGACGAGTCCCTCGAGCGGAGTCAGCCCCATCGAGGTCTCGACGGACTTGCCCCCGCGCACGGCGGTCATCGACGCCCCGTTGCCGAGGTGCAGCACGATCTGGTTCAGATCGGCGACGTCGCGCTCAAGGAACCGCGCCGCCTCCTCCGAGACGAACTTGTGGCTCGTGCCGTGGAACCCGTACTTCCGCACGCGGTACCGCTCCGCCGTCGCGGCATCCAGTGCATACGTGTACGCCTTCGGCGGCAGCGTCTGATGAAAAGCGGTGTCGAACACGACCACGTGCGGCACGTCGGGGAACGACTCCTGCGCAGCCGTGATGCCCTCCACGTTCGCCGGGTTGTGCAGCGGCGCCAGCTCGGAGAGATCCTGAATGTTGATCTTCACGAGGTTCGTGACGACCGTGGGCTCGAAGAACCGCGCACCGCCATGCACGACCCGGTGGCCGACGGCGACAGGAGGATGCTCCGTGAGCGACGGACCGTGCTCGGCGAAGAAGTCCAGCATCGCCGCGAACCCCTCGGTGTGGTTGCGGATCGCGCGCGTCTGCTCGTGAGTCTCCTCCTCCCCCGAGTCGGTGACGTCGTGATGGACGATGTGCGCTTCGTCGGTTCCGATGCGCTCGACGAGACCGCGGGCGAGCGTGGTCTCGGCATCCATCTCGATCAACTGGTACTTGAACGACGACGACCCGGAGTTGATGACGAGAACGGAGGTCATGATGCCGCCTGGATCGCCGTGATCGCGACGGTGTTGACGATGTCTTGCACGAGAGCTCCTCGAGAGAGGTCGTTGATCGGCTTGTTGAGGCCCTGCAGCACCGGTCCGATCGCGACGGCGCCGGCCGACCGCTGCACCGCTTTGTAAGTGTTGTTGCCGGTGTTGAGGTCGGGAAAGATGAACACGGTCGCGCGGCCCGCCACCACCGAATCGGGGAGCTTCGTGGCCGCGACCGCAGCATCCGCCGCCGCATCGTACTGAATCGGACCCTCGACGAGGATCTCCGGCATCCGCTCACGGACGAGCGCCGTGGCCTCACGCACCTTGTCGACATCGGCGCCCGTGCCGGACTCCCCTGTCGAATAGGACAGCATCGCCACACGCGGGTCGATGCCGAAGCGCTCAGCCGTCGCGGTCGACGAGATCGCGATGTCGCACAGCTGCTCGGCCGTGGGGTCGGGAATGACCGCACAGTCGCCGTAGACGAGCACACGATCTTCGAGCGCCATGAGGAAGACACTCGAGACGACGGAGGTGCCGGGCGCGGTCTTGATGATCTCGAAGCCCGGTCGGATGGTGTGCGCTGTGGTGTGCGAGGCCCCGGAGACCATGCCGTCCGCGAGGCCCATGTGCACCATCATCGTGCCGAAGTACGACACATCGGTGACCGTCTCGCGGGCCTTCTCGATCGTGACGCCCTTGTGCTCGCGGAGCCGGTGGTACTCCCGCGCGAACTTCATGCTCAGCACCGGATCGTGCGGCGACAGAATCTCTGCAGCCGAGATGTCGAGGCCGAGTTCGATCGCGCGCGACATGACCTCGAACTTTTCACCGAGGATCGTGAGCTGCGCGACATCGCGGGCAAGCAGCGTATGGGCAGCACGCAGGATGCGGTCGTCATCGCCCTCTGGAAGCACGATGTGCTTGCGGTTGCGGCGCGCCCGATCGAGCAGGCCGAACTCGAACATGAGGGGCGTGACGACATCGGTCTTCGCCACGTCGAGGTGGCTGACGAGGGCCTCCTTGTCGACGTGCTTCTCGAAGAGCGACAGTGCGGCGTCGAACTTGCGCTGCGACTCCGCGGCGAGGCGGCCGCGCGTGTGCGTGATGCGCATGACGGTGTCGTAGGTGCTCCACTCGGTCGCGATGATCGGGAGCTTCACGGTGAGGCCCTCGATCAGCTGGTTGATGGAGTCGGGCAGTTCGAAGCCGCCGTTCAACACGACACCCGAGATGGAGGGGAACGCGGCCGACTGCTGCGAGAGCAGAACCGCGAGAAGCGTCTCGGTGCGATCGCCCGCGACCACAACGACCGCGCCCTCGGTCAGGCGCGGCAGAACGTTCTCCATGCTCATGCCCGCGATCACGACGCCGAGAGCTTCGCGGGTGAGGAGCTCCTCTTCGCCCTTGATGAGCGTGCCGGCGACGGCATCCATGATGAGACCGATTGTCGGCGCCACCAGGTAGGGCTCCTCCGGAATCGCCCATACGGGAGCACCCTCGCTGACCGTGGAGATGGAGGCGATGATCTCGTCGAGAGAGTCGGGGTCGGCGCGGTTGGCGACGACGGCGAGCAGGCTCGCGTGGGCGTCGTGCAGCTCGAGCAGCGAGAGTTCGGCGATCTGGCGCATCTCGCTTGCGGTGCGGGCGTCGGCCTGACCGAGACGCTCGCCGTGGCCCTGCCCCTCGCGTCCGCCGAGCACGAGCACGACCGGGGCTCCGAGGTTCGCGGCGATGCGCGCGTTGTAGCTGAGTTCGGTCGGGCTGCCGACATCCGTGAAATCAGACCCGACGATGACGACCGCATCGCACTTCGACTCGACCGCCTTGTAGCGGTGCACGATCGTCGCGAGGGCTGCCTCGGGGTCAGCGTGCACGTCGTCGTAGGTGACGCCGACGCACTCGTCATAGGCGAGATCGACGCCGTCGTGGCCGAGCAGCAGCTGCAGCACGTAGTCCGGCTGCGTCGTCGACCGGGCGATGGGGCGGAACACGCCGACCCGTTTCACCTGGTGCGTGAGAGTGTCGAGCGCTCCGAGAGCGATCGTCGATTTACCGGAGTATCCCTCGGCGGATGTGATGTAGATCGATCGCGACACCGTCACCCCTAACTGCGCGTGTGCTCTGCCACAAATCTACACTCTTCTACACCTCGTAGAAAACAGCGTTCACTCAGGGTGGCGGGATGCTGCGCGATGTGCCTCTCTCGTGCCTGTCGGCGATGGCTGGCCCGCGGTTCTGGATGAGTTGCGCCGCGCACTGCGCGTTGGAGAGCTGTCTGCGGTCATAAGAGCTTGCCGCGGCAGGCTCTCATGACCGCAGGTAGCTCTCACATGAAACTCGGCGTGCACGGCAGCGGTTCTCACGTGAGGACTTCACACGCGGTGGCGCTCACGCGGGGTTCGACGTGCGCGCGAGCCTCACGCGAGAACTTCGCACACGGTGGCACTTACGCGGGGCTCGGCAGGCAGCTCTCACGCGGGGCTCAGCGTGCGCACGAGCCTCACGCGCCGACGTAGTCCGCGAGGTTCTCCCCCGTGAGCGTCGAACGCGCAGCGACGAGGTCGGCCGGCGTTCCTTCGAAGATGACCTTTCCACCGTCGTGGCCGGCGCCGGGGCCGAGATCGATGATCCAGTCCGCGTGCGCCATGACCGCCTGATGGTGCTCGATGACGATGACGGACTTGCCCGCATCGACGAGACGATCGAGCAGCGCGAGCATGTTCTCGACGTCGGCCAGGTGAAGGCCCGTGGTGGGTTCGTCGAGAACGAGGATGCCGCCCTTGTCACCGAGCTGGATGGCGAGCTTCAGCCGCTGCCGCTCGCCGCCCGAGAGGGTCGTGAGCGGCTGCCCGATCGTGAGATAGCCGAGGCCGACGTCGACCATGCGCGTGAGGATCTTGTGCGCGGCGGGGAGCTTGGCGTCGCCGTCGCCGAAGAACTCCGCAGCCTGTGCCACCGACATGGACAGCACCTCGCTGATGTTCTTGCCGCCGAACGTGTACTCGAGCACATCCGCCTGGAACCTCTTGCCCTCGCAGAGCTCACACGGCGACTCGACGCTCGCCATCACCCCGAGGTCCGTGAACACAACGCCCGCGCCGTTGCACATGGGGCATGCGCCCTCCGAGTTGGCGGAGAACAGCCCCGGCTTGACGCCGTTGGCCTTCGCGAACGCCTTGCGGATCGGCTCGAGCAGCCCCGAGTACGTCGCCGGATTGCTGCGGCGCGACCCCTTGATGGGCTGCTGGTCCACCGTAACCACGTCTTCGCGCGGAGTGACCGAGCCGCTGATGAGCGAACTCTTGCCAGAACCCGCGACGCCGGTCAGCACGCACAGCACACCGAGCGGAATGTCGACATCGACGTTCTGCAGGTTGTTGGTGTCAGCGCCACGGATCTCCATCTGGCCGCTCGGCGTGCGAACGGCATCCTTCAGACTCGCTCGATCGCCGAGGTGGCGCCCGGTCACGGTGTCGCTGCCCCGAAGCTCGTCGACCGTACCCTCAAAGGTGATCGATCCACCCTCGGTGCCCGCGCCCGGGCCGAGGTCGATCGCATGATCGGCGATACCGATGAGCTCGGGCTTGTGCTCGACCACGAGCACCGTGTTGCCCTTGTCGCGCAGCTGCAGCAGCAGTGTGTTCATGCGCTTGACGTCGTGCGGATGGAGCCCGATCGACGGCTCGTCGAAGACGTACGTGACGTCGGTGAGACTCGACCCGAGGTGGCGGATCATCTTGGTGCGCTGCGCCTCACCGCCCGAGAGCGTGCCCGCCGAGCGGTTGAGCGACAGGTAGCCGAGCCCGATCGTCACGAACGCGTCGAGCGTATCGCGCAGTGCCGACACGAGCGGCGCGACCGACGGCTCGTCGAGCTCGCGCATCCACTCGGCCAGATCGCTGATCTGCATGGCGTTGACGTCAGCGATGCTGACTCCGCGGATCTTCGAGGACCGCGCCGTGTCGCTGAGCCGTGTGCCATCGCACTCCGGGCACGTGTTGAACGTGATCGCCCGATCGACGAACCGGCGGATGTGCGGCTGCATCGCCTCGCGGTCCTTCGCGAGCATCGAGTTCTGGATCTTCGGGATGAGCCCCTCGTAAGTGACGTTGACTCCCTCGACCTTGATCCGAGTGGCGGGCTTGTGCAGTAAGGCATCCATCTGCTTCGCGTTGAAGTCTTTGATGGGCTTGTCGTTGTCGAAGTAGCCGCTGCCACGGTAGATGCGGCCGTACCAGCTGTCTGCCGTGTAGCCGGGCACAAGCAGGGCCCCATCGTTGAGCGACTTCGTCTCGTCGAACAGTGCGGTGAGATCGAAGTCGCTCACCTGGCCTCGGCCCTCACACCGCGGGCACATGCCGCCGACGATGTTGAAGTCACGCCTCTCCTTGACAGTGCGGCCGCCGCGTTCGAAGGCCACCGCGCCCGCGCCGCTGATCGACGCGACGTTGAATGAGAACGCCTGCGGGGAGCCGATGTGCGGTTCACCGAGCCTGCTGAACAGGATGCGCAGCATCGTGCCGGTGTCCGTCGCGGTTCCCACCGTCGAGCGCGGGTCGGAGCCGATGCGCTCCTGGTCGACGATGATCGCTGTCGTCAGGCCCTCGAGCACGTCGACGTCGGGCCGCGCCAGGTTCGGCATGAAGCCCTGCACGAACGCGCTGTACGTCTCGTTGATCATGCGCTGCGATTCGGCCGCGATCGTCGAGAAGACGAGCGACGACTTGCCCGAGCCCGAGACCCCGGTGAAGACGGTGAGCCTGCGCTTCGGAATCTCAACGGAGACGTTCTTGAGGTTGTTCTCGCGGGCTCCGATGACCCGAATGGTGTCGTGACTGTCGGCGACGGGCGTCGTCTGGTTCTGCGCGGTCATGCGCGGATGCTGCCTCTCTCTGCGATCTGGGCATGTCTGCGAACTGCGCCATCATTTCGACGCGGTGCGGATGCCATCGGCTGGCCGTACCGATCAGCATACGAGCATGCGGGGGTGACCACTTCTTGATTCCTGATCGGGTGCGGAACGGGGGTGGGCTGGTCGGTTTGATTTCTGCTGCGCTGCAGAATCGGCACTGCGCTGCAGGAATTTCTGTAGCGCAAACCTGAACAAATAGCGCGGTTGGGTGGGCGGTTAGGCGGGGAGGATGCGCAACTGGGCGGGGTCGGGGGCGAACCAGACCGTGTCACCGGATGCCGGCAGGCGGCCGCCCACGAGAGACCGCGCGTCTTCGGCCGGAAGCTCCGCAGCAAGGCCCGAGGCATCTTCTAGCCGCACGACACCGCCGCGAGACGATACCTCGGAGAGCGTCGCCCGCCACGTACCGCCGTCAGCGGACACCGCAACGGCGGACGGCGGCACGATGCCCACTGCCGCGCTGCCCGGCGCCAGCGAAGCATCCGCGCGTCCTTCGAGCGGGCGGCCGTCGACCTGCAGCACGTCTCCGTTCCAGGTGCCGCGCACGACGGCGAACCCGGCGAGCGCCGCCGTGAACGGATGCCGCGGCTCGGACGCCAGGCGATCCGGCGCGCCGCGGTCGACGATGCGCCCCTCCGCGAGAACGACGCAATCGTCTGCGAGCTGCCACGCATCGGCGAGGTCGTGCGTCACGAGAACACTCGCCGTCTGGGTGCGCGCGAGTTCGTCGACGAGCATCCGCCGCACGCTCGGCGTGCTCTCGGCGTCGAGTGCCGCGAGCGGTTCGTCGAGCAGCAGCACCGCGGGCTCTGCCGCGAAGGCACGGGCGATGGCGACGCGCTGCTGCTGCCCGCCCGAGAGCTCGTGCGGTTTCGCGCCGGCACGATGCGCGAGGCCGATGCGCTCGAGCCACTCGTGGGCGATCGCGCGGGACTCTCGCCGGCTGCGCCCCTGCGAACGCGGACCGAACGCGATGTTGTGCGCGATGGTCAGATGCGGAAACAGCCGCGGTTTCTGGTCGAGCAGCCCCACGCTGCGCTGATGTGGGGGAACAGGGATGCCGCCCGCACGGTCGAGCTCCACGGCCCCCAGGTGCACGTGGCCGTCGTCGATCGGCAGCAGTCCCGCGAGTGCGTGCAGCACCGTCGACTTGCCCGCTCCGTTGTGCCCGAGCACCGCGAGGCGGCCACCCGGCGCGACGCGGAGCGCAACGTCGACCGTGAAGTCGGTGCGCCGCACGACGACGTGGGCGTCGAGCCCGCCGCCGCGGGTGTCTGCAGCAGCGGTGGCGGTAGCGGCAGGTGCAGCAGAGGCAACGGCACCGGCAGGAGCACCGGCGGCGGTGGAGGCAGCGGCACCGGCAGGAGCACCGGCGGCGGCAGGAGCATCGGTAGTGGCGGCGGCAGAGGCAGAAGCAGAAGCAGAAGCAGAAGCAGAAGCAGAAGCAGAAGCAGAAGCAGTCGGATTTTTGGGGCGACACGCCGCGGACGCGGCACTCCCACCGGCGTGGCGCGAAGATTTTCCGATTTCGTGATCGCTCTGAGGGCGATGGTCACTGCCCTGGGGGCGACGCTCGCTGCCCTGCGCGCGTCGGTCGCTGCTCTGGGGGTGACGGTCCCCTCCCTGGGGGCTGCGATGGCTGCGGGCAGTCATCGCACGGCATCCTCTCGCCACGACCGCATGCCCGCGATGATGACGACCGCGCACACGAGCAGCAGCAGCGACAGCGCCACGGCGGAGTCCTGCGTCACACCGACCCCGTTGAACGCGGTGTAGATCGCGAGCGGCATCGTTCGGGTGACGCCCTCCGCGTTGCCCGCGAAGAGCGCCGTCGCACCGAACTCCCCGATGGCGCGGGCGAAGCACAGAACGGTTCCGCCCACGAGCCCCGGCAGAATGAGCGGCAGCGTCACGCGCGTCAGCACCCGCCACCGTCCCGCGCCGAGAGTCGACGCGATCTGCTCGTGCGAGATACCCGAGGTGCGGATCGCCCCCTCGAGCGTGATGACGAGAAACGGCATCGAGACGAACGTCTGCGCCACCACGACCGCGGGCGTCGTGTACGGCAGGCTGAAGCCCGTCGCCTCGTAGATGGGCTGCCCGATGAGCCCCGACCGGCCGAGCAGCGAGATGAGCGCAAGACCTCCGACAAGCGGCGGCAGCACGAGCGGAATCAGCACGATCGTTCGCAGCACAGCGGCCACGCGCATCCTCGACCGCGCGATGATCACCGCGAACGGCACCCCGAGCACGAGGCAGATGAGCGTCGCCACCGCTCCGGTTCCGAGCGAGAGGCCGAGGGCGCCGAGTGCCGCGGGCGAAAGCAGGTCGCTCCAGAACGTCGCCCAGTGCACGCGCGAGATGAGTCCGACGATCGGCAGCACCAGCAGGGCCAGCGCGCCGACCGCCGGAATGTACAGTCCGCGCGGCAGGGTCACGGTGCGCCGAATCCGTAGGTCTCGAGAATCTTCTGCCCCTCGTCAGACAGCACGAAGTCCACGAACGCCTGGGCGGACTTCGGCGAGGCGGCGTCAGCGCCGACCGCGATCGGGTACCGGTTGACGGCGACGTCGGCGTTCGACGGCGTCACTCCCTCAAGCCCGTCGGATGCCGCTGCCACATCGGTCGCGTAGACGAGACCGGCATCCGCCTCGCCGTTCTTCACTCGAGTGACGACGCTCGTCACGTTGGTCTCTTCGCTCACGGGCGTCACCTCGACGCCGGCATCGTCGAGCAGAGTCTGGGATGCCGTGCCGCACGGGACCTCCGGCGCGCAGAGCACCACCGACAGGTCCTCGTTCGCGAGGTCAGCGAGGTCGTCGATGCCCTTCGGGTTGCCCGGTGCGACGGCGATCTGCAGCGTGTTCGTCGCGAAGACCGTCGGGTCGCCCGCGGCATCCGCGTCAGCCACAGGCTCGAAGCTCGGCTCGTTCGCGAAGGCGATCACGTCGACGCTCGCACCGTCGATGATCTGCGTGGCGAGCGCCTGCGAACCGTCGTACACGATCGGGTCGACGGGGTCATCGGGATGCTTCTTCTCGAACGCCTCCGCAAGCTCGTCGAACGACCCCTGCAGCGACGCCGCCGCGAAGATGACCAGCGGCTCAGACTTCTCGGCACTGTCGGTGGAGTCGGCGCCCGCAGTTCCAGAGCATCCGGCGAACGTGAGTGCGACCGCCGAAGCTGCGGCGAGCGTTGCCGCGAGGCGGCGCATGCGCGTTGTCATGGTCAGCTCTTCTCTCGTGGGGTCTCGACGATGACGTTCGTCGACTTGACGATCGCGGTGGCGAGCGACCCGACCTCGAGGCCGAGATCGCGCACCGCCTCGCTCGACATGAGCGACACGACTCGATTCGGGCCGCACTGCAGCTCCACCTGCGCCATGACGGTGTCGGTGATGACGTTCGTGACGATTCCGACGAACCGGTTGCGAGCGCTCGACGCGCGGTGCACGGGGTCTTCGGGCCCGTGCGACGAGTCGCGCAGCCGTCCGGCGAGGTCGGCGCCCTCGACGACGATGCGTCCAGCGCTGTCACGACGGGCAGCGAGCTGCCCTGAGTCGATCCAACGTCGTAACGTGTCGTCGCTCACGCCGAGCAGAGGCGCGGCCTCACTGATGCGAAATGCGGTCATATTGACAAGTTATCACCGCAAATGCGGAACTATCTAGGGTTCGGTGCGGGTTTTGTGGAAGCACGCTTTCAGAACATGAGAATGAGGGATGACGTCGAAGCCGCAGTTTTCACGGTCGCCACCCGAGCCTTCCCGCACCGTTCGCGCTAGCGTGGGGTGCATGCCTCTTGCACCTCTCGTCGAGCCCGCCGCAGCGCTGCCGCCGGGCGAAGCGGAGCGCGCCGCCCGCCAACTCCGCCTCCTCCAGGTCGGCGAGGTCGGGCAGCGCCGAATCCGCGCCGCTCGCGTCGGTGTGCTCGGTGCGGGCGGGCTCGGCTCCCCCGTACTCCTCTATCTTGCGTCCGCCGGCATCGGCACAATCGGCATCGTCGACGACGACGTGGTCGACGCGAGCAACCTGCAGCGGCAGATCGTCTTCACCGTGGACGACGTCGGCAAGTTCAAGGGGAGCGTCGCCGCTGACCGCATCCGCTCGCTCTCACCTCACACGACGGTGATCGAGCACCGCGAGCACCTCACACCCGAGAACGCAGAGCAGATCTTCGCCGACTACGACCTCGTCATCGACGGAAGCGACACCTTCTCGACCCGGTACGCCGTCGCCGACGCGTGTGCGGCGCTCGGCATCCCCCTCGTCTGGGGATCGGTTCTGCAGTTCGACGCCCAGGCGACCGTGTTCTGGTCGACGCCGTCGTCGGGGCAGCCGGTCACACTCCGCGACGTCTTCCCCGTGGCGCCCGCCCCCGGCGAGGTGCCCTCGTGCGCCGAGGCTGGTGTTCTCGGCGCGCTGTGCGGTCAGCTCGGGGGCATCCTCGTGACCGAGGCCGTCAAGCTGATCTGCGGCATCGGCGAAAGCCTGCTCGGCCGGATGCTCGTGCTCGACGGACTCGGAGCACGCACCCGCGAGGTGCCGCTCGTCGCCACGGCGCCTCCGACGGACTGGGTTCCCGACGAGGGGTCACAGGATGCCGCGACAGCAGCGCGCCCCACACACGTCGCGCTCTCCGACTTGGAGTCCCTCGCCCCGGAGACGCTGCTCGACGTGCGCGAACCCGACGAGTTCGCGCGCGGCACCATTCCCGGCGCGGTCTCGGTTCCGCTCGGCGAGGTGCTGAGCGATGCGGCATCCGTCCCGCTCGCGGGCACCGTCGTCGTGTTCTGCCAGCAGGGGCCACGCGCTCGGGCCGCCGCTCACGCGCTCACTGCCGCTCACCCGAGCGCCGACATCCGCCTGCTCGAGGGCGGCTATGCCGACTGGACCGAATGGAGCCGCGCATGAGCCTCATCTCGATCGACGACCACCGCGAGCGCATCCTCGCCGCCGCGCGGGTGCTGCCCGTCGAGACGGTACCGCTCGCCGATGCCCTCGGCCTCGTGCTCGCCGACGACATCACCACCCGGTGGCCCGTGCCCCTCTTCGACAACTCCGCCATGGACGGCTACGCCGTGCGCGCCGCCGACGCCACCCCGGGCGCCCGGCTGCGGATCGTGGGCGACGCGCCGGCCGGTTCGAGCGACGACCCGTCGTTCGGGCCGGGCGAGGCCGTGCGCATCATGACGGGAGCGCCCGTGCCCACGGATGCCGACGCGATCGTGCCGCTCGAGCACACCGACCTCGGCACGGCGATCAGCGAGACACCGCCCGCGGAGATCACCGTCACCGAGCAGCCGAGGCCCGCAGCGCACATCCGCCGTATGGGTGAGGATGCCGAGGCCGGCTCCCTCTCCGTCGCCGCCGGCACCGAGCTCGGCCCCTGGCAGCTGTCCTCCATCGCCTCGGCCGGTCACGACACCGTCACGGTGCACCGCCGGCCGCGCGTCGCCGTCATCTCAACCGGCTCGGAGCTCGTCGTCCCCGGGGCCACGCCCGCACGCGGGCAGATCCCCGAATCAAACTCTGTGCTGCTGCGGGCAGCACTCACGAGCGCCGGCGCAGACGTCACACGCGTCGTGACCGTGCCCGATGACGCCGAGGCCCTGCGCGCCGAAGTCGCTGCGGCGAGCGCCGAGAGCGATGCCATCGTGCTTTCGGGTGGAGCGAGCGTCGGCGCATTCGACGTTGTGAAGGCCGTGCTCGGCGGAGCATCCGTTCAGTTCGATCGCGTCGCGATGCAGCCCGGAAAACCCCAGGGGTTCGGCGTCCTCGACGGCACCCTGATGTTCTGCCTGCCCGGCAACCCCGTGAGCGTTGCGGCATCCGTTGAGATGTTCGTCAGGCCCGCGCTGCGCGCCATGGCTGGCCACGCCGACATCGACCGGCCGCGCGTCGTCCGAACGGCCGCGGCCAGCTGGCGCACACCGCCCGGCCGCACCCAGATTCTGCCGGTCATCTTCAACGACCAGATCGTGCAGCCCGCGACCGCAGGCGGCAGCGGGTCGCACCTCGTGACGTCGCTCGCCGACGCCGAGGGCTTCGCGATCGTTCCCGCCGAGGTCGACCACGTCGCCGAAGGAGACCCCGTGACTGTGATGGTGATGTCATGACGCTCGAGTCCTCGCGAAGAATCGGAAATTCTGCGCGCCATGTCGAGGAAGGCGCTTTCCCTCACGGCGTGTCGCCCGAAAATCCGACTTCCGCACACGCAGGGCAGCCGTTCACGCACCTCGACGCCCGAGGCGAAGCCCGCATGGTCGACGTGACCGAGAAGCAGCCGACCATCCGCAGCGCCACCGCGCGCGGCTTCGTGCGGTGCGCGCCGCACATCGTCGCCGCGCTGCGCGACGGCACTGCCCCGAAGGGCGATGTGCTTGCGGTTGCGCGCCTCTCCGGCATCCAGGCGGCCAAGCGCACACCCGAGCTGCTGCCGCTCGCGCACGTCATCGGAGTGCACGGAGCGACCGTCGACCTCGACGTGACCGCCGACGGAGTGAGCATCGAGGCGACCGTTCGCACCGCGGACCGCACGGGCGTTGAGATGGAGGCCCTCACCGCCGTCAGTGTCGCCGGACTCGCCGTCATCGACATGGTGAAGGGTCTCGACAAGTCGGTGTCGCTCGAGCACGTGGAGCTGGTGAAGAAGACCGGCGGCAAGAGCGGCACCTGGGTCCGCGGTGAGTGACAGCCGTGAGTGACAGCGATGAGTGAGGGCGATGACCCGTCGCAGCGGCGTCGCGGCGGTCGCACGCACGCCCAGCACGCGGCGATCGTACTCGCCGGCGGTCGCGGTTCACGGCTCGGCGGCGTCGACAAGGCGAGCGTCGACATCGACGGGCGGATGCTGCTCGAGCACGTTCTCGCGGCGGTCAGCGCCGCGTCGCCCACGATCGTCGTCGGGCCGCCGCACCTCGAGCGCCCCGGAGTGACCGTCGTGCGCGAAGACCCGCCGTTCTCGGGGCCGGTCGCCGGCATCGCGGCGGCGCTCTCGGCTCTTCAGCAGACCGGAGAGGCCCCGCACGACGACGCGAGCGAGACGTGGCTTCTCGCGTGCGATCTTCCCAGGGCGAGCAGCATCGTGGCGCAGCTGGCCGACGCACCGATTCCCGCGGACCGTGACGGCATCGCGCTCGTCGACGCAGCGGGCCGCGAGCAGTGGCTCGCCGGACGCTACCGGGTCAGGGCGCTGCGAGCCGCCGTCAGCGCGCTGCCGAGTGTCACGGATGCCTCGATGAGACGGCTGCTCTCCGGCATCCGTCTGCACCTCATCGCCGACCGCGACGGCGCCAGCGTCGACCTTGATACTTGGAATGACATCGACCACTATCGAAGCAACAGGGAGGACTCTCATGGCTGACACCCCCGCCGATCTCGACGCCTGGGTCGTCGATCTCGCGAACGCGCTCGGCATAGACCCGAGCGATGTGCCCACCACGACCCTTCTCGACCTCACGCGCGATGTCGCTCACGGCATCACGCGTCCCGCAGGCCCCGTCTCGACCTACCTCGTCGGCGTGGCCGTCGCGCGCGGCGCCTCGCTCGACGACGCCGTGGCCACCGCGCAGCGCCTCGTGAAAGAGAGGACATCATGATTCGCGTCCGCTACTTCGCCGGTGCCGCAGATGCGGCCGGACTCGACGAGCAGCAGCTCGCCGCTCCCGCAACGCTCGGCGCTCTTCGCTCCCAGCTCTCGGCCGCACACGGCGCGGAATTCACCCGTGTCCTGGGCCGATGCTCACTCATGGTCAACGGGACGCGCCTCAGCGATGACGCTGAGATTCCGGATGCCGCGACGGTCGACGTGCTGCCGCCGTTCGCCGGAGGATGAACCACGAAACCAGCGCCGATAAGGAGTTCTTCCGAGCACCGCGTTTGAATAACGACCCGATAAGCACCATTATGGGCAAGCGTCACGTCAGCGACGAAACGGAGAGAGATGAGCGACGACAGCGGCCCCACGGAGGGCGAAGCGACGATCAACGCCTCTGGCGCATCTGAGCAGAGCATCGCGCAGAACGCAGATGAGACCTCAGAGCGCACGGACACGAGCGAACGCGTTGCACGTGCGGCGGCCGAAGTTGAAGAGAACACACCGGTGCTTCCGGGTGCGCCCGAAGTCGATGTCGCAATCGTCGCGGTTCCTTCGCACATGCACATCGAGGAGAACGACTCCGACGACGAGATCACCGCGAAGCTCAAGCGCCAGGGAGTGCGACTGAGCAAAGGTCTCATCGCCCCGGCGGTCTTCTGGCCAGCGCTCATCGTGATCGTCGCCGTCGTCGTGCTTGCGGTCGTCTTCCCCGACGGAACCGCGAACGTGTTCGGTGCCATCCAGGACTGGATCGTCGCCGACATCGGGTGGTACTACATGCTCGTGATCGGCGGCTTCGTCGCCTTCATGATCGTGCTGGCGTTCTCGCGCCTCGGCTCGGTGAAGCTCGGCAGAGACGAAGATGAGCCCGAGTTCGGCGTGCTCTCCTGGTTCGCCATGCTCTTCGCCGCCGGCATGGGCATCGGTCTCGTCTTCTACGGCGTCGGAGAGCCGCTCACCTACGCGACCGTCGACCCGAAGCCCGGCTGGGAGGGCGACCAGGGCGACATCGCTGGACTCGCGATGGCGCAGACCTTCGTCCACTGGGGCCTCCACCCGTGGGCTGTGTACGCCGTGATCGGGCTCTCGCTCGCCTACGCGATCCACCGCCGAGGTCGCCCCGTCTCGATCCGCTGGGCGCTCGAGCCGCTCTTCGGCGACAAGGTCAAGTCGTGGCCGGGTGACGTCATCGACATCCTCGCGATCTTCGGAACGGTGTTCGGCATCGCAACCTCGCTCGGTCTCGGTGTTCAGCAGATCTCGTCCGGGCTTCACGCGATCGGAGTGATCGGTGAGGTCAACAATACGATCCTCGTCGTGCTGATCGTCGTCATCACGTTCCTCGCGACGATGTCGGTCGTCAGCGGTGTCGGTGCGGGAATCAAGTGGCTCTCGAACATCAACCTCAGCCTCGCGGGCCTGCTCATGGTCACGATGCTGATCCTCGGTCCGACGGTCTTCCTGCTGCGCAACCTCATTCAGTCTCTCGGCGTCTACCTCGCGAACGTGCTCAACATGACGTTCGACGTCGGCGCATACACGGGGGATGCCGGTCAGGCGTGGCTCTCGTCGTGGACGATCTTCTACTGGGGCTGGTGGATCGCCTGGGCGCCGTTCGTCGGCGTCTTCATTGCGCGCATCTCGCGCGGACGTACCGTGCGTCAGTTCATCGCGGGCGTGCTGCTCGTGCCGACGGTCGTAGGGATGCTCTGGTTCTCCGTTCTCGGCGGCTCGGGTCTCTTCCACCAGTTCTTCGGTCCGGGAGACCTCGTGAAGGACGGCAAGGTTTCTGCGGAGGGCTCGCTCTTCCAGGTGCTTCAAGCCCTGCCGCTCGGTCAGGTGCTCTCCGTCATCAGCATCCTGCTCGTCGCGATCTTCTTCATCACGTCGTCTGACTCCGGGTCTCTCGTGGTCGACATGCTCGCCTCGGGTGGGCACCCGAACCCGCCGATCTGGTCGCGTGTGCTCTGGGCGGGGCTCGAGGGTGCCGTCGCGATCGCGCTCCTCCTCGCGGGCGGGCTGACGACTCTGCAGACCGGTTCGCTCATCACCGCGCTTCCGTTCAGCATCATTCTCGTGGTGATGTGCATCGCCACCCTGCGCGGGCTCAGCTACGAGCGACGGCAGATGGACTACGCCGAACGCGTGGCTCGTCTGAACCGCGTCACATCGCACATCACGGGCCGCATGACCGAGGCGATCCCCGAGATCCCGCAGCTGCGGACCTACATCGACGATCGCATCGACTACCGAATCTCACGTTCGAAGGGCGTGCAGAGACCCCGCAGCGATGTGAGGCCAGAGGATGCTCCCAAGCGGGAGCCCCGCAGAAAGCGGCGCCCCGAGTAGGCTCAGCGCACCAGCAGGTCCGCGTGGTGTCTCTCCGCGACGTTCGGGTGCGCGCGCAGCCGGTAGCGGAGCGCGTTGTCGCCGTAGGTCTCAAGAATGGGACTGTTCGTCGGGTCGACGGAGACACCTCGCGCGGCCGCTGAGAGTTCGGGCGGGAGGTCGAGCTTCGGCATGCGCGTGTCGAGGTGCGGGTTGAAGAAGAACGGCAGGGAGATGCGGTCGGTGCCCTTCCGGGGCGAGATCACACGGTGCAGCGTCGCCTTGAGGTAGCCCTCCGTCGCGAGCTCGAACATCTCGCCGATGTTCACGACGAATGCGCCCGGCACGCTCGGCGCGTCAATCCACTCACCGTCGTGTTCGACCTGAAGGCCGTCCTTTCCGGGCTCCACGAGCAGAAGCGTCAGCACGCCGCCGTCGCGGTGATGTCCGACGCCCTGCTTCGGCTCGAGGTCGGATTCCCCCGGGTAGCGCACGATCTTCAGAATCGAGAACGGGTCGGCGGCGAACGCCTCATCGAAGGCATCCTCCGACGCGCCGAGTGCGACCGCCCACGCACGCAACAGCTTGAGCGCCACGGCGTTCAGCCGTGCGAGCCACTCGGTGACCGTCTCGCGCAGTTCCGGAAGGGCGTCGGGCCACTGGTTGGGGCCCTCGAGCCGCCAGTAGTCCGCGACGTCGGGGCCGGGCTCGACGGCATCCTTCTCTGGCCCGATGTCGATCTGCTCACGCCAGTCGACCTGACCGGCGGTGAGCTCAGCGCCGTGGCGCGTGTAGCCGCGGAACTGCGGACTGCGAACGTTCTCGATCGCGAGCTTCTGCTCCTCGGGCAGGTCGAAGAACCGGCGTGAGACGTCGAGGACCTCATCGATGAGTTCCTGCGGGACGCCGTGGCCGACGAGGTAGAAGAAGCCGACGTCGTGGGTCACCTGGCGAAGTTCGGCGCGGAAGGCAGCGGCATCGTCCGGGCCAGCGTCGAGGCGGGACATGTCGAGGATGGGCAGCGAGCGGAGTGAGGTTGTCATGCCGAGAATGCTTGCACCGACAACCATTGCTGTCACGAGTGTTACGCGTAACAAATGTCATGTGACACGGATGCTGCTACGCGCTGCTCCTCACGGCATCCACGCGGCTTCATCAGCCGAGCCGACCGAGGCCCACCCACGAGTAGCTGCCGTCGGCCTCGACCTGCTTCTTCCACACCGGAAGCTCCGCCTTGACCGACTCCACAAGCGCGCGGCACACGTCGAACGCCTCCGCGCGGTGCACGCTCGAGACGGCGCACACGATCGCTCCGTCGCCGATGCCCAGCGTGCCGATGCGGTGGCTCACGGCAATGCGCAGTCCGTCAGCGTCCGCGGCCTCCGCGAGCTCCGCGAGAACGGCTTCGGCATCGGGGTGGGCGCTGTAGTCGAGCTGCACGACGCGCCCCTCGGCGTCGGGGTCGTTGTCGCGGACGGTTCCGACGAAGAGCGCCGTCGCGCCCTGGCTCGCGTGTGCGACGGCATCCATGTGCTCTGTGACGTCGAGCGGCCGCTCTGTGACGCGAGCGAACGCGATCATTCGTGATCACCGCCGTCGAGCTGCGACAGCACGTGCTCGGCGACGGACAGCACCACCGGAACGCCGTCGCGCACGGCGCCCGTCGACCCAGCGAGGTTCACCACGAGCGCGTTTCCCGCGATGCCGGCCAGCCCCCGCGAGAGCATCGCACCGGGCACGTTCGCGGCACCGACCCGGCGGATCTCCTCCGCGATACCCGGGAGCGCCAGCCGAAGCAGCGGCGCAGTCGCCTGCGGAGTCACGTCGCGCGGTGCGAGGCCCGTTCCTCCGGTGGTGATGACGAGCCTCGCCCCGCGATCGATGGCCGTGCGGATGCTGCCCGCGACGGCATCCTGATCATCGGGCACGACCCGCGACTCGACCTGCCAGCCGGCACCGGTCAGCAGATCCGCCGCGACCGGCCCGGAGGCATCGTCCCTGACACCCCGACTGGCCCGATCGGAGACCGTGATGACACACGCGACGCCGACTCCGGAAACTTCGCTCATACCGTCAGTGTAGGCAACCGGGGCGCATGAACGCGCTCTCAGATGAACGTCTGAATAAACACGGGCGTCTCGCACTCAGGAGCGCAGAGAAAGGAGCACACTCGCCTTAACCGGTGAGATCCACCGGTCAGCGAGCAGTCGAAGTTAGCCTGTCCCACCGACGCGAACTGCGTTAGGCTCCAAAAACAAGGAGACAGGGACGTCTTCTTCGACCTCGGCGTCAGAATGACATTTGGAGGAAGAGTGAGCACCAAGGCGGGCATGGGGAAGGATGCCGTCAGTCTGAAGCCCGATCTGTCCAACTGGGACCCCGAGAACGACGCGACGTGGGACAAGAAGCTCGCGTGGCGCACGCTGTGGATCACCACGTACACGATGATCCTGGCCTTCGCCACGTGGTACCTCGTCAGCGCGATCGCGCCCCGGCTCAACGACATCGGGTATCACCTCACTGAGCAGCAGCTCTACTGGCTCGTCGCCCTCCCGGGCCTCGCGGGCGGACTCATCCGGCTGCTCTTCATGTTCCTGCCTCCCCTGCTCGGCACGCGCACACTCGTCACGCTCTCGGCCCTGCTGCTGCTCATCCCGCTGCTCGGCTGGACGTTCGTGGTCCGCGACCCAACCATTCCGTTCTGGTTCCTGATGCTGCTCTCGTTCAGCGCGGGTGTCGGAGGCGGAAGCTTCAGCGGCCTCATGGCCTCCACGAGCTACTTCTTCCCGAAGCGCCTCTCGGGCACCGCCCTCGGGCTGCAGGCCGGCATCGGCAACTTCGGCATCGGCATCGTGCAGTTCCTCGTGCCGTGGGTGGTCGGCTTCGGCCTTCTGGGCACGGCGGCCCTCACGCCGCAGTCGCAGACCGACGGCACGCTGGTCTGGCTGCACAACGGCGGCCTCGTCATGGTGCCGTGGGTGCTTCTCGCGGCCATCCTCGCGATCGTGTTCCTGCGCCGGGTCCCCGTGAAGGCGAACTTCCGACAGCAGCTGAACATCTTCGGCCTCAAGCACACCTGGATCATGTCGGCGCTGTACCTCATGTCGTTCGGCGCGTTCTCCGGTCTCGCCGCGCAGACGGGCCTCATCATCAAGAACGTCTACGGCGGGTTCGAGGATGCCCCGAATCCCCTCGCCTGGGCGTGGATCGGACCCCTCCTCGGCGCCGGAATCCGCGCAGCCTGCGGTCCGCTGTGCGATAAGTGGGGCGGTGCGAAGTTCACGTTCCTCGGCGGCGTCGGCATGACGCTCGGCACGGTTGTGACGCTGTTCTTCCTCTCCCCCTCGAGCGTCAGCGAGTTCTGGGGCTTCCTGACCGGCATGATGATCATCTTCTTCTTCTCGGGCTTCGCGAACGCCGGCACGTTCAAGCAGATGCCGATGATCTTCACGAAGGTCCAGGCCGGCGGCACCATCGGCTGGACAGCCGCGATCGGCTCCTTCGGACCGTTCCTCGTCGGCATGGCCCTCTCGGTGATGTCTCCCATGACGTTCTTCATCGTCTGTGCCGTCTGGTGCGGCTTCTGCACCTGGCTCGCCTGGTGGTACTACGCACGGCCCGGCGCCGAGAAGCCGAGCTGATTCGCTCAGCGATCCGATCTCCCCCGCTACACGAAAGGATTCACAATGGCGAAGCGCACCCGCGGCACGATGGCAGCTCGAAGCCGAGTCGACAGCGGAGCCCGCACCGACGGCCCCCTCGCAGACTCGCTCGTCAGCCTCGGCCGCTACCTGCGGCCCGGCGAGGTCTCGAAGGACCTGCGCTCCGTCTACCTGCAGGGCGGACGAGCCGGCGACTCCTTCTACCGTGACCGCTGGTCGCACGACAAGGTCGTGCGCTCCACGCACGGCGTCAACTGCACGGGATCCTGCTCGTGGAAGGTGTACGTCAAGGACGGCATCATCACGTGGGAGACACAGCAGACCGACTACCCCTCGGTCGGTCCAGACTCCCCCGAGTATGAACCACGAGGATGCCCGCGCGGCGCGGCGTTCAGCTGGTACACGTACTCTCCCACGCGCGTTCGCTACCCCTATATCCGCGGCGTTCTGCTGCAGATGTACCGCGAGGCGAAGCAGCGCCTGGGCGACCCGGTCGAGGCGTGGGCGGAGATCACCTCGGACCCGGAGAAGGCGCGGACGTACAAGCGCGCCCGTGGCAAGGGCGGTCTCGTGCGCGCCGACTGGGAGGAGGCCGCCGAGATCATCGCGGCCGCTCACGTGCACACGATCAAGAAGTACGGTCCCGACCGGGTTGCGGGTTTCTCGCCGATTCCCGCGATGTCGATGGTCTCGCACGGCGTCGGCGCCCGCTTCGTGAATCTCCTCGGCGGCACCATGCAGTCGTTCTACGACTGGTATGCCGACCTCCCGGTCGCGAGCCCGCAGGTCTTCGGCGACCAGACCGACGTTCCGGAGTCAGCGGACTGGTTCAACGCGTCGTACCTCATGATGTGGGGCTCGAACGTTCCGGTCACGCGCACCCCCGACGCTCACTTCATGACGGAGGCGCGCTACCGCGGCCAGAAGGTCATCACGGTCTCGCCGGACTACGCCGACAACTCGAAGTTCGCCGATGAGTGGCTCGCCCCGCACCCCGGCACTGACGGCGCCCTCGCGATGGCGATGGGCCACGTCATCCTCAAGGAGTTCCTCGTCGACCGACGCACAGCGCCGTTCGTCGACTACCTCAAGCGCTTCGCCGACGCCCCGTACCTCGTGGCCCTGCAGCAGCGCGGCGACGCCTGGGTTCCCGGCAAGTTCGTCACCGCGGCCGACCTGGGCGGTGCGGATGCCGAGACGGCGAACCCCGCGTTCAAGACCGTGCTGCTCGACCAGAACGGCGCCCCGGCGGTGCCGAACGGCTCGCTGGGTCACCGCTTCAGCACGGAGGACGAGGGCGCCTGGAACCTCGACCTCGGCGATGTCGACCCGCTCCTGTCGATCATGGACTCCCCGGCCTGGTCGGGCGAGGCCGCCGCGATCGACCTGCCGCGGTTCGACATCACTCCCGACCTCGAGGTGAGCGACGACGCCCACACGGGCGGCACCGGCGTCGTCCGTCGCGGCGTTCCGACGACGACGGTCGCCGGCAAGACGGTCACGACGGTCTTCGACCTGCTGCTCGCGCAGTACGGCGTCGGCCGCGACGACCTCCCCGGCGAATGGCCGACCGGCTACGACGACCCGTCCACGCCCGGAACGCCCGCGTGGCAGGAGGAGATCACCTCGGTTCCGGCGGAGAAGGCCGAGCGCATCGGCCGCGAGTTCGCCGACAACGCCGAGCGCAGCGGCGGCCGCTCCATGATCATCATGGGCGCCGGAACCAACCACTGGTTCCACTCCGACACCATCTACCGCACCTTCCTCACCCTGACGACCATCACGGGCTGTCAGGGGGTGAACGGCGGTGGCTGGGCGCACTACGTCGGGCAGGAGAAGGTTCGCCCGCTCACGGGCTACAACCAGTACCAGCTCGCAGCCGACTGGGTGCGCCCCGCACGCAACATGATCGGCACGGCGTTCTGGTACCTCGCCACCGACCAGTGGCGCTACGACGGTCTGCCCGCCGATCAGCTCGCCTCACCGCTCGCCTCGGGCCAGTTCGCCGATCGTACGACGGCGGACTGCATGGTCGAGTCAGCCAAGCGCGGGTGGATGCCGAGCTACCCGACGTTCGACAAGAACCCGCTCGACATCGTCGACGAGGCTCGGGAGAAGGGCGTCGAACCGCAGCAGTACGTGGTCGACAGCCTGAAGGACGGCAGCCTCAGGTTCGCGTGCGAAGACCCGGACTCCCCCGAGAACTTCCCGCGCGTGCTGAGCATCTGGCGCGGAAACATCCTCGGCTCCTCCGGAAAGGGCAACGAGTACTTCCTCAAGCATCTGCTGGGGACGGATGCCGCGGTCCGCGCGCCCGAGGCGGAGGGCGACCGTCGTCCGCGCGACATCCGCTGGCACGACGAGGCTCCGGAGGGCAAGCTCGACCTGCTGTTCACCGCGGACTTCCGCATGACGAGCACGACGCTGTTCTCCGACGTCGTGCTGCCGGCGGCGACCTGGTACGAGAAGTACGACCTGTCGTCCACTGACATGCACCCGTTCGTGCACTCGTTCAACCCGGCCATCAAGCCGCCGTGGCAGACGCGCACCGACTTCGACATCTTCCACACGCTCGCCAAGAAGGTCAGCGTGATGGCGCGCACCCACCTGGGTGTGCGGGAGGATCTCGTCGCGGCGCCGCTCATGCACGACACGGCCGACGCCATGGCCACGCCGAACGGAACGGTCGACGGCGACGCCCCGCTCGTTCCGGGTGTGACGATGCCGAAGCTGCTGGTCGTCGAGCGCGACTACACGAAGCTCGCCGACCAGATGTCGACGCTCGGGCCACTCACGGAGAAGCTCGGCATGCAGACGAAGGGCATCACCTACGAGCCCAAGCCGGAGCTCGAGAAGCTCGGTCGGGTCAACGGACTCGTGCAGTCGGGCCCGTATGCGGGCAGCATCCGTCTCGACACCGATGTGCGGGCGTGCGAGATGATTCTGACGCTCTCGGGCACGACGAACGGGCGCCTCTCGCTGCAGGGCTTCGAGAAGCTCGGCAAGCACACCGGACAGACGAGCCTCAGGGAGCTCGCCTCCGGAAGCGAAGACACCCGGGTGACCTTCCCCGATGTGCAGTCGCGGCCGGTGCCCGTCATCACCTCGCCCGAGTGGTCGGGTTCGGAGCACGGCGGCCGCCGCTACACGGCGTTCGCGGTCAACGTCGAGCACAAGAAGCCGTGGCATACCCTCACGGGACGCATGCACTTCTACCTCGACCACGACTGGATGATCGAGCTCGGCGAGTCGATGCCGATCTACCGTCCTCCGCTCGACCTGTACCGCTTGTACGGCGACGCGCAGGTCGGTTCAACGGCGCCGAGCAGGGCTCCCGGCTCCGCGGGCAAGGCCGAGGTCGCGGTGCGCTACCTGACGCCGCACTCCAAGTGGTCCATCCACTCGGAGTACCAAGACAACCTGTTCATGCTCTCGCTCTCGCGCGGCGGCCCCACCATCTGGATGTCGCCGCAGGATGCCGACAAGATCGGCGTGCGTGACAACGAGTGGATCGAGGCATACAACCGCAACGGTGTCGTCGTCGCCCGCGCGAACGTGTCGCACCGCATGCCCGAGGGCACGGTCTTCATGTACCACGCGAAGGACCGCACAGTCGACGTTCCGAAGGCGGAGACGAGCGGTCTGCGCGGCGGCATCCACAACTCGCTCACGCGAGTGCTGATGAAGCCGAGCCACCTCATCGGCGGCTACGCGCAGCTCTCGTTCGCGTTCAACTATCTCGGACCGACAGGAAACCAACGAGACGAGGTGACGGTCATCCGCCGTCGCAGCCAGGAGGTCGAATACTAATGCGCGTCATGGCTCAGATGTCGATGGTGATGAACATCGACAAATGCATCGGATGCCACACATGCTCTGTGACCTGCAAGCAGGCGTGGACCAACCGCACCGGCGTCGAGTACGTCTGGTTCAACAACGTCGAGACGAAGCCCGGTGTCGGATACCCGCGCACCTACGAGGACCAGGAGAAGTGGGGCGGCGGCTGGGTGCGCACGAAGCGCGGCCGGCTGAAGCTGCGCTCCGGCGGCCGCATCCAGAAGCTCGCGAGCATCTTCTACAACCCGAAGCTGCCGGAGATCGAGGACTACTACGAGCCCTGGACCTACGACTACGACATGCTGCTCAACGCTCCGCAGAGCGAGCACACACCGGTCGCGAAGCCGAAGTCGCTGCTCACCGGCGACGACATGAAGATCGGCTGGTCGGCGAACTGGGACGACAATCTCGGCGGCTCCCCGGAGACCGTGCAGGAGGACCCCATCCTCAAGCACATGAGCGACCACGTCGCCATGGAGTTCGAGCAGGCCTTCATGTTCTACCTGCCGCGCATCTGCGAGCACTGCCTCAACCCGTCGTGCGTCGCGTCGTGCCCCTCCGGTGCGATGTACAAGCGCAGCGAGGACGGCATCGTGCTCGTCGACCAGGACCAGTGCCGCGGCTGGCGCATGTGCGTGTCGGGATGCCCCTACAAGAAGGTCTACTTCAACCACAAGACCGGCAAGGCCGAGAAGTGCACGCTCTGCTACCCGCGCCTCGAGGTCGGACTGCCGACAGTCTGCTCGGAGACGTGCGTGGGCCGTCTGCGCTACCTCGGGCTCGTGCTGTACGACGCTGACCGCGTGCTCGAAGCGGCTTCCGTCGAGAACGAACACGACCTGCTCGACGCGCAGCGTGACATCATCCTCGACCCGCACGACCCGGCGATCGTCGAGGCCGCTCGTGCCGAAGGCATCCCTGATGACTGGATCGAGGCCGCGCAGAACAGCCCGATCTACAAGCTCATCAAGGAGTACCGCGTCGCGCTTCCGCTGCACCCGGAGTACCGCACGATGCCGATGGTCTGGTACATCCCGCCGCTCTCCCCCGTCGTCGACGTGGTCGCGGGCAGCGGAAACGACGGTGAGGATGCCGACAACCTCTTCGCTGCGATCGACAAGCTGCGCATCCCGATGGAGTACCTCGCGGGACTGTTCAGCGCGGGCGACCTCGGGCCGGTCACGGAGTCGCTGCAGAAGCTCGCCGCGATGCGCTCGTACATGCGCGGCATCAACCTCGATGAGGGTCGCGACGAGAAGATCGCGGAGTCCGTTGGCATGACGGGAACCGAGGTCGAGGCGATGTACCGCCTGCTCGCGATCGCGAAGTACGAGGACCGCTACGTGATTCCGCAGGCGCACTCCGAGCAGGCGCGCGAGCTCGACGAGCTGGCCTGCTCCCTCGACTACGAGGGTGGCCCCGGGATGGGCGGCGCCGGACCCTTCGGCCTGTCGAGCGGTCACGGCCCCGACCCGGTCGCGGTCGAGAACTTCCACGTTCTGCAGGACCGTCAGACCGCCGACCGTCCGTCGACGCCGGGGCGCATCAACCTGCTGAACTGGGACGGCAACGGCCGGCCCACCGGGATGTTCCCGCCGGACAAGGAGAAAGACGAGAAATGAGTCCCGTCAAACCGCTCCCGGAGCCCGTCGCGCCGATCGCGCTCACGGACGACCAGCGGCGCATCGCGCACATGGCGGCATCCATTCTGCTCGACTACCCCGACGACCAGCGACGTGCGGCTTGGCCCGCCGTGGCTGATGCGGTGCCGAGTCTTCCGGCTCCCATCGCTCAGCGCTTCGAGCGTTTTCTGCAGGTCATGAAGGATGCTTCGGCAGACGACCTGCAGAAGAACTACGTCGCCACGTTCGATCTCAAGCGCAAGTGCGCCATGTACCTGACGTACTACGCCGCCGGTGACACCCGTCGCCGTGGCATGGCGCTCGTGCGCTTCATCGAGGCGTACCGCGCGGCCGGCTGGGAACCCTCGGACGAAGAGCTGCCGGACTTCTTGCCGGAAGTGCTGGAGTTCTCCGCCGCGAGCGCCTCGCCCGTCGCGGTGGATCTTCTTGCGGCGCACCGCGACGGCATCGAGGTGCTGCGCGCGGCGCTCACGGGCTTCGAGAGCCCATACGTGCACCTCATCGAAGCCGTCGCAGCGTCGCTCCCCGAGATCGACGACGAGACGCGCGACCGCTACCTCAGTCTGGTCAACGACGGACCGCCCGTGGAGACCGTCGGCCTCACATTCCTCGGAAATCTCAAACCGTACTCCGCACGCGAGGAGGCCCCCGCATGAACGCGCTCGACTTCGTCCTCTGGATCGCTCTGCCCTACGCGGGCATGGCAGTGTTCATCGTGGGACACATCTGGCGCTACCGCTACGACAAGTTCGGCTGGACGAGCCGGTCGAGCGAGGTCTACGAGAGCCGGCTGCTCCGTCTCGGATCGCCGATGTTCCACTTCGGCATCCTCATGGTGCTCGCCGGGCACGTCGTCGGGCTGCTGATTCCCCGGGAGTGGCTGTACGCGATCGGCATCGACGAGCACATGTACCACTGGGGTGCGACCGTGCTCGGTACGGCGGCCGCCGCACTGCTGATCGCGGGGCTCGCCATTCTGATCTTCCGTCGACGCACGAACGGACCGGTCTTCCTCGCAACGACCGTCATGGACAAGATCATGTACGTGTTCCTCGCCCTGACGATCGTGATCGGCACGGCGGCGACAGTGGCGCACCAGATCATCGGAGGCGGGTACAACTACCGTGAGACGATCTCGCCGTGGGTGCGCAGCATCCTGCTGTTCCAGCCGGACCCGTCGCTCATGATCGACGCTCCGCTGCTGTTCCAGCTGCACGCGCTGAGTGCGACGCTGTTGTTCATCCTGTGGCCGTTCACGCGTCTCGTGCACGTGTTCTCGGCGCCGATCGGCTACTTGTTCCGGCCGTACATCGTGTATCGCTCGCGCGATGAGCACCGCGGCTCGCGGTCGATCCGTCGCGGCTGGGAGGGTTCGCAGCTGCCCGAGAAGACGCCGCAGCAGAGGCGCTTCTAGGGCAATAAAAAGGACCCCTCGCGCACCCGCCAGAGCCCGGTTACCCTTGCTACGTTTCCGTCCTGGGGGAGTTGGCCTGGATGGCGCCACGCGAGGAGCCAGCATCCATTGTACAGATGAAAACGACGGTGTGTGACCGGCCGTGAGCCGGCTTCGATTCCACGTCTGAGGCGGGTCTCAGGTAAGCTAGCTGAGGCCCGCTTTTCGTGGGTCAAGGAGAATTCGCCTAGTGGCCTATGGCGCACGCTTGGAAAGCGTGTTGGGTTAACGCCCTCGGGGGTTCGAATCCCCCATTCTCCGCCAACCAGAACCCCTGTCTGATCAGGGGTTCTTTTGTGTATCAGCATCCGTTTCACCCCCTCACGAAACAGCTCATGCAACAAGCGTCACCCGACACGCTCTCCCCCGCACTCCACTTGGCCAATGCGCTTGTCCTCCAAAATGAGGACACGACAACTTCTCGGATCCGTACCAAGATGGATGGGGAGGGAGACCATGGGAGACGCCGCACTGACTGATCAGACTGTCGTCGTGCGCGCGCGCCGCTCCGCCCTCTGGCAGGGAGTGCTGATCGCCTGCGCTCTCGCGATTCCGATGCTTGCGACGCTGTACTGGCTCGCCATTCCGGCCGGGCGCGGCTGGTGGGTGTTCGGAGTCATGGTCGCGGCCGTGCTCGCGATTGTTGTGGTGGCACTGCGCTACACCGCGATGAGCGTCAAAGTGACGGATGCCGACCTGGTCGTCGAGCCGTTCTTGCCTGGGACCCGGAGCATCCCTCTCCGCGAGGTCGCCCGTGCGATCGTGCTGCGGCTGCGACGCAACGGCGCCACCGAGCCAGTCACGCAGATGTTCGTGCTCGACCGCGACGGGTCGCTTCTGCTGCGGATGCGCGGCGAGCACTGGAGTGACGAGGCGATCAACAACGTCGCGTCCAGGCTCGTAACAACGCCGATCGAGCACCTGCAGAGCACGGTCTCACTCGATGAGCTGCAGCGCTCGAACCCCGACATGCTCGACTGGTTCGAGCGCCGCCCGCAGCGAAGCCGCTGACCGCGCGTCAGCCGCTGACGAGCGTTCACAGAATCGGAAAACTCGCGCGGCACGCCGCGGTAAACGCTTGCCTCCACGGCGCGCCGCAAGAATCACCGACTCTTTGCACCGAGGCTCGGCGCAGAGCGCTCCCCGGCGCGACGCGGCGCAGAGCGCGCACCGACAGGACTCGGCGCAGAGCGCTCCCCGGCGGGACGCGGCGCAGAGCGCTCCCTCGTCTCGTCAGGCGGCCGCGCGAACCGGGGTCACGTGCAGGCGTCCGTCGAGCTCGAATACGTCGATCGGCGTGCCGTAGACCCGGGAGAGGATGCCGGGGACGCAGACGTCCGCGACGCTCCCGGCCGCGTGCACCCGGCCGCGGTGCATGAGCACGAGATCGTCCGCGTAGGCGGCTGCGGCGTCGATGTCGTGCAGCACGATGCCCACCGCTGCGGCCCGTGCGGCCAGCGACCGGGCGAGAGTGAGCGCGGACTCGGCGTGTGCGATGTCCATCGCGGCCGTCGGCTCATCGAGCAGCACGACGCTGGACTCGGTCACCGGTGTCGCCTGAGCGATCACGCGCGCGAATGCGACGAGCTGACGCTCCCCTCCGGAGAGCGTCGTGATCTCACGGTCCGCCATCGCGCCGAGGCCCGCAGATCGCAGCGCCTCGTCGGCGACCTGCTCTGAGGCTGCGGCGCTCTCCGACCAGGCCGAACGCCCCATCATGACGACCTCGCGGACGGTGAACGGAAACGCGACCGAGGTGTCCTGCGGCATGACTGCGCGCATGCGGGCGGCGCGCTTCGCCGAGACGTGGCGGATGTCCTGTCCGCCGAGCGTGACCTCGCCGGCATCCACTCTCATCGTTCCGGCCGCGACGCCCAGCAGCGTCGACTTGCCCGCGCCGTTCGGCCCGATGATGACCGTGACGCGACCGGGCCGGAAGCTCAGGGAGACGTCGTCGAGGATGGTCTGCTTCTCGAGCGTGACGCGTGCGTGTGTAATGCGAAGTCCGCGCATTATCGGGCCCCCTGCCCGCGAAGTGTGCGTCGCAGGAGCACGAGGAAGAGCGGCCCGCCGACGACGGCTGTGAAGATTCCGATCGGGAGGTCGGCGAACGGCACGACCGTACGGGCAGCGATGTCGGCGGCACCGAGCAGCACCGCTCCCCCGAGCGCCGACAGCGGAACAAGGTATCGGTGCGATGGCCCGACCGCGAGACGGATTGCGTGCGGAACGATGAGCCCGACGAACGCGATCACTCCGCCGAACGCGACGGCGATGCCCGTGAGCAGGCACGCCAGCAGAATCGCACCGACGCGGAGCCACTCCACGCTCACGCCGCTCGACGACGCCGCAGAGTCGCCGAGCGACAGCACGTCGAGCTGCCGACGAATCATGAGGCAGCCGACGAACCCGAGGGCGAAGACGATCGCGGTCACACCGACGCTGTTCCAGGATGCCGCGGCGAGCGTTCCGAGCTGCCAGAAGATCACCTGCTCACGCGAGGACGCGTCGCCGAGGAAGATCAGAAAGCTCGTCGCCGCACTCGCGACGGCGTTGATCGCGATGCCGGCGAGCACGAGCGTCAGCACCGCCGCTTTGCCGCCGGTGCGCGAGATCGACCAGACGAGCACGGTGACGACGAGCGCTCCGGCGAAGGCGGCGAGCGGCAGCGACCACGGCGCAGCCACCGAGGCGCCCGTGATGATCACGAGCGTCGCCCCGACGGAGGCGCCCGAGTTCACGCCCACGATGCTGGGCTCGGCCAGCGGGTTCGCGAAGACGCCCTGCATGACCGCGCCCGCCACCGCGAGGCACGCCCCCGCGAGGAGCGCGAGCACGGCGCGTGGGAAGCGGATCGCCCACAGCACGGCGTCGACGCGCTGAGTGTCGGCATCCCCTCCGCCCACGATGCCTCGAACGAGCGCGCCGAGCACTTCGCTGGGACTCGCAGAGAACTGGCCCGTCGCCGCCGAGATCACCGCGACGGCGAGAGCTGCAGCCACGAGGGTCGTCGTCACGACCGTGACCCGCACGAGTCGGCGCGATCGCGTGACCGTGCCGACTCGTGGGGCGGATGCCGCAGCGGGAGCACGTGTCACATCGGGTGCCGTGCGCGTCATGATCCGTCGGTGTAGATGGCGCGTGCCAGAGCCACGAGAGCCTGCGGCGTGCGGGGTCCGTACGAGAGCAGCTGGCTGTCGGGAGCGGTGACCACTCGCTCGTTCGCCCCAGCCGTGGTCTCCGCCATGCCCGGTCGCTTCAGGAAGCCCTCCACGCCGCCGCTCGACTCGACGCCGTTCTCCATCGCGAGGACGATTTCGGGATCGAGGGTGACGAGCGCCTCGGCGTTGGCCGGCTTCAGGTCGGTGATGCCGTTCTCGGCTGCGACGTCTTCGAGACCGAGCGCCTCGAGCACGTCGGCCGCTCCGTAGTCGGCGCCGAGGATGAAGAAGATGCCTGCGGTGCCGCGGACGTACAGCACGGCCGCCCGTGGAGCACGCGGGGTCTCCGCCTTCAGCGCATCGATGGTCTTCTGTGCCTCCTCGAGTTCGTCCGCGGTGTGCTGAGCAAGCTCCTCCGCGGCATCCGGAACTCCGAATACCTCGCCGACCTCGTGGATCGCATCCGCGATGCCGTCGATGTGGGGCACCTGGTCGAAGCGTACGACCGTCACACCGGCGCTCTCGAGCTGCGTGTAGTTGTCGTCGCTGCCGATCGTCGTGTTGGTCAGCACGAGATCGGGATTCAGGTTCAGCACCGCCTCGACGTTGAGGTCGTGTCCGTCCTTCGTGACGACTGGGAGGTCGGCGAGCTCCTTCTGCAGGTCGGAGTTCGATCGACCCACGAGGTGGTCCTGCAGTCCGAGTCCGATCACGGTGTCGGTGAGCGTTCCGTAGAGGTCGAGAGCGAGCACCCGATCAGCGCTCTCGACGGTGATCTCGGTCCCCTTCGCGTCGGACACGGTTGCGGGCAGCTGAGGCTCTGCGTCAGCGACGACCGTCTCCATGTCGGGGATGGCCTCCGCAGAGCTCGGGCCCGTGAGCTCGAGCGCGTTGACGGCGTCGGCCGCTCCCTCCGCGGTGGTCTTCTCGGTTGGCGCGGGCGTCGACCCGGACGAGTTCGCCGGCTCGGAGCATCCTGCCAGCAGCATGGCGGCCGCCGCGGCGATGACCCCGATTCCGGCGCGTCTTCTCATGTGTCTCATGTGGTTCCTGTGCTGTGTTCTGTCAGACGGCGACGTGGGGTGAGTCCCGCTCGCGCGGAACCCACCCCCGTCGATGGAGTGCGTCAGCTGGACGCCGTGTCGCGTCAGTGGCGAACGCGGACCACGCGTCGTGCGACGACCAGCGCCAGCACGAAGCCGAACGCGAGAACCGCCCAGCCGCCGACCGGCTCATCGGCGCTCGTGATCACGAGACCGCCCGTGTTTGCGCTCGGTCCACCGGTGTACGGCGTTCCGTCGGGGTTCACCCGGTTGCCGTTCTCGTCGTAGCAGACCTGCTCCGTGCCCGACTGGCGAGCGCCCGAGAACGACAGGGTGAGCGAGTCCATCGCCTGGCCGCTGCTGTAGAACCCGGCGAACGCCTTCGCTCCCGCCGCGGTGAGCGTCACAGATGCGGTGCCGCCGTTCGCGGAGAGGGACGAGAAGCTCAGGTTCGCGAACGAGATTCCGCTGCCTCCGACGTTGTTTCCATCCATATCCTTGGATGCCACGTCGGCGACGAGCGTGCCCGAGTTCGACCCTGTGGCCTTGACCCGCAGGTTGGAGAGGGTGGTGTCCATGACACCGTCGTGGCCGGTGAAGCGGACAGCGCCGGGGAAGCTCACGGTGCCCTGACCCGCGTCGCTGATCGAACCGGAGCCGGAGCCCCAGAGGAAGCCGCTACCCGTGCGGGAGGCGCCGTTGGAGGTCGAGATCGCGCCGTTGGCGATGCCGCCCTCGACGTAGCTCGCGAACGAGGCCTTGACGCCCCACGACAGCTGCGGGGTGCCCGCGGTGCCCGCGACCTCCTCCACGGTGCAGGTGATCTTCGGCTTGGACTCCGTCTTCGCGGCGCTTCCGCCGTTCGTCGTGCCCGTGTCTGGCTTCGTGGCCGGAGGCGTCGCGCTGTCGTCAGCCGGTGCGTCGTCGTTCGACTCCTCGGGCTGCTCCTCACTTGGCTGGTCGTCACCGGGCTGCTCTTCTGGCTGTTCCTCAGGCTGTTCTTCGCCCGGCTCTCCCTCCTCGGTTCCGTCGTCGCCCGGGTCAGGCGCCTCGACGACCTCGATCGGGAGAGTGAATGTCACAGGGTCGAGCGTCTCGCCCGGCTGGTAGAAGCTGCCGAACGCGTCGGAGCCGGACTCCGCGAGCGTCGCCGGAACATCGGCCCACGTCAGCGCGCCGTCGGCTTCCGTCGGGGTCACGCCCGAGAGGTCGAGGTTCGCCATCACGACATCATCGAGGGAGTACTCCGGACCGATCTCGGTCATGCTCTCGAACTCGCGCCCGGTGACATCCAGACGAAGCTCCGCGGTCGTCGCCGAGGTGACGACGATGTGCGGGTTCGTGAACTGCATGTCGAGTGCGTAGCCGCCGTCCATCGGGTGCGACTGGAAGTGCACGCCGTTGCCCGCGCCGAACGTGACGTCGGCGGCGCTTCCGTCGCTCGTCGCCGTTCCAGATCCGTCGTGCCACGTGTAGACGCCCTTATCGCCGTCCTGCGTCGTCGTGCCGAGGAGGGTGCTCTTACCCTCGAAGGCCGCGAAGTTGTAGATGTAGTTTCGGAAGGATGCTTTCACCCCCCCACGTGAGGCTCGCGCCTGACACCGTCGCTTCGTCTGCCGCGTGTGCGGAGTCGGTAGGGGCGAAGACCGCCCCGCCGAAGACCAGACCAGCGGCGGTCAGAGCAGACGCAGTCAGCAGAGCGGCGCCACGCCGCAGCTGTCCGGTGAGCTGTGATTCCACGGTTGTGCTCCTGTACTCAAGGTAAAAAATAGGGAACTAATAAAGTTAGCCTTACCTTATTAAGCTGAGGCTAACTTTAATGAGGTTAGCCTCACTTAAGAACTCTCCACAAGCACCGACCCGAAAGAAGTCCCACGTGTCCGAATCACCGTCCCCTCCGAGACGAGGTCTCCGCCGACGTCTCCTCACGACCCTCCTGGCCGTCGCCGCGGTGGGGCTCATGGTCACCGGCGCAGCGCTCGTGAACTCCGAGCCCGACGCACCGACAGACCTCGCGGGCAACGCGGTGACCTACGAAACCGACGCGACTCCTCCTCCGGAGGTGACAGAGAAGATGGATGCCGTCGAAGACGCGGGCGACCGCTTCGCCGTGCCCTCGGTCGACCTCGACGTTCCCCTCGGCGCCCTCACGATGACGAACGGCACGATCACCCCGCCGGGCTTCACATCGGCCTATCTCGTGCGCAACCTCGGTGTGTCACTCGAGGATGCCGCGGAGGGCACCGTCTTCGTCGTCATGCACTCGCTTCGCGGCGGTGGTGTCGGCCCCGGAAACTTCCTGATCGACGTCGAGAACGAGACTGCCGCGGTCGACCCCGGAGCCACGGTGACGGTGGGCGACCGGAGCTACACCGTGACGGGGGACCTCGCCATCACGAAGACCGGCATCCAAGACAGCGAGTCGGTGTGGCAGAGCGTGCCGGGCAAGCTCGTCATCATCACGTGCCTGCAGCGTCCGGAGGGAGGCCCCTCTCAGGAGAACATGGTGATCACGGCGACGCTCAACCCCTGAGCAGAAACCCCTGAGCAGAAACCCCTGAGCAGAGCGTGTGTCAGAGCCGCATGCCGAAGGTCACTCCGCCGTCGTCGCGCGACAGCACAGTGAACCCGATGCGCTCGTAGAACGCGAGCGCGCCGGCGTTGTTCACACCCGCGGTGAGATGAAGGCCGGGGATGCCGCGCTCGCGCAGCGCGTCGGCCAGCACCGTGACGAGACGCCGACCGAGCCCCTGCCCCTGGGTCTCGGGCAGCAGGTCGATGTGGAGGTGCGCGGGGTACGCGTCGACGTCATCGACGAGCATCCTCTCTGGTCTCTCGGCAGCGCCGATGAGTGCGCTGTCCGCAGTTGTGCGCTCCTCGGGCGCATATTTCCGCACCGCCGCCGGCCACCACTCGGCGCGGAACCATCGCACGAACTCCCGCGTGTCGGCGGTGGCGATGATGTACCCGATCGCCCGCTCGCCGTCGTCCACGACCCACGCGAGCGTCGGATCGTGCTCGACGTACGGTGCCGCGAAGACGTCACCGAGCAGTGTGCTCCAGGTGAACGTGCCTGTCGCATCGGCTCCACTGTCGCCCGTGCGGACGCAGATGTCGTAGAGGTTATCGAGGTCAGAGGGGCGATAGGGGCGGATGCTGCTCACACAGCGAGTCTACGTTTTGAGCGTCTGCGACATGCGCGAGAATGCACGTCATGAGCACGCGATTCGGACTCATCCGCATGTCGCCGCGTGACCCCGCGCAGCCGAACCGCACGGCGAGCGCGCTCGAGGCGTTCTTCGACCTCGTGTTCGTCGTCTCGGTGTCGCTCTCGTCTGCGCAGCTGCACCGCTTCGAGTCCGAGGCGCATGTGGGCGCGGGCGTCGTGTCGTACCTGGTCGTCTTCGTCGCGATCTGGTGGGCGTGGATGAACTTCACGTGGTTCGCGACGTCGTTCGACACCGACGACTGGCTGTACCGCGTGCTCACGATCGCGCAGATGAGCGGCGCCCTGCTGCTGGCGGCCGGAACCTCGTCCGCCATGGCGGAGGGGGACTTCGCGATCATGACGTACGGGTACGTCGTCATGCGGCTCGCCATGGTCGCGCAGTGGCTGCGGGCCGCGGCATCCTCACCCTCGCTTCGTCGAACCGCACTCACGTACGCCGTCGGCATCACCGTCATGCAGATGCTCTGGGTCGCCAGACTCTGGCTGCCGAACGACGACGACGGACTGCTCACGTTCGGCGTGCTCATGGCGGGCGAGCTGCTCGTGCCCGTCATCGCCGAGCGGACGCGGCAGACCCCGTGGCATCCCGCGCACATCACCGAGCGCTACGGGCTGTTCACGATGATCCTCCTCGGCGAGTCGGTTCTGGCCTCGGCGAACGCGATCATCGGGGCGGTGGCGGATGCCGATCGAATCGGGGCCCTCGTGGAGATCGCCGTGTGCGGCCTCGTTCTCGCGACGGGCATGTGGTGGACGTACTTCGCGCGCGACCACTCGGAGCGCATCGGCGGCCTCGCGGCGTCGCTGCTGTTCGGCTACGGACACTACGTGGTGTTCGCGGCAGCGGGCGCGTTCTCCGCCGGAATCGCGGTCGCGATCGACGTCGACACCGCGGCGAGCGGCCTCGACAGTGCGGCCGCCGCGGCGACGGTGACGCTGCCGGTGAGCCTGTTCATCCTCGGAACGTGGGCGCTCACGCTGCGTCGGTCGCTCAGCACGGCGACGGACATCGCGGTGGTGACGCTCAGCATCCTGCTCGGACTCGCCGCCTTCGCACCCCACTCGCTCATCGTCGCGGCGGCGATCATGGTCGCGCTCATCACCGTGCTGGAGATCTCGCGGCGCGCGGATCGGGTCTGATCCGCGCGCCCGTACGCGTGTCAGCCGAGGATGCGGTCGAGGTACGCGTTGCGAAACACGTGCTCCGGGTCATACCGCTCGGCGAGCGCCGTGAAGTCATCGAGCCGCGGGTACGCGCGCCGGAGCGCCTCGCGGTCGGCGGCGAACAGCTTGCCCCAGTGCGGCCGCGCCCCGAGCGGCAGAAGGCCCTCCTCGAGGTCGACGAGCACACGCTCCACCTCGGGCTGCCGCGACAGCCACGTGAAGTGCAGACCGACGACGTCCGTCGAGTGCGACGGGCTGAGCCACAGCTCGTCTCCCGCGACCGTGCGGATCTCATTGACCTGCAGCAGCGGGGCCACGGCTCCGGCCTGGTCGCGCACGACGCGCAGGGCGTCGCCGATGCGGTCACGCGGCACGAGGTACTCCGTCTGCAGCTCGTCGCCGTTGGAGGGCGTGAAGCCGAGCACGAAGTGCGGCAGCCGGTCGACCCACGCGCCGGCGACGCCGAGCTGAGGCGTGCACGACTCCGCGGTCTGGCCGGGCAGCGGGTGGTGGTCGACGGTGGCGGGCCGCGCGTCGAACAGCGCGGTGGGCGTTGGCACCGCGGCATCCTTACGGTGTTTCACCCACACCTGGTCGATGGTCTCGGGCGTGCGCCAGGTGGTGAAGGAGCTGACGCTGTACCCGGATGCCGTGACGGCGTCGAAACTCTCGATGAGGGTCTGAAGCGGCAGCTCTTCGAACACGTGCTGCGCGATCTGGAACGTCGGTTCGATATCGAGCGTCACGTGGGTGACGATGCCGAGTGCGCCGAGGGAGACGACGGCTCCCTCGAAGTCGGCGTCGCCCCGGCGGAGGGTCACTGTCTCGCCCGCCGCGGTCACGAACTCGAGGGCGGCGACGGCGGAGGCGAGAGACCCGATGCGGTCGCCTGAGCCGTGGGTGCCGGTCGCGATCGCGCCGGCGACGGAGATGTGCGGCAGCGAGGCGAGGTTCGACAGCGCCCAGCCCTCACGCTGCAGGTGCGCGCCGAGATCGCCGTAGCGTGTGCCTGCGCCAGCGCGGACGGTGCGCCGCTCAGCATCGACGACGGGCGACTCCGTGAGGCGCTCGGTGCTGATCAGCAGCCCGCTCGTGTCGGCGATGTCGTTGAACGAGTGGCGTGACCCGACGGCGCGCGCACGGCGCACACCGGAGAGCGCGTCACGCACCTCGTGGACGTTCGCGGGCGCGATGATGCGCTCCGCTGTGTAGGCGAGATTGCCCGCCCAGTTGGTGCCGATCTGCAGTGTCACAGTCTTCCTTCCCTCACCCGCGGACGCGGAGTCGCTCTCGCAGCAGCGGTACGGCGAGCGCCGCCCACACGACGATCGCGACGCAGAGTCCGATGAGCGCTCCGCCGACAGTGTCGCTCACCCAGTGCGCGCCGAGGTAGGTTCGCGAGAGCGCCATGACGACGATCGCCGCCATGCCGGCGACCCAGACCCAGGCCCGACGGAACAGGATGCCGAGCACGATCGCGATCGTCGCGGCGTTCGCCGTGTGCCCGGACGGAAACGAGCCGGCATCCGACACGACGAGCATCTCGGCGGGTCGCTCGCGCAGAATCAGGTGCTTCACGACCTGCACGACGACGGCGCTCAGCCCGAGCGAGATCGCCCAGTACAGCGCACCCCAGTACCGCTTGGCGAGGATGAGCCCGGCGATGCCGACGACCGGAATAACGACCCACGCGATGATGCCGCCGCCCATGGAGTTCAGCAGCATGCTCGCCTGGAAGAGGATGCCGTTCGGGTCCTCGCGTACGGCCATCATCCACGCGGTGTCGAATGACGTCGACCCGCCGCGCAGCAGCACCAACCCCGCGAGGCCGGCCGCGAGCACCGCCGCGACGAGCGCGACGATCAGCGGCCAGGTGCGTGCGACGCGGGTGTCGGCGAGGAGCGCCTCGTTTCTCGTGCGATACATGCGACAAGTCTGCCAGCACTCGGCTACACGGCGACGGAACGCGACACCTCGATCTTCACGAGCCGCTCATCCGTCGGTCTGACCGCGTGAACGTCGCCCTCAATCATCAGGCGCGCCTCCGTCTCGCGCTCGGCGCACGAGGGGCCGACCCAGAGCTGGATGCCGCCGGGCTCGACGACCTTGCGCATCGACCGGTCGCTGAACGCGAGCCGCGACGTCGGAACGCGGAACGTCACCTCGGCACGCTCCCCCGGCTGAAGGTCGATGCGCGCGTAGCCGAGCAGCTGCGCCACCGGGCGCGTCACACTCGCGACCTCGTCGTGCGCGTAGAGCTGCACGACGTCCGAACCGGCGTTCTCGCCGACGTTGTGGACCGTGACCCGGGCGGTGAAGGATGCCCCGGCAGCGACGCGCTCGTCGACCGTGAGCTCGGTGCGCTCGAACCGCGTGTACGAGAGTCCGTGCCCGAACGGCAGCACCGGCTCACTCTCGGTCGCGGTGACGTCGGAGTCTCCGCCGAGCCGCGGGTGAAGGTACGAATACGGCTGGGCGCCGGCAGAGCGCGGAAGCGATACCGGCAGGCGTCCGGAGGGAACGACTCGGCCGGAGAGGATGCCCGTGATGGCGGCGCTCCCCTCCTCGCCGGGGAAGAAGGCCTGCAGCACGGCGTTCGGCGCGTGCTCGCCGCGGATCGCCCAGTCGATCGCGTAGGGACGCCCGGTGAGCAGCACGAGCACGACCGGAGTGCCGGTCGCGACGACGCGCTCCACGAGCTCCCGCTGCACGCCCGGCAGCTCGAGGGTCTCGGCGTCGTTGCCCTCGCCGACGGTTCCGCGGCCGAAGAGCCCCGCGCGGTCGCCCGCGACGACGATCGCGATGTCGGCGGCGCGCGCCGCGCTGACGGCATCCTCGATTCTCGACGTGTCATCGTCTTCGACACCGCAGCCCGCCACGACCGTCAGTTCGTCGAGCGGCCACTCAGCGCGTGCTGCGTCGGCGACGGTCGGAATGTCGAAGCCGAGCGGCACGTCCGGGTGGTGCGCGAGCACGTGGTTCGCGAACGAATAGCAGCCCATGAGCGCCTCCGCGGAGTCCGCGTTCGGCCCGATGAGCGCGATGCGTCCGGTCGTCTCGGCGTGCGCCGCGAGCGGCAGAGTGCCGTCGTTGGTCAGAAGCACGACCGACTGCTCGGCGAGACGCCTCGCGATGTCACGGTGCTCGGCCGAATCGAGGTCGACGTCGCCCGCGGTGAACGAGAAGTCGTCGTCGAGAAGCCCGATCCGCTCCTTCTGCGCGAGCACCCGCAGCACGGCGCGGTCCACGATTGCCTCGTCGGTGAGTCCCGCCCGAATGCGCGCGGCGAGCGGCTCCAGGTACGCGTCGCCGGTCGGCAGTTCGACGTCGACGCCCGCGGCGAGCGCAAGCTCCGCGGCCTCGCCCCGGTCGGCGGCGACTCCGTGCATCAGCTGGAGGAACGCGACCGAGAAGTAGTCGGAGACCACGACACCGTCGAAGCCCCACTCGCCGCGCAACAGGCGCTCGAGATACGTGTCGTCCGCCGCGACCGGAACGCCGTCGATCTCGGAGTACGAGTTCATGACCGAGTGAGCCCCGCCGTCGCGGATCGCCATCTCGAAGGGCGGCAGCAGCACGTCAGCGATCTCGCGCGGCCCCGCGTGGACGGGTGCGTGGTTGCGGCCGGACTGCGAGGCGGAGTACCCGACGAAGTGCTTCAGCGTCGCGTCGATCCCCTCGGACTGCAGTCCGCGCACGTACTCCGTGCCGATCGTTCCGACGACGTACGGATCTTCCGAGATGCACTCGTCGACGCGGCCCCAGCGCGGGTCGCGGATGACGTCGAGAACGGGGGCGAGGCCCTGATGGATGCCGAGCTGGCGCATCGAGCGCCCGATCACGGCGCCCATCTCCCTGACCAGCTCCGGGTCGAAGGCGGCGCCCCACGCGAGGGGCGTCGGGAAGGTCGCGGCCTTCCACGCGGCGAGCCCGGTGAGGCACTCCTCGTGAACCAGTGCGGGAATCCCGAGGCGCGTCTGCGTCCGGAGTCTCTGCTGCTCGGCGCTCAGCCACTCCGCGCGCTCGCGGGGGTCGACGGGCCGCGTGCCGTACACGCGGGTGAGGTGTCCGAGACCGTGCCGGGTGGCCTCCTCGTACTTGTTCGACGTGGCCATCTCGTCTGCCATCGGGGCGACGACCTCGCCGCCCTGATCGACCCAGAATCCCACCAGCTGGGCGAGCTTCTCCTCGAGCGTCATGCGGGCGTGCAGGCTGCGCACCTTCTCCGACGGCTCCGGAATCCCGGAGTGCACCATGTGTCTTCTCTTCTCTTCGTGTCGTTGCGTGTTGTTGTCCGGCCGCGCCGGCGTGCTATCCCTTGACCGCTCCCGTGAGTCCGCCGACGATGCGCCGCTCGAACAGGCTGAAAAACACGAGCGCCGGAATCATCGACAGCGACGTGAACGCGAGCACTTTCGCGGTGTCGACGGCGTACTGCGAGGCGAACGCCTGCACCCCGAGCGGCAGCGTGAACGTCGCGGCGTCGTTCAGGATGAACAGCGGAAGGATGTACCCGTTCCAGCTGCCGATGAATGCGAGGATGCCCGTCGTGATGACGCCCGGCGTCGCGAGCGGAATGACCATGCGCCAGAAGAACCCGATGCGGGAGCAGCCGTCGATGAACGCGGCCTCTTCGAGCTCGGTCGGTATGGCGCGGAGGAACGGAACAAGGATGATGATCGTCACCGGCAGCGCGAAGGCGATCTGAGGGAGAATCACCCCGACGAGGGAGTTCATGAGCCCCAGGTTCTTGATGACGGTGTACAGCGGAGTGATCGCGACGGTGATGGGGAACATCAGCCCGGCGGCGAACAGCGAATAGAGGATGCCGCGACCGCGGAACGGGTAGCGGGCGATGACGTAGCTCGCCATGACGCCCAGGATGACCGCACCCGCGGTGGTTGCGACGGCGGCGATCGTCGAGTTGAGCACCTGCTGCCAGAAGACCGACCCGAACAGCACATCGAGGTAGTTGCCGATGTGCCAGGGTGAGGGAAAGCCCGCCGGGTCCGTCGTGATCTGCGCGTTCGTGCGGAACCCGCCGATGATGATGTACGCGATGGGCGCCAGCATCAGGGCGATCACGACGAGCGCGATGAAGTACACGACGGGGTTGCCCCACGACAGCTTCGGTTCCGTGCGGCGCGCTCCCAGTCGCGGGCGCAGCGTTGTGATGGCCATCACTTCTTCCCTTCCGTGATCGCGCCCTCGGTGTCGCGCCTCATCACGTACCGCTGATAGAGCAGTGCGATGACCAGGGAGATGAGGAACATGACGACCGCGACCGCGTTGCCGTAGCCGTAGTTGCCGGAGTTCCGACCGCTCGCGACCATGTAGGTCGCCATGGTCGATGTGCCCGCCGTCGATGCCACGTACTGGCCCCAGACGATGTAGACGAGGTCGAACAGCTGCAGAGAGCCGATGATCGAGAGGAAGGCCCAGATGCGCACGGTCGGTCCGAGCAGGGGCAGGGTGATCTGACGCTGAATCTGCCAGAAGGATGCCCCATCGATCTGCGCGGCCTCGGTGAGTTCCTCTGGGATTCCCTGAAGACCGGCGAGGAAGATGATGACCGCGAAGCCGATGTACTTCCAGGTGATGATGAGCATCAGCGTCCACATCGCGATCTCGGGGTCCGAGAGCCAGTCCTGTGCGAGGGCGCCCAGCCCGATGTTCTCAAGGAAGCCGTTGAGAGCGCCGGTGGTCTGGAGCATGAGGCTCCAGCCGGTGCCGACGACGACCTCAGAGATGACGTACGGCACGAAGATGAGCACGCGGATGACTGACTGGCCGCGCATGCGACGATTCAGCAGGAGCGCCAGCAGGATCGCCGCGGGCCCCTGGAGCACGAGCGACAGTACGACGATGATTCCGTTGTGCGTCAGCGCCTCGAGGAAGGCGGAGTCCTGGAAGATCGTGATGTAGTTCTGAAGTCCGACGAAGTCTGTCGGGGCGCCGTACCCTTTCCAGCGGAAGAACCCGTAGAAGGCGGCCATCGCGACCGGGAAGATCACGAACGACAGGAACATGACGAGGGCGGGTCCCACCAGAACGGTGATCTCGAGCCGGGTCCGCCAGCTCTGTCCCGTGGAGCGGCGCCGGGTGGGGGCCGACGCCTCTGCGCCGGCCCCCGTCGACTCGTCGATTGCGTTCACGCGTCGTCGTGACGGTGAGGGCGTTCGAACGGTCATTGTGAGTGTGCCTTAGCCCTTCTTCGCTGCGACGGTCACGGCGTCGATGATGTCTTCCGGCGTGCCCTTGCCCGCGAGCAGGTCTACGACAGCCACGTTGAGCGCGTTGCCGACGTTGAGCCCGTAGACCGTGTCGAGCCACTGCGAGACGAACGGAGCCTCGTTGTAGGCCTCGAGGATCTGCTTGAGGTAGGGCTCGGTCACCGCCTTCTGGGCCTCCGTGTTCACGGGCGGCGCGTTGAAGGCCTTGTAGTAGTTCTCCTGAACGTCAGGGGTCGCGAGGTAGTTGAGGAACTCGACGCACTCCGGCGGGGCTGTCGCCGAGCAGGAGAAGCCGTCGACGCCGCCCATCATCGCGCCGGGGTCGCCCTGACCGCCGGGTACCTCGGGGAAGGGGAACCACGCCAGGTCGGCAAGCGGCTTCTCATCGGGAGTGAGAGAGCCGATCACGCCCGGGTCCCAGGCGCCCATGAGCTCCATCGCGGCCTGATGGTTCGCGATGAGACCAGCCGAACTGCCCGCGCCCTGCTGTGCAGAGGTCGTGAGGAATCCCTCGTTGAACGGCTCGTTCGACGCGAAGTCCTCAAGATCCTTCGCGGCCTTCAGCCAACACTCGTCGCTGAAGTCCATCTCGTCGGCCGCGGTCGTCATGGTCTCTGAGGAGCACTCCCGCAGCGAGAAGAAGTAGAACCAGTGCGCCGCCGGCCAGGCATCCTTCGCACCAAGTGCGATGGGGGCCACACCGGTGTCCTTCAGCTTGTCGACCGCACCGAGGAGATCATCGATGGTCTCGGGGTTCTCGGTGATTCCCGCATCGTCGAAGAGGTCCTGACTGTAGAACATGCCGCCGGGCAGAACGGCGACCGGCATCGCCCAGACCTTGTCATCGAGGGTCTCCGCAGAGAACGACCCCTCGGAGATCTGCTCCTTGGCCGTATCCGAGAGTTTGTCGGTGATGTCCATCACCTGGCCGGCCGCGACCATGGCCGCCATCTTTCCTCCGCCGCGCTGGAGGAAGATGTCGGGAGCATTTCCGGAGTTGAGGGCCGTCTGCAGCTTGCCGTCGAGGTCTTCGTTCTGGAGCGCCTGGATTTTGATGGTGACGCCGTCGTGGTCCTTCTCGAACGCCGCGGCAGTGTCCTCCCAGAACTGCTTCCCAGCGCCCGTCGTGGAGTTGTGCCACAGAGTCATCTCCGTGGCGCCGTCATCTGCTCCGCCGGTTCCGCTGCAGCCGCTGAGCAGGAGTGCCCCTGCAGCGAGCGACGCGGACGCGGCGAGCCATCGCGTGGTTTTCATGTCTCACCTTTTCTCTTCATTGAGCGACGTCCCTCGCACGAAGGGAAGACGCGGTGCGGCACCGATTCGGGGGCGACCGGCGCGACTCGATCCGACGCTTTCGCTGCTGTGCCTGCGTGGGTCGAGTGGAATGATCCTGACAATGCCTCGCGAAAGTGTCAAACGTTTTCGAAAACCTTTTCCATGCTACTGTCGTGCTCATGGCACGACGAGCGACGATTCACGACGTGGCCCGCGAGGCCGGGGTGTCGGTCGCCACGGTGTCGAAGGCGGTCAACGGCCGCTATGGCATCGCGACCGAGACAGCGCAGCGGGTGATGGATGCCGTCGAGAGACTCGGCTACGAGTCCAGTCTCGTCGCGAGCAGCATGCGCGCCCGTCGAACGGGTGTCGTCGGGGTGCTTGTCGCCGACTTCGAGCCGTTCAGCGCCGAAGTGCTGAAGGGCGTCGGTGCGTCACTGCATGATTCCCAGCTCGACCTGCTCGCGTACAGCGGGGCCAGGCAGCCGGGCGGTGAGGGGTGGGAGCGGCGCTCCCTCAGCCGCCTGAGCGGAACCCTCATCGACGGCGCGATCATGGTCACGCCGACGGTCGTCAGCGCGAACTCCGACATTCCGATCGTTGCGGTCGACCCGCACACGGGCCGCGCGGACCTCCCGACCGTCGAGTCCGACAACTACGGCGGCGCACTCATGGGCACGAGGCACCTGATCGAGCTCGGTCACCGCCGCATCGGCTTCGTCGCCGGGCGTCCCGACCTTCGGTCGTCGTCCCTGCGCGAGGCCGGTTACCGGCAGGCGCTGAGTGAGGCCGGCATCCCCTTCAACCCCGACCTCGTCCAGGTGGGTCGCTATGAGCCGGATGCCGCGCGCGAACGCGCCTCCTCCCTCCTCTCGAGCGATTCGCCGCCGACCGCGATCTTCGCCGCGAACGACATCTCCGCCATCGCGGTGCTGAAGCTCGCGCTGAGCCTCGGCCTCTCCGTTCCCGATGACCTCTCGATAGTCGGGTTCGACGACGTTCCCGAAGCCTCACGGCTGCCCATTCCCCTGACCACCGTGCGGCAGACGATGCAGCAGCTCGGCTCCGAGGCGGTTCGGCTGCTGCTCACGCTCATGAACGGCGACCCGCTCGAGAGCACTCACGTCCAGCTTCCGACCTCTCTCGTGAAGCGCGCCTCAACCGCTCCCCCACCCACGACTCGCTGAGCCTCATGTCATCCTGCAGATGCAGGTTTTCATCCCACAGTCGGACGCGAGCACGACCCAAGTCTCCGTAACGTTGTGGTCATGATTGAGATTCAGCAACTGAGCAAGAGGTACGGCTCGAAGCTCGCGGTCGCCGGAATATCGGCCACGATCAAGCCCGGGCAGGTCACGGGGTTCCTCGGCCCCAACGGAGCCGGAAAGTCCACGACCATGCGCATGATGGTCGGCTTGGACCGCCCGACGACCGGGACCGTGCTGATCGACGGCAAGCCCTACGCTGAGCATAAGGACCCGCTCCACCAGGTTGGCGCCCTCCTCGAGGCGAAGGCCGTCCACACCGGCCGCACCGCGTACAACCACCTACGCGCACTCGCCGCCACGCACGGCATCTCCAAGAGGCGCGTGAACGAGGTCATCGAGATGACCGGTCTCGGCAGCGTTGCGAACAAGCGCGTCGGTGGCTTCTCCCTCGGCATGGGGCAGCGCCTCGGCATCGCCGCCGCGCTGCTCGGTGACCCGCACACGCTCATCCTCGACGAGCCGGTGAACGGGCTCGACCCCGACGGAGTGATGTGGGTGCGACGTCTCGTCCGCGATCTCGCGAGCGAAGGCCGAACGATCTTCCTCTCCTCGCACCTGATGAGTGAGATGGCCCAGACCGCGGATCACGTGATCGTGCTCGGTCGCGGCCAGATTCTGGCGGATGCTCCCATCAGCCAACTGCTCGCATCGTCGACGGGCAACCTCGTTCACGTCCGCACTCCGCAGGCTGACGCGCTCACTCACGTTCTCGCCGGCCCTGATGTACGTGTGACGGACGCCGACGGCATTCTCGAGGTCGCGGGTCTCGACGCCCGCCAGATCGGCGAGGCGGCCGCGGCATCCGGAATCGTCCTGCACGAGCTCACACCCGTCAATGCCTCGCTTGAAGACGCTTACCTTGAACTGACCCATGACTCGGTCGAGTACCGATCGGAGGACGCACGATGACCGCTGCAGTAGCTACCCCAACGTCGCCGCTTTCCGGCATCCGCCTCTCGTTCTTCGGGCTTCTGCGTTCCGAATGGATCAAGCTGCGTTCGCTCCGCTCCACTGTGTGGTGCTATCTGCTGCTGATCGCCGCGACCGCCGGTTTCGGTGCGCTCATGGGGCTGTCCGCGTATGCCGGCGATGCTCCGCTGCCGCAGGCCGCGCAGAACGCGATGGTCGTGAACTACCTCACGGTCGGCGGCAACTTCACTGCGCTCATCGCGGCTGTGCTCGGTGTGCTGGTGATCAGCGGCGAGTACACGACCGGGATGATCCGCACCACCTATACCGCCGCGCCGGGGCGCCTGAGCGCGTACACGGCGAAGGCCGTCATTCTGACGCTCGTCACGTTCATCGTCGGGCTGGTGGCGGTCGCTGTCACCGTGGCCGTGTCGCTGCCGCTGTTCGCGAGCAACGGTCTGCACGTCGAGCTGACGAATCCGGACGTGATCGCACCCCTCGTCGGCGCTGCCGGGTTCCTCGCGCTGATCGCGCTGTTCTCGTTCGGTCTCGGTGCGATTCTGCGCAGCACAGCGGGAGGAATCGCTGCGGCGGTCGGACTGCTGTTCGTCGCGCCGATCGGCATCAGCATGGCATACAACTTCACTCAGGCCGCATGGGCGAGCAACGTCAGCACGCTTCTGCCCGGCAACGCCGGATCTGCGCTGTACGCCTATGCGGGTGAGGGTTCCGGTCCGGTCGAGGCCGGCATCGTCGATGGAGTCATCGTGCTCGATCAGGCATGGTCCATCGGCATCTTCCTCGCGTGGGTCGCCCTCTCGCTGATCGTCGGAGCGATCCTGACGAAGCGTCGCGACGCCTGATCCACTCCAGGCCGCTTCGCCGGGCTCTCAGAAAGACGGGCGCCGCCATCTCTCGCAGATGGCTGCGCCCGTCGCGTATGACGAGTGAAGCGGGGAGCCCCTTCACGTAAAAAACGACGATAACTATGTGCACGTCATGGGGATAACTACCCGTGCGAAAGAGTGGACGACGGGTGTCTCTTCTCACTGTCCCATCCAGTTCAGAGAGGAATTGACATGACTACGCTCACTCGTCGACAGTTGACCAAGACGGCCGCCTGGAGCGTGCCCGTCATCGCTGTCGCGGCCGCGACTCCCGCCGCCGCGGCATCCACAACGGCCCCCGCCTTCGACGCGCAGGTCGTCGGTTTCTGCCAGTCGACGGGCGCACCCGGCGCGGTCTACGCTGCGTTCCAGATCTCGGCGACCACCCAGGAGCCGATTCCCGCAGGCCAGCTGGTCACCATCACGATGGACGACGAGACCAACGGCGGCCAGCTGACGACCGACTCAGTGACGACCTCAACGGAGGGCGGTACCGCCGGCATCTCTGGAATCTCCGTCTCGGCCGACAAGACCACGTGGACCGCGACGACAACGCGTGAGATCAGCGCGGATGACGTGCTGAATCTCTACATCATCGGGGTCGGCTTCAGCACCAACGGAGAGACAGCGGTCTGCACCATCGCGGCGAACGACACCGACACGTCGAACAACACATCCACGATCACGCGCGTCGGCATCTTCGACGGACTCTGCCAGGTCAGTTAGGCCCTGCGCTGTCAGGTCAGAGGATCTCGAGCGGAACCGCGTGTGAGGGCGCCGGAAAGGCCGCGTCGATTTCGGCAAGATCCGTGGCTGTGAGCTCCAGCGTCAGCGCCCTCGCGTTCTCTCGAACGTGCTCTCGCGTCGATGCCTTCGGTATGGCGATGACGTCGCCCTCGTGGATCGCCCAGGCGACGAGCACCTGCGCAATGCTCGCATCGTGGCGCTCCGCGACGCTCTGCAGCACCGGGTCACCCAGAAGGCGCCCCTGCTCGATCGGCGAATAGGCCATCGTCGCGATCGTGGGCCGTGCGCTGCGCTGCATGGGAAGCAGGTCGAATTCCAGGCCGCGTCGGGAGGGGTTGTAGAGTACCTGGTTCACGAGTGGTGCCGAGGGAAATGCGCCGAGCTCATCGGCATCCACATTGCTCACACCCCACGCACCGATGAGATCACGTTCGATGAGCTCCTCGAACGCGTCGACGGTCTCGCTCAGAGGGTGCGACCCCATCCAGTGCAACAGGTAGAGGTCGATGCGGTCCGTTCCGAGCTCGCGCAGCGACCGCTCGCAGGCCTCAATGGTGCCGCGCCTGGAGGCATTCATCGGCAGCACCTTGTCGACCAGATACACCTCGTCGCGTACGGGTGCGATCGCTTCGCCGACGAGGTTCTCCGAGCGCCCGTCACCGTACATCTCTGCGGTGTCGACGAGACGGAGCCCGAGTTCGACGCCCTCTCTGAGCGTCGCGATCTCTTCGGCGCGCGTGCGTGGGTCGTCGCCGATGTACCAGGTTCCCTGTCCGACCGCCGGCAGCGTCGTGCCGTCGGCCAGCGTCACTGTGCGTGTCATGCGCCCATGCTACCGACGGGCCAGAGTCAGTCAGAGAGCGCGGGAACACTCCGCGGCCGCACGATGGTCCACAGTGCGAGGATCGCGACGGAGGCTGTCCCGATCATGACCCCTGACATGGTCTGGGTGCTGACGCCGAGTGCGCCGACGATAGGCGAGATGATGCCCGCGACGCCGAAGTTCAGAGCGCCCAGCAGAGACGCTGCGGTGCCCGCCTCGTGCCCGTGGTTGACGAGACCGAGTACCTGCACAGCCGGGAAGGTGAAGCCGCAGCACATGATGAAGAAGAACAGCGGAATGAGGATGCCGAGCAGACCGGCGTCCGTGAACGCGAGACCGAACATCGTGATGGCCGAGAAGACCTGCACGATCGTCGTCGTGGCGAGCACCCACTGCGGGCCGAACCAGCGCATGAGGCGCGAGGAGATCTGCACGCCGATGACGACGCCTATCGAGTTGGCGCCGAAAAGAAAGCCGTACTGCTGGGCATCCATGGCATAGAGCTCTTGGAAGAGAAACGACGAGCTCGACAGATACGAGAAGAGCCCGGAGAAGTTCATCGCGCCCATGATCGCGACTCCGACGAAGATGCGGTCGCTGAACACGTTGCGGTAGCGCTCGCCGATGGTGCTGTGGCCTTTGCCCGTGCGCCGCTCCTTCGGGAGCGTCTCGACGACGAACAGCGAGACGCAGATCACGACGATGAGCCCGTATGCGGCGAGAAACCAGAAGAGGCCGCGCCACGGCATGATGAGGAGCAGCTGAGAGCCGAGGACGGGTGCGAGAATCGGGGCGAGGCCGTTCACCAGTGCGAGGCGCGAGAGCATCCTCACGAGTGGCTTGCCACCGAACAGGTCACGCACAAGGGCCATCGCGACGACGCCACCCGCAGCGGCACCGGCTCCCTGTGTCACACGGAAGATCGTGAGCAGCACGACGTCGGTTGAGACCGAAGCGCCGAGACTGGAGAAGATGTGCACGCTCGTCGCGATGATGAGCGGCAGCCTCCGTCCGACCTTGTCGCTCCACGGACCCATGAACAGCTGACCGACGGCGAACCCGATCGTGGTGCCGGTCAGCGTCAGCTGAATGACGGAGTCGGGCACCGCGAACTCCTCCGTCAGCACGGGGAACGCGGGCAGATACAGATCGATCGTGAATGGCCCGAGCGCGGTGAGTGCGCCGAGCACGAGTACGTAGACCAGGCGCTGGCGGCCGGTCAGAGAGTCACCGGGGTGAACGACAGATGTCACAGGGGTCCTTGCCGGAAGATGGCGTGAGATTTCGCAGGTCGGAGTGCGTCGGTCGGCACTCGAATCGATTCGAGGAAACTACTCTACTGGATGCCGCGAGGCCGCGCCCACCCTCGCAGCGGGATCATCGAGGACGTTCTCAAACACGAGCTCAGCCGCCCCGATGAGCAGAATCTGGTCGCCGAGGGCGGCCCGGACGATCTTCACGTCGTCGAAGGCGGGACCGAGCGTCTGCACGCCGACCAGCTGCGTCATCTTCTCGGGGCGAGCGTCGAAGAGCGCACCGAGAAAGCCTCCGAGTACGACGAGTGCGGGGTTGAGAATGTTGATCGTGTTGCGCAGCGCCGTCGACAGCATGTCGACCTGCCGATCGATCTCAGCGATGGCGTCCGGGTCGTCGGTCTCGCGAAGCGCCTGCTCGAGCTGATCAGAGTCGGATGCCGGCACGCCGAGTGCCTCCAGCAGCCGCGTGCGGTTGACTTCGTCCTCCAGGGTCGCCCCGGGCACGGCGGCACCGGCGACGCGCGTGTGTCCGAACTCCCCCGCGAATCCGCCGATGCCGCCGAGCAGCTCTCCACCGACGATCATGCCGCCGCCGATGCCGCTCGCGCCGCCGTTCAGGTATACGAGGTCGGAGACGCCTTCGCCTGCGCCAAAGCTGCGTTCGGCGACGGCCCCGAGACTGGCGTCATTGCCGGCCCAGCACTCGAGCCCGGTTGCGTCGGCGAGCATCTGGGCGAACGGAACATCTGTCCAGTCGAGATGCGGGGCGAGACGAACCAGTCCGTCAGAGCTGCGCACGAGACCCGGAACCGCCGCTCCGAGCCCCAGAACGACGGCATGGTCGGGCAGATCCGCGGAGATCTCTCGCACGAGGGATGCCGTGACAGCGACGGCCTCCTCGGGAGTGGGCGTGGCGTCCATCTCGCAGCGGATCTGTGCGCGGACGACGGCGTCGAGTCCGACGACCGCGACTGTGACGGCATCCACCTCGGGGTTCACTGCGAACGCTACGGCTGCCCGGTTGGGTCTGACCAGGGGCGAGGGACGGCCGACGCGTTTGGTCTGTGCGGGCTCTTCCTCGACGGCGAGCCCGAGGTCGACGAGTTCGCCGACGAGAGCGGCGATGGTCGATCGGTTGAGACCGGTCAGTGCGGTCAGCCGCGACCGGGAGAGTCCGCCGCTGCGGTGCACCAGTTCGACGACCGTCGCGAGGTTGTGTCGGCGAACGGTGTCGAGGTTGTTTCCGCGGGCTGCCACGCTCCGACTCTAGCGGCGCCCACGCTGGCCGGGGTGACGGCTCGCGCCAGGCTTAACTGGCAACGGTGCATCACCGACAGAGCCACGAGACTCATAGCGAGGCGGAATCAACTCAACATGCGGAGCAACTTCACCTTCGAGCTGTTCCACCAGCAGTTCCACTCCTCGATTGCAGCTTTCCTCCGCGATAAGCGGAATGACGTCTAGAGGCGGGGAAAATCGTGACGTGTCGAAACTCGAACATGCCGAAATCACAGAGAGATCCTCTGGAACGGAGATACCACGATCGTCCAGTTCATCAAGCGCGGACGTCTGAATCGGTTCCTCGCAATTCATGACGAGAGCCGTCATGTTAGGCAGTTTTTCGAACAGTTCATCAAGTGCGTCCCTCACACCGGCCGGTCCATGTCCAGGCAGAGCAATTGCACTCTTCACTTTCTGCTCAGCCGCGGCTTCTTCAAAACCAGCGCGGAAGCGATGAGGAAAATTGGAACCTCTCTCGTAGATGCGCGGTGGATGCCCCAGCATCCCAATAGACCGATGCCCCCTGTCCGCGAGTCGCGCGACAGACAGCTCCGCAGCTTTCCGGAAGTCAAGATCAACACACAGCAGGCCCTCTGTGTTGTCCGGTATCCCAATGACAGTCGCAGGAAGATCAATGTCGTGCATCAGGTGAGCACGCTCATCGTTCCTCGCCACATCGAGCACGATCACACCGTCCACCAGTCTGCTTGCCGCAACCCGTTGCAATCCCCCTGTTGCTTCATCCTCGGTGAGCAGCAGGACGTCATAATCGAATCTCCGCGCTGCCTGGGCAACGGCGAGAACGAATGCCATGTGTGCGGGCGCGTACGTATCGGGCCGAAAGGGAGCGCTCAGCGCAAAGATATGAGTCGTTGTGCCTGCCAGCATCCGCGCACCGGCATTGGGGCGGTAGCCGAGCTCTCTTACAGCTTCCGCGATCCGCTGGCGCGTTTGTTCCCCAATCGAACGCTTGCCGCTCAGCGCATAAGACACGGTGCTGATCGACACCCCTGCCGCCTTCGCGACATCATGAATGTTGGCCACGTCCCCCCACTTCTCATACCCCAGGACCGGGTTGTCGAAATTCAGATTAAGCCCTCAGGCCTGTTGATTAGCGGATCACGTGCCACGTCCAGTCTGCCGCAACGCTACTGTCAACGCGTACCTCCGAACCTGACCAGGAGACAGTAAATGCGGTCTCGCGGCCATCAGGGGTCGTCACCGTTATTCTGCGGGACTCATCACTTTGAGACGGGTAGACGGCAAGATCCAGGCCTTCAAGGTAGTCGTAATCGGGGCGGTCAGTTCGTGCGCCAAGCGGCAGCACTGATCCTTCGCGAACCCAGAGCGGGATGCTGTCGAACGCGTGCGTCTCAGTGCGCCACGAACCGCCGGCGACAATCTCCCCCGTGAAAAAGTTCGTCCATCGCCCTGCCGGCAAGTAGTACTGCACCTCACCGGACGCGCTGAACACCGGCGCCACCAAAAGCTGCGACCCAATCATGTACTGTCTGTCGAGATAATCCACCGCTGGATCATTCGGGAACTCAAGTTGCATGGGCCGCATCACCGGCAAACCAGTCATATGTGTTTCCCGACCGACTTGCAACAGGTACGGCATGAGCCGGTTCTTGAGCTGGGCGAATAAACGCGTGACCTCGACGGCGCTCTGACCGGGCTCTTCAGCCCCGTCATCAAAGAGCCAGGGCACACGGTAACTCGTCGAGCCATGGAGTCTCGAGTGGCTCGACAGCAGTCCAAACGCAACCCACCGCTTGAAAACGGCGGAATCCGGCATCCCCTCGAAGCCACCGATGTCATGGCTCCAGAACCCGAAGCCGCTCATCGCGAGCGAGAGGCCGCCACGAAGCGTTTCAGCCATTGACTCGAAGCTTGAGGAATTATCTCCTCCCCAATGCACGGGCATCTGCTGGCCACCGGCCGTCGCCGAGCGCGCGAACAGTACGGCCTCGCCCTTTCCTCGGTACTCCTCGAGCACCTCGAAGACCGCCTTGTTGTACAGCTGCGTATACAGGTTATGCATGGCGGCGGGATCAGTACCGTCGAACCAAACCACATCGGTTGGAATCCGCTCACCAAAGTCCGTCTTGATTGCATCGACGCCCTGCTCCAGCAGCGTTCTGATCTTTCCTTGGTACCACGTGACTGCGTCCGGATTTGTGAAGTCGATGAGCGCCATGCCCGACTGCCACATGTCCCACTGCCAGACGTCTCCATTTTGCTTCTTCACAAGGTAATCCCCCGCAAGGGCCTCCTCGAAAGCGGAACCACGCTGGGCGATGTATGGGTTCATCCACACGCTCACGCGCAGATCCTTGCCGTGGAGACGCGCGAGCATCCCATCCGGATCAGGAAACACTCGAGTGTCCCATTCGAAGTCTGTCCAGTTGAATTCACGCATCCAGAAGCAGTCGAAGTGGAAGACGCTCAGCGGCAAGTCGCGCTCGATCATTCCGTCGATGAACCGCGACACCGTCTTTTCGTCGTAGTTCGTTGTGAAACTCGTCGACAGCCAGAGGCCATACGACCATGCGGGAACCTCTGCGGGGCGACCGGTCAGCTGTGTGTAGCGCTCAATCACATCGGCCGGTGTCGGCCCGTCGATCACGAAGTACTCGAGCACCTCCCCAGGAACGGAAAACTGCACCTGTTCGACTGCTTCACTGCCCACTTCGAAAGAGACATGCTCCGAGTGATTTACGAGAACGCCGTACCCGCGGTTAGTGAGGTAGAACGGAACGCTCTTGTACGCCTGCTCACTCGAAGTCCCACCATCGGCATTCCAAATATCTACGGTCTGGCCGTTCTTGATGAGCGGGCCGAATCGTTCCCCCAAACCATAAACGAGCTCGCCCACGCTGAGCGAAAGCTGCCCATGAAGATACCGAGTTGCTGTTGGCCGACCGTCAGCTGACGCACCCACTTCACCTACGGGCTCAATGACGATGGCAGCGTCTGGTGCCAAGTCCATGCGGCCGATCGATTTTCGGCCACTGCGAGTCAGCTCTCGACCATTCGACGCGAATGACAGATTCCACGGACTTCCCGCTTCAACACGAGCCGTGAGCGACCCGCTGATCAACGCACCCCCAGCGCTGTCGATTCTGATCTCGGGTTCAACATTGACCGCGCCCGGCAGTTCAAATCCTCGATGATGGGCTGAGCCGAGATGGTTCTCAATGCGCACTGCGATGACGCCGTCGAGCGGGCTCGACAGCGACACAGTGAGTGCAGGCCGGTTGAGCGTGTCTCCACGCGTCGCAATGACTCGTGTCGGAGCCGTCACACGAAGTGACTGCCCCACCCGCTCGATGTCGTATGCCTCTTGGGCGTACAGCGCGGTCACGCCCGTGCGGGTCTGCCAGAATCCGTCGGTGAACTTCATTACTTGACTGCTCCTGCGGTGATACCCCGGGTGAGGGTGCGTTGGAAGATGAGAAAGAAGATGAGGGTCGGAATGAGACCGAGCAATGCCGATGCGCTCGTGGTGGTCACGTCCATGAGACGATCTCCCTGCAGTACGGTGATCGCAACAGGAACTGTCTGCGTGGAATTGCTGATCAAGAATGTGAGCGGAATCAGGAATTCATTCCACGTCCAGATGAAGAAGAAGATCAGCAGCACACTCAAAGTGGGGCGAGAGATCGGAAATACAACGGTCCAGAGGATGCGCCACCGGCTGGCTCCATCAAGGGATGCTGCCTCGAGCAGTTCTTTCGGAAACGTACCGTACACAGAGGCAAGCAAGTAGGTGCCAAACGCAGATTGGATGACGGTGAAGATAATGATGATTGCCCATTGGCTGTCGTACAGCCCTACCTGCTTGAACATGAAGTACAGCGGATAGAGCAGCACCTCCTGCGGCAGCATGTTCGCCAGCAGGATGAGCACGACGATCCAGGTGCGTCCCTTTACCCGGCCGATCCCCAGGGCAAAGGCATTGAGCATCGATATCACCACTGCGAAAACCGCGACGAGCCCGGAGATATAGATGCTGTTCCACAGCTTCTCGGGAAAGTTGACGCGCTCCCAGAACGAGGTGAGGCCATCCGTGTAGAGCTCAGTGGGCAGAGAGAGCGGACCAGAGGTGGCGTAGTCCTCAGGTGATTTGAACGAATTGATGAGAATCATCAAGAACGGCACGGCAATAAAAAAGCCGATCACGAGAGCGACAACGAGTATGGCCCAATCGCTTGCGGTCTTGCGACTCCGACCTCGGGTGCGTCTCCCTGACTTCCCGGTTGTCATCAGCTCTGTAGTCATCTTGCCTGCTCCTCTTTGCGCTCAAGGCGACTCTGGAAGACGATGAAGACGATGCTGACAATCGCGATCACAATGGTGAGTGCCGTCGCGATGGTCGCGCCGTAGCCGACCTGCTGTGATTGAAAGAACTCGCTGTAGGCGTAGTAGGCGGGGACGATCGTCGATGTCCCTGGGCCCCCGCCGGTGAGCGCATACACGGGACCGAAGACCTTCAACGCCGCAATCGTGCACGTCAGTACGACGACGAAGATCTCAGGACGGATGATGCTCATGGTGATGGCTTGGAACCGCTGGAACCAGTTGGCACCATCAAGTTCCGCTGCTTCATAGAGTTCGGGATCGACGCGCTGCAGCGCAGCCATGAAGATCACAACCGGGTAGCCCAGCTGCACCCAGATCATGATGACCATGATGCTTATCAGCGCTGTATCCGGACTGCCCAGCCAATTGTGCTGAAAATTCTCCAATCCGATCCCGCCAAGCACATTGTTGAGAGCGCCGTTCTGCGGACGCAGAATCCACCCGATCACGATGGCGGCGATCACAGAGGGCATGATTTGCGGCAGATAATATGTAGCGCGCAGGAAACTTGCGATCTTGCCGCCAAATTTTCGCCCTATGAGGTCGAAGAGCATTGCCGCCAGAACAAGCCCGAGCAACGTCGGTAGCACGACCATCGCGAGGATCATGGCAATCGAGTTGACGAACGACGTCCAGAACGTGGCATCGCCGAAGAGCTTTACCCAGTTCGCGAGTCCGACCCACTCCGGAGGTTTGATTCCCCGGTAATCAGTAAACGATAGGTAGATGTTCCAGAACAGCGGGATCACGATGATCACTGTGAGCAGGGCGAGGCCGGGAATCAGGTAGTACCAGTAGGTGCGCGACGTGGCCCCAGGGATGATCCCGTCAGGCGCCCTGCGATGCGCGCGGACACGTTCAGCTGTTGTCACCATCAGAAGTCCTTGGATTCGGTGAGAGGGAGTGAATGGATGCTGCAGAGCAGAGCGCCGCAGCATCCACACAGCTCAGCCGACGATGTCGTCGACGCCTGCCTGATACTGCTCGCCCAGTTGCTTCTGCACGTCAGCCGGAGATTTCGTACCGTTCACCAGCTCCTGCAAGCCGGCGTTGAGTTCGTCGTAGAACGTTGCGGTCGGCCAGTCAGGGTAGAACGCGATACCGTCGCGCTCCGTCAGAGTGTTGAAGTTGGCAATCAGCTCCTGGCTATCCGCATCGATATCGGCCTCGTCAGCGGCGACAGGAACACCGCCGTTGTTCCCAATGAGTGCTTGGATATCTGGACGCATTGTGATGTCGATAAATTTGTACGCGAGGTCTTTGTTCTGCGCTTTCTCGGGCACTGACCACATGTTGCCTGCTGAGCCAGGGGACATCTCGGCGCCAGGGAAGAGGAACGTCCCCCAGTCAGAGTCCATCTCGGTGTTGAAGCGGTTGTACCACCAGCTTCCGGAGAAGAAGATTGGATATTCACCCGAGATGAATGCCACTCCAGCGTCCTCAGCTTTGAGTCCGGTGGAGTCCGGTGAGATGAATCCCTTGTCCGTCCAATCAGCGACGGTCTCTGTCGCATACGAGATCTCGGCCCCCTCGAAGTCCACGTCATCGGTGTACAGCTGATACGCGTCGACCCAATCGCGGTCGGCTTTCGTCAGCGCGAGCTGGTACCAGAGCTGCCCGAGCGGGTATTCAGCAGCAGCCTCAGACAGCGGTGTGATTCCCTGGTCAACGAAAGTCTGCATCACGCTGACAAACTCGTCGAGGGTAGTCGGGACCTCAAGCCCCGCGTCCGCAAACATGTCTTTGTTGTAGTAGACCTCGACGTACTCACCATAGTTGGGCACGCCATACCAACTACCCGACCCCATGATGCCGTCTTCGTTGTACTTAGCCGTCGTCTGCAGTGAGGGCGCAAGTTTCTCGTCCCAACCGTACTTTTTGACCTGCTCATCGAGGTTGGTCAGCAGCCCCTGACTCGAGAGCAAGCCGGCAGTCGCATTTCCTTTGTTGTACTCAAGGATGTCGGGCGCTTCGTTGGAGTTGAGAACTTGACTTGCTGTAGATCGAATCTGTTCAAAGCTCTTCTCCTCGAATTGAACGGTAGCGCCCGTCTCCTCCTCGAAGACCTTGATCGCTTCGGCCCACGCGATTCCCATTGCACTGTCCGCGTTCTCGTAATGCCAAAGAACGAGAGTATTTTCATCGTGAGAAGCTCCCCCGGAGCACCCCGATAATGCCATCGCACTGAGTGCCGCCACGGCAACTGCCGCCGCGGCTTGTCTGCGAAGTATCACAGCTTTACCTCCTCGTAATCCACTGCGCTTCGGTGTCTGAAATTTGAATGCAGGTTAAGCGTTTCGACAGATCCGAATGCTGCGAGTCTAAACGTTTCGACGCAACGAAAACAAGACATTTGTCGAACTAAACCACAAATCTCGATGTGGTCGAGTCCGTGAGTATCCGTCACCGGTACCGTAGAGGTGATTTCCTGTTGAAAAGAGGCCGCAAGCACCGATGTATGTAGACCTTCCCGAAGCAGAGCTCGCTGAGTACCGCAGCTCGCAGATCGATCCGACGGACTTCGACGCGTTCTGGACGCAGACGCTCGAGAGCGCTCGCGCCGCGGCATCCTCCCCTGTTCTCACCCGAGTCGAGACCGGACTCACAACGATCAACACGTACGACGTGACCTTCTCCGGGTTCGCGGGACAGCCGGTGAAGGCGTGGCTGCGGGTCCCCGCTGCGGCGAGCGCACCGCTTCCGACGGTCGTCGAGTTCGTGGGGTACGGCGGCGGGCGCGGGCACGCCCTCGACAACCTCATGTGGGCGAGTGCCGGCTTCGCACACCTGCTCATGGACACTCGCGGGCAGGGCTCCGGCTGGGCGACGGGCGACACCGCGGATGCCGACGGAACGGGCCCACAGGCACCCGGCTTCATGACTCGCGGCATCGACCACCGCGACACCTACTACTACCGACGCGTGATCACCGATGCGGTTCGGGCGCTCGAGACCGCGCGCGAACTCGACATGACGGATGCCGCTCGCACGGCGATCACCGGTGGGAGTCAGGGCGGCGGCCTGACGCTCGCGGCCGCGGGTCTGGTGCCAGACGTTGCGGCGGCTGCGCCCTATGTTCCGTTCCTCTGCGACTTCCGACGCGCGACCGTGATCACCGACAACCACCCGTACAAGGAGATCGGCGGTTATCTCGCGGTTCACCGCGGCAAGGTCGAGGCGGTGCACGAGGTGCTCGCGTACTTCGACGGGGTGAACTTCGCCCGACGGGCGACCGCTCCCGTGCTGTTCTCGGCGAGCCTCATGGACCCGGTATGCCCTCCGTCGACGATCTACGGCGCGTACAACGAGTGGCGCGGGCCGAAGCAGATGAACCTGTGGCAGTACAACGGGCACGAGGGCGGCGGGATCCTCGACCGGGAGAATGCACTCCGGTTCTTCCGCGAGACGATGCGCTGACACTCGGCGCCCGCGACCGCCGCTGACCGCGGTGGTCGCGGCCACCATAAACTGGAGGGCGTGATGGGCGAACGGCTTTCAGATACCGGGCAGTGGCTCGAGTCGAGCGACGGCACCCGGTGGTGGTTCGACAGCGGCGCCCTGTGCCTGGACTTCGCCTACACGGGAACGATGGGCGGCGAGCCGAGGGATGCCGGTTACGGCTGGGAGCGCCTCGTCAACGCGGCGGACCTCGACGAGTGGCTCGGCGATCGCTTCGATGTCAGCGCCGCCGGTGATCGAGACCTCCGCGATGCGCATACGCTGCGGGATGCCGTGATGCACGCCGCTCAGGCGATCGCACGCGACGAAGACGCCCAGCGCAGAGACATCGACGTCATCAACCTGTATGCCGCGACGCCCGATCTGCCGCCGCGACTCGAGGGCGGCTCCCGCCAGGCCGGACGCACGAAGCCTCGTGCGGCGCAGGCCCTCGCCACGATCGCTCGTGACGCCGTCACTGTGCTCGGGGCCGAGCGCCCGGGCACGATCCGCACGTGCGATGCCGAGGACTGCGACCTCATCTACCTCGACACGTCACGCGCAGGCTCGCGGCGCTGGTGCTCCATGCAGCGCTGCGGCAATCGGCACAAGGTGCGTCAGCATCGAGCCCGTCAGCGTGCGAAGGCGGCCGAACGCGCCGCATCCGCTCAGCTCACCTGATTCGACCAGTAGCCGTCTGCACCGAGAACGGGAACGACCTCCGCGGCATCCACCGTCCCAGCGGCGACGACCGCGTCACGCTCTCCGTCGTCGATTCGCGCCTGACCCACTGTCGACGCGGTGTACAGATGCCCGACTGCACGTCCCAGTCCGGTGAACGCTGCGCCTGCCGCCGCGGCCTCGGGTGAGGAGTAGTCGATGCCGACGGTAGCGAGTGCGTCGACGACAGCCCCCGCCGTGAGCAGAGCATCGACGGCGAAGCCCGCATCGGCGGACGTCTCGGCGACGATCGCAACGCGGACGCGCTCACCGCGGTCGATCTGATGTTGGAAGACCGCCTGTGCGACGGCCGTGCGGTTGCGCAGGGAGGCGGCGAGCACGAGTGAGGCGCTGCGGGCTGCGGCATCCATCGCATCAGCTGAGCCGGCCACGCGCTCGCCACGCTCGATGGCGCTCACGACCCTTCCGTCCGCGCCTTCCGCGAACACGATGACGCCCGCGCCCGATGAGATGCGTTGCCGACCAGCCGAGCCCCAGTCGAAGCGGACCTCATATCGTTGCTGTTGCGCTGCTGCCGTCACGCGACCAGCCTATGCTCAGTACCAGGTCGGATGCTCGCGCGGCTCAGGTATCACATCGGCGATGACTCGGTCGTACGGCGTGCGGTCCTCGGGCGCGGGCATGCGCATGGCCTGGCGGATGAGATCCCAATCGTGACGCGTGAGCTCCACGAGCCCCGGGCGCAGCTGGATGCCCCAGTTGCGTCGGTTTCTCGTGAGGTCGAGGTGTGACCGAAGCGGCCCGATGGGCGCCTCGATCGCCGGTCGGTACCAATCCATGCGTCGGCGCCACTGCTGAGCGACGACGCCCACACGATGATCTGCCGAGTAGACGTCACCGTCGGCGACGCGGCCGATCGCGGTGAACGCCCGAAGCGGCTCTCCGTCGCGTTCTTCGCGCGGGGAGTAGTAGACGAGCCCATCGGCTTCGCCCAGCCGGCTGATCGCCTCGCGACTGCCGTGGTTCAGCTGAGCGATGCCCTTGCGCACGGCGATGCGCACGTGATCACGGTGCACCACGCCGAGCCAGAAACGTATCGCCATGTGCTATTTCTACCCGAACCTGCCGACACAGGGCACACTGGAGAGTATGTTCGTGCAATTGAAGCTCGTACTCGATACGGATCCAGCCGCTGCCTGGCGGGCTCTGCGCTCGCCCACGGTGATGCGCGAACTGTATGCGCCGTTCGTGGACGTCGCTGTCGCGAAGGCGGGGACACGGTGGACGGATGCCGCTGACGAGGCCAGTCTTCGACTCGCCGGCCTCGTGCCCCTCGGCCGACAACTCATCAACCTGCGCTACGACGAGACGAGCCGGGCCGGTGTGAAGATCATGCGTGACACGGGAAAGCCCACGAGCGGTCCGCTCAGCACGCTGCGCAGCTGGAATCACCGTATGGCGGTCTCCGCTGCGCCTGACGATCCGGGCCGGACGCTGTTGCGTGACCGTCTGACCTTCCACGGTGCTGCCGCACCTGCGCTCTGGTATCCGCTGTGGGCGATCTGGCAGTGGCGCGGATCGCGGCTGCGTGACATGGCTCCGAGCTGGGCCTACGACCCCCATTTGCAGCACGACGGCTGACTCTCTCTCCCCTTCTTCTCCCACCAACCAACCCACCCCACCCACCAACCACCCCACCGCGCTATTTGTTCGGGTTTGCGCTACAGGAATTCCTGTAGCGCAGTTCCGATTCTGTAGCGCAGCGGGCAACCGGCAGCACACGCACGGGCTTGTGCGCGAGCTCCCAGCATCCGTCCGGTAAGCTGAACGCACTGGTGGGCTCAGTCCCCCTGCGTCGTAGAACGCTCCTTGATCCCCGGAAACGGGTCGATGACTTTTCGTACGGCGAACGAATGCGCGATCCCGCGCCTTCGCCATTCATCCGCACCGCGGATTCCACTGCCTGAAAGGCACCATGACCACTACGTCCTTCAGCACGCTCGGCGTGCCTGCACCCCTCGTCTCTGCCCTCGCGAAAGACGGCAAGACCGAGGCGTTCCCCATCCAGATCGACACACTCCCCGACACGCTCGGCGGTCGCGACGTGCTCGGCCGCGGCCGGACCGGAAGCGGCAAGACGCTCGCGTTCTCGATCCCGCTCGCCGCGCGCCTCGGCACGCAACTCGCCGGCGGCAAGCGCCGCCCGGGCCGTCCGCTCGGTCTCGTGCTCGCGCCGACTCGTGAGCTCGCGACTCAGATCGACGCCGTGCTTGCACCCCTCGCGGCGGTCTACGGCATGACGACCACGACGATCTACGGCGGCATCAACCAGCGCCGCCAGGTCGAGGCCCTGAACGCGGGCGTCGACATCGTTGTGGCGTGTCCCGGTCGTCTCGAAGACCTCATGAACCAGGGCCACGTGCGTCTCGACGCCGTCGAGGTGACGGTCCTCGACGAGGCTGATCACATGGCTGACCTGGGGTTCCTCCCGGTTGTCACGCGCATCCTCGCGGCAACGCCCGAGCATGGGCAGCGCATGCTGTTCTCGGCGACTCTCGACAACGGCGTGGACAAGCTCGTGAAGCGCTTCCTCCACAACGAGGTGCTGCACTCGGTCGATGACGAGACCAGCCCGGTCGACGCGATGGAGCACCACGTGTTCATGGTGGCGGATGCCGAGGGCAAGAAGGCCCTCGTCGAGAAGCTGGCCTCCGGGCTTGGCCGCCGCATCCTGTTCACTCGCACCAAGCACCACGCGAAGAAGCTTGCCCGTCAGCTCACTGCCGCCGGAATTCCTGCGGTCGACCTGCACGGCAACCTCTCGCAGCCGCAGCGTGACCGCAACCTGGCCGCGTTCAGCGACGGCTCCTCTCGCGTGCTCGTGGCGACCGATGTCGCGGCTCGGGGCGTGCACGTCGACCACGTCGAGCTCGTCGTGCACGTCGACCCGCCGATCGAGCACAAGGCGTACCTGCACCGTTCCGGCCGCACGGCCCGCGCGGGCAGCGACGGTACCGTCGTGACCGTGTGCCTTCCGACCCAGCGCGACGACCTCAAGAAGGTGCTGCGCAAGGCCGCCATCAACGTCACTCCGCAGAGCGTCTCCGCAGACTCGTCCCCGGTTGTCGAGCTCGTCGGCGAGACCGCGCCGTACGTCAAGCCGCAGCCGAAGCAGCAACCGCAGCAGGGTGGCGGAAAGTCGCAGGGCGCGAACGCTCGTCGCAAGCGCGCGGCGCGTGAGGGTCGTCAGGGGCAGGATGCCGCCCGCGTCGGTCGCTCGCGTCAGCAGGCGGACTCCGGTCGCCCCCGCCGCGATCGCTCCGGTCGTCCGGACTCCGTGAAGGCGGGTGCTCCCCAGTCGGGGGCCGCGGCCTCGAACGGTCGTCGTTCCGGCCAGGACCGTCGCTCGTCGGGTCGCTCGGGTGCGCCGGCGTACAGCACGTCGTCGACGGGCTCACGCACGCACCGTCGCGTCTCTACACGCTGACACGGGCTCGTCGCCCGCACTGACTTTGGGGCACATTGAAAGAGGCGGACCCGCTGGGTCCGCCTCGTTCATTCAGCTGCGGGGTTGAGCCGCTGAAACAGAATGTGGTCCTGCCACTTCCCGTTGATGCGCACATACCGTGGGGCGAGTCCGTATCGTTCGAAGCCGGCCTTCGTCAGAACGCGCTGCGACCGCAGGTTGTGCACGAGAGTTCCGGCCTCGAGCCGGTGCAGAACGAGTTCGTCGAATGCGTGACGCACGACAGCCTCGACCGCGTCGGTCGCGTACCCTCGGCCGCCGGCACGTTCGGCGACCCAGTAGCCGATGCTCGCAGACTGGAATGCGCCGCCGACGATGCTGTTGATCGTGATGCGACCGACAACGTCACCGCTCTCGTCGAGAATCGCGAAGGGCACACTGTGGCCGACTTCGTGGGCTTCGAGCGCTCGTTCGATCTCGGCGCTCTGCCCGGCGACGGTGAAGTATGCATCCCCGCGGATCGGCTCCCACGGAGTGAGAAAGCTTCTGCTCTCTGCGACCAGCTCGGCGAGAACTGCCGCGTCGGTCGGCCGCAGAAGGCGCACAGCATCACGCATTGTCCAATCATGTCGCTGCGTCCAGTCATGCGCAACGGCTCGATGTGGCATCCGTCATAGACTCACGCTATGCATGTACGCCCAGCTGAGCCCGCAGATGCGGAGGCGATCGCACGCGTTCACGTGCAGTCACATCGCGAGGCGTACACCGGGCTCGTCTCAGCCGTGGCGCTGAAGCGACGCACGATCGACGACCGGATTCAGGTCTGGCGTTCGGCCACGACGGATTCTCAGATCAGCGTCGCGGTGGCCCTCGACGGCGCCGACAACGTCATCGGCTTCGCGTCGACCTGCCCGTCACGCGATTCGCCGCCGGTGCGAGATACCGAGCTGCAGTCGCTCTATGTTCTGCAACGCTGGTACGGCTCAGGTGCGGGCCAGTCGTTGTTGGATGCCGTGCTCGGCGACCGGCCCGCCTCACTGTGGGTCCTCGCAGCCAACCCGCGTGCGCGAGCGTTCTATGTGCGCAACGGATTCTCCACGGATGGCGTGGAGCAGGAGCATCCTGGTTTCGGCAATGCCCTCATCGTGCGCATGGTGCGCTGACCGCTACATCCAGCGCTGCTTCTTGAACACGAAGTACAGCACCACGCCGATCAGCAGCATCAGGCCGAGCGCCATGGGGTACCCGAAGCCCCAGTGCAGCTCGGGCATGTTCGTGAAGTTCATGCCGTAGATCGCTCCGACGAGCGTCGGGGCGAACAGAATCGCCGCCCACGACGAGATGCGCTTCATGTCTTCGTTCTGCCGCTGCCCGACGAGCGTGGCGTTGACGGTGAGGATCTGCGCGAGCATCTCCCGCACGCTGCCGACGCGGGCCGTCGCTCGCGTCGCGTGATCCGACACGTCACGCAGGTACGCCTGAAGTCCCTCAGCGGTTCCGTATTTGTGGAACCCTGCGACGAGGTCGCCGATGACCTTCGCGAGCGGTGCGATCGCACGCTGCAGATCGTTGACCTCGCGACCGAGACGATAGATGCGCTCTGGCGCGGCGACATCCCCCTCGAACACCTGCCCCTCGATCTCGGCGAGGTCGTTCTCCACTCCCTCGATCACGGGGAAGTATGTGTCGACGATCGTGTCGATCACGGTGTAGAGAACAGCTTCGGTTCCGTGGCGCAGAACATCCGCGTCCTGTGTGAGGTCGTCTGGGTGCCATTCGGGGGCCTCGGATGCCGCTTGGCGAGCGATCACCACCCATTGGTTCTGCACCACGACGTGGAATTCACTCACGATGACGTCCTCGATGGAGTCTTCGTACCGCGCCGCGCGGAGCACGAGGAACAGCGTGTCGTCGTACCGCTCGATCTTGGTGCGCTGCCCCTTGTGCAGAAGGTCTTCGACGAGCACCGGGTGAAGTGTGAGGCGGTCGGCGAGCTCGTGGATCTCCTCGTCGGAAGGGCGATCGTACGCGACGATCGCGACGCGGTTCTCGCCCTGCTGAAGCGCGTCGGACAGCTCGTCGAGGTTGGCGTGGTCGAGCGCTTCGATGGGGCGACCATCATCGAGGACCGAGGTGCGCACAGCACCCGACGCGCGCGCGGCGACGGCGTTCGGGCTGCGGCTCCCCAGCAGCGGCACCCATCTCCGTCGTGACCTGTCTCCGGCGCGTCTGACGCTCACGTCTCCCCCTTCGTCACCTGGTGAAAGGGTAGCCGCTCCGGGGCGTCGGAGCGACGGCATCCTCTCGATTATGCGCGCGCCGAAACTCGTTGTACCGTCTCGATATGGACACCAAGGATGCTGTCGCTCAAAACCTCGATGTGATCATTCGACCGGTTCGCGACGTCGACGCCGAGTCGCTCGGCCGCGTGCACGCGCAGTGCTGGCACGAGACCTACGATCACCTGGTGAGCACAGCTGCGCTCGAGCGCGTCTCGCCGCTGCGTCTCGCCGAACTCTGGACGCACTGGACGAAGCAGGGCGACGAGTACCACCAGCACGCCGCACTCGTTGACGGCGACATCGTCGGATTCGTGGGCTCAGGCCCTGCCCGCGATGAAGACGCCCCACGCGAACGCGAGCTGTACTACCTGTATCTGCTCGCCGCGTACCACGGCACCGGAATCGGGCAGATGCTGTTCGATGCCGCGTGCGAGGACCGTCCGGGATATCTCTGGGTCGCAGACGACAACCCGCGGGCGCACGGCTTCTACAAGCGCAACGGCTTCACTCGCGACGGAGCGCAGCAGGTTCAGCCGTTCCTCGGCGAAGAGATTCTGGAGGTGCGCCTGGTTCGCTGATCGCCGCGAACTCGTCGTGGCTGAGTGCGCTGCCCGCGTTCCATGAGCGCTCGGCGAAGGCACGAAGAGGTGAGCGGATGCCGTCAGCGACCTGCGGGCACGTCTGTGCGCCGGGAGTGTCCGACCAGATGGCAAACGAGGTGCCGAGAAGCTGTTCCGGGTACGGCTGCGTGAGCTCCTGCACGCGGTCGGGCAGGCTGACGTGCCGCATCGGGAACATGCCGGGGTGCCAGTCGGCCGCCCAGATGCGCTCGCTCGTCGGGTAGCGGTACCCCGCCTGCTCGCCGAGCACGTAGTAGAACATCGCGTCGTTGACGTTCACCACCGAGTGTCCGCGCGCGAGAGCCTCGCGCACGGGGCGCATGCCGACGTTCCAGTTCGTCCACCAGGCGAACTGCACGCGTTCGTCGAGGGTGACGTGGCTGCTCCGCAGCATCCCGTCATTCCATACTCGCGGTACGAAACCACGCTCGATCAGGTGGTTCGCAATCGTGTTCACGAACTCGGTGAGCAGATCGAAGCCGGAGCCGCGTGGCCCGAAGCGCTCACGCGCGGTCGCGGCGAGCACGGGATACTCGTGGATGCGATCGAAGTCGACGAACTCGTCTCCCCCGAGGTTCCAATGCCGACTCTCTGCGAAGAGCTCCGCGTAGTCGTCGATGAGGTCGAGCGCGAAGTCGACCGCGCGCGGGTCGGTGATGTTCAGCGCGTGAGTCGTGTCGAGACCACTGTCTTCCGCGGGCAGCTGCAGGTCGGGATGCCGCGCCAGCACGTGCCGCAGGTGCCCCGGCATGTCCAGAGAGGGAATGACCTCGATGTGCCGGTCACGAGCGACGGCGATGAGCCGCTGTGCTTCGTCCCGCGTGATGTGCTCGTCGGAGACGATCTCCGGATGCCGCGCGCTCTCCAGCCGCAGCCCCTCGTTCTCTGAGAAGTGCCACTGCAGTGTCGTCACGCCGATATCGGCCGCGTCGATGATCAGCTGCTCGAGCCACTCGGCCGGGTAGAATTTTCGCGCCGCGTCGATGTGCAGGCCGCGCTCTCCGACGGCGGGAACAGAGCGAATGGATGCCGCGGGCACGCACCCCTGCGCCCGCAGGTTGTGCAGCAGCTGGCGCGTTCCGCGGAAGGCCCCCGCGGCGGTCCGGGCACGAAGTACGACGTCGCCCTCCGAGATCTCGAGCTCGAAGCCCTCCCGGCCGAGCGTCGTATCGTCGGAGCCTCGCAGCACGAGCGACGCGACTGCGGCATCCTCACCGTGCGCCCCGTGCACCCTGAGCACCCCAAGTTCGACGCGCAGCCGCTCAGCCTCGCGCTCGAACTCGGCGCTCTCGGCGACGACGCGCACGCTCCGCGGCGCCCATGCCCCGCCGTGCAGCGTCAGCTCGCTCGGCTGAGGAATCGCCGCCCACACCAAACTCACACCACAGTGTTGACGGCGGAGTAGCGCTTGATCGGGGTGGTCGACAGATCGGGGCGCACCAGATAGGTGATGCCCCGGGCGGTGCGACGCGAGGCGTCAGCAGCATCCGTCGAGGTGATGAAGCACGGGTCGACGCCCGTCTCGCACAGCCGCACCCACGCGTCGAAGATCGCACCTCCGGGACTCATCGCCGTGCGGTTGACGGGAACTCCGGCGTCGTCCACCTCGATCACGATGCCGGCCGTGCGCTGCGGCACCTCAGACGTGCGCCCGCGCAGCTCCTTCGCAAGCTCGGCGAACCGCAGGCCTTCCGGTTTCGGTGTGCCGTCGTTCGCGATGAGGCCCAGCGAGTACTCGAGTTCCGGAAAGTCCGCGAGCTCACGGCTCACATCGTGCGAGCACCACCAGGTGATGCCCCACAGGTTCCCGGTCCGCGCTGCGGTGCGCACGGTCGCCTCGACGAAGTCGGGAACCTCCTCGCGCGTCAGGCAGTTCGAGGGAGCGCCCACCTCCTGCAGCCAGATCGGCCGGTCGGCGTCGCGCTGGAAGGCGCGCGACAGCTCGATGAGGTACTCAGCGTGGCGGTCGGATGCCGTCGAGCGTCCGCCGTACAGCCGGGCGGTTCCGTTGAAGATCCACGAGTGCACCGTCGTCATGTCACCGATCTGGCTCGCGTGCGCCGGGGTGAACGGATGCCCGTCGAGGTACCAGACCGCGTCGTACTCACTGTGCACGTGATCGACGTTCGGCGCGGTCTCCGTCGCGGCGTTCAGCAGGCTGGTCAGCCACGTTGCGGCCTCGTCCTGCGAGATCCGCCACGGCGCCGGGTGCGGGTCATCGGAGAACTGGTTGACCTCGTTGCCGAGGGTCAGCCCGAGAAAATTCGGGGCATCCGCGAGGCTCTCCCCGAGCCGACGGACGAGTTCCACCTGACCGCTCAGCGCATCGGGGTGGGTGAACATGTTCTTGTCGTGCCAGGTGTACAGCCAGGCCGGCACGAAGTCGAAGCTCGACATGTGGCCCTGAATCACGTCGACGCCCACATCGAGGCCGAACTCAGCCCCCACGTCGACGACGGTGCGCACATCGTCGAGCGCCTGCTGGCGGATGAGCGTGCGGTTCGGCTGAAGAACGGGCCAGAGCGGAAAGATCCGCACATGGTCGAGCCCAAGCTGAGCGATCGCCTCGAAGTCTCGACGGACGTTGTCGGCGGAGAATGCCATCCACGAATGCATCCATTCGCGACTCGGCGTGTAGTTGACGCCGAAGCGCAACGGCGACGTGCGCAGGTCCTCACGGGGCATGTGGAAGCTCACCATTCCTTCTCAGCAGCAGACGAATACCGGATGCCGCGATTCAGACCGCGCCTGTGCGACAGCCGCTAATTCGGTTTAGGTCACTGTCCATCCAGTATGCATGCCAGGATGCCGCTTTCTGAACGTGCCGTCGCGCAGGAACTCCCCGTGCACGATCAGAAATCGTATGACATACTGAACTCACTATACCGTTTTAGTAGCGGGTTTCAACGCCGCAAAGCCCGCTCTTCAAAGGAGAAGACATTGCTGGTCGCCCATCATCCGCTGGCCTCCTTTGTCGACGACGCCGAGAACATCGCAGCTTGAGACGGTTGACCGTAAGGAGAATCTCGTGAATCAGCAGCGACGATATACCCCGTACCTCCTGGTGCTGCCGGGAGTCATCTGGGTACTTGTGTTCGCACTGTGGCCATTTCTGAACACCGTCGGGCTCGCGTTCACCGATGCGAGACCGCTCCGCCCGGCCACCTTCGTCGGTCTGGAGAACTTCGTTCGGCTCTTTGAAGACGACCGCTTCATCTACGCGCTGACGACGTCGCTCGTGTATGTCGTGGTGTGTGTTCCGCTGCTGACTCTGCTGCCGCTGCTGCTGGCGCTGCTCGTCAACACGAAGGTCCCCGGCATCGGCTTCTTCCGCACCACCTACTACTTCCCGGTCATCGCGTCGGCGGTCGTCGTCGCGATCGTGTGGGAGTTCCTGTTCTCGGGGCACGGCGTCATCAACCAGGCGCTCTCGTTCTTCGGACTCGCCGATCGACCGATCGAGTTCCTCTCCGACCGGTGGCTGCTCATCGGGTGTGCCATCGGGCTGACGGTCTGGAAGGGCCTCGGGTACTACATGGTCGTGTACCTCGCTGCTCTTGGAAACGTCGGCCGCGAACTCCACGAGGCCGCCGCGATGGACGGCGCGAATGCGTGGCGCCGCTTCTGGTCCGTCACGGTCCCCGGCGTCCGCCTCCCCATGCTTCTCGTCGCGGTGTTGATCTGCGTCTCGGGCATGCGCGTCTTCACAGAGCTGTACGTGCTCTCGAATGGTTCCGGCGGGCCCGGTGGACGCGCGATGAGCCTCGTCATGCTGATCCAGTCGATGGGCAGCGGACTCAACGGTCAGGTCGGCTATGCGTCAGCCATCTCGCTCGTGCTGTTCCTGCTGACACTCGTGCCGCTCGCGTTCATGGGAATCATGAACAACGGCGACAGCATCAAGGAGCTTCTCGCCAACCGTCGAGCAGCCAAGACGTACGCGGCAGAGCGTAAGAAGTCAGCGAAGAAGAGCACGCCTGAGCACGCGGAGGTCGCACGATGAGCATCCTGAAATCTCGCCCGAAGACAGCAGTCGAGACAGAGACGGATGCCCCGGCTCCGACCCGCCGCGTCAAGGACAAGCCGTATCGCGTCCGTGGCTCTGCCGACATCATGAAGCCGACGCGTGCCGGACTCGTCGGGCGCTATGCCCTCATGGTCGTCGTGCTCGGCATCATGGTCTTTCCGTTCCTGTGGCAGCTGTCGACCTCGTTCAAGGGTGCGGGAGAGGACATCTACTCGTTCCCGCCGAAGCTCCTCCCCGAGGAATTCACATGGTCGAACTACCTGGATGTCTTCAACACGATTCCCGTGCTGGACTACGCGTGGCACTCACTGCTGGTGGGCGTCGGAACCGTGCTCTCGAACGTCATCTTCGCCACGTTCGGCGGCTACGCGCTCGGCTGCCTGAAGTTCCGCTTCAAGGGCATCATCATGGCGATCTTCTTTTCGACGCTTCTGCTGCCCGGCGAGGTCACGCTGACCAGCCAGTACCTGACGATCAAGACGCTCGGTCTGCAGAACACCCTGTGGGGTGTGTTCCTTCCCGGTGCGATCGGAGCGGTCAACGTGCTGCTCATGGCAGCGGCGTGCCGCATGATTCCGAAGGAGACCCTCGAGGCGGCGACGATCGACGGAGCCACGACGTTCCAGCGTCTGCGTCACATCGTCTTCCCGAACATCCGCGGAATGATGTCGGTCGTTGCGCTCTTCGCCTTCATCGGCGCGTGGGATGACTTCCTGTGGCCGCTGGTGGTGCTGTCAGATCCGGCGAACTACACGCTCACGGTCGGCATGCAGTATCTGAACTCCAGCTTCGGGGCGAACCCTCGTGTGATCGCTGCCGGAACGATGGTCGCGCTGATCCCCATCATCATCCTGTTCGCTGCTCTGCAGAAGCACTTCTTCAAGGGTGTCGAGGAGGGTGGCGTCAAGGGTTAGAACGCCGCACCTGACGTCGAACAGCCCGTCTGCACAGCGGATTCACCGCGCAGGCGGGCTGTTTGCTTCCGTGCACTGAGTGCACAAGCCGGATGTAGCAGCTCGGACACAAGCAGCTCGGACACAGAAGCCGGACACAGAAGAGGGCCGGCCCGGGCTTCTGCCCGGACCGGCCCTTTACGTCGCACAGCGTGCGCGTGACGCGTTACTTCACGACGTTGTTCTCGCAGTAGGTCAGCCCCTTCTCGAGGGCATCCTCCGCGGAGATGTCACCGCGAACCGCGAGCGCGATCTGCTGTGTCACGTAGGTGTTCATGGTATCGGTGAAGAACGGCTCTGCCGTCGTCTTGGCCTTGTCCATCTGAGATGCCGCGAGCTCGGTGGCCTTCTGCTGAAGCTCGATCTCCGACTCACCGGCGAAGCTCGTCGGGTCTTCGTTGGCCTCCTTGGTTCCCGGGAAGAAGCCGGGTGCGAGCTTCACGAACTCGACCTGGTTCTCGTTGTTCGTGAGGTACTTCGCGAAGGCAAGAGCGGCAGCCTTGTTCTGCGAGTTCTCAGCGACGCTCACTCCCTGAACGAACAGCGGCGGAGCACCGAACGCGTGCGAGACGCCGACCTTGTCGACGAGGTTCGGCGCGTTCACCGAGAGGTCGTTCTCGACGTAGCTCGGAGCGGAGGTCGTCCACACCACGGTGCCCTGGTTGAAGGCGTTGACGTTGCTGTTCGCCTCACCCACACCGTTGAGCGCCTCTGCGGAGACGCCGCCGGCCTTGTACACGTCGGCGTAGCGGTCGATGATCTCGGCAGCCTCCGGGGTGTTGAACGCGAACTTGCCGTCGGCGTAGATGTCGAAGTCGCCGCCGGCGTCCTCGATCGCCGCCTTGATGACTGCGAGGCTCGGAACGGAGGAGATCGTGACGATGCCCTCGCCACCGAGCGTCTCCGACATGTTCAGCATGTCGTCGAAGCTCTCGGGGATCTCTGTGACCCCGCCCTCTTCCATGAGTCCCGTGTTCCAGAAGTTCAGGTCGGTTCCGAGGTACCACGGCAGACCGTAGACACCGTCTGCGCCGTCGTACGTGTACGCGTCGAGTCCGCCCGGAACGTAGAGCTCGAGAGCGTCAGGCGCATCCTTCTTGAAGTCGGAGAGCAGCCCCGCGTCGACGAGCGAGTTCGCCATGTCCGGCGGCAGGTTGATCACGTCTGGCAGCTGGTTGGACTCGGCTTGCTGAAGCACCTTGTCTTCGTAGCCTTCGGCCGGCTGATCAACCCACTTCACGGTGACGTCAGGGTACTTTTCCTCAAACGATTTAATAAGGTCTTTGAAGTACGGAGTGAACGTCTCGTTCTTCAGTGACCACGACTGGAACGTGATCGTGCCGGCGATCTCGCCGTCTGCCGATCCGCCACTTGCGGCCCCGCCTCCCGTGCATCCAGTGAGGACGAGACCGACAGTCGCGGCCACGCCCAGTGCGAATACGCTTCCTTTTCTCACAAACTTCTCCCTCGAAGATTCTCCGCAGGTCCGCGGTGCGGGCTGCGCCGCTACTAAAGCGATATAGTTCATAGTATGACACACGACGAGATCAATGTCGCGGCCCGTCAGGGAGGACCGACGACCGCGGTCGCCGCGCGTCAGGGTGCCGGCTTCTCCTCTCCCGAGGCGTATCTGCTCGAGCAGAGTCAGACCTCGCCGACCCGCTGGGTGATCCCCGAACTCACCGGCCATCAGGTCGCGGCGGGTGACGAGCTCTCGTGGGTCTGGTTTCCCGAACGCTCGCTTCCGACCGGTGCCGAGCACCCGAACGTCGACGACCTCGAGACCTTCTGGGCTGCGACCGCTTTCACCCTCGATCTCGTCTTCGACGACGGAACGCGCCTCTCCGATTCAGCACTCGATCAATACGGCATCCCCCTCACCCCCGAGGCGCAGGAGGACGCCCGCATGCAGTGGGTCGACCAGTGGAACCGTCGGCGGGTCGACCTGACGCACGTCGCCGGTCGACGCATCGCGTGTGTCGAGGCATCCCTCGGTCGCACCGACGGCCCGCAGACACGGCCCGCTCGCGGCTGGCTGGACGACGTGCGCGTTGTGCCAGCACGTCCACGCGCCACTGAGCCCCTCGACCTCGTGCGCACAACCCGTGGAACACACTCGTCCGGCACGTTCTCGCGGGGCAACAACGCGCCGCTCGTCGCAGTCCCGCACGGCGGCGTCTTCGGGCTCCCCATGACCGATGCCTCAGACGCGCGTTGGCCCTACAGCTACGCCGCGCACAACCGCGCCTCCGATGCCCGACCGGCGCTGCAGGCGTTCGCGACCTCGCACATCCCCTCTCCGTGGATGGGCGACCGCGGAGTCTTCCAGATCATGCCGAGCCCGGAGCCGGTGCCGGACACCGATCGCACCGCGCGCGCCCTCGCGTTCGACCACGATGACGAGAGGGACGCTCCGCACGAGTACGCCGTCTCGCTCGAGCACGGTGTGACGGCATCCCTCACCGCTGGTGAGTTCGCGCTCGGTCTGCGCTTCACGTTCTCCGGTGAGCGCGGTTCGATCATCCTCGACCACCACGGCACGGTCTCTGACACGACGATCACCCTCGAGGACGACGTCGCCACCGTGACGACACTGCTCGACGACCGCGAGAACACGCCACCGCAGTACGTTCATCTGCGTGTGCACGGCGCACTCGACGACAAGACGACCATCGCAGACGGGCGACTCGGCGGCTGGATCACCGTGGACGGCACCGCGCCCGTCGACGTGCTGATAGGGGTGTCGACGGTGTCACCAGAGGATGCCGTGGCGAACCTGCACGCCGCGGGCAGCTACGACCGGATGCGCGACGCCTGCCGCGAACAGTGGCGCGACGTGCTCGGAACGCTCGAGGTCGAGGGCGCGAGCCACGACCAGCTGACCTCGCTCTACTCGGGGCTCTACCGCCTCTTCCTCTACCCGAACGTCGCGAGCGAGACCGCGCGCGACGGCGTTCCGCGCACGCGCTCCCCGTATGGGCAGGTGCTGCGCGAGCCGATTCGCACATCGGGCGACGAGATCGTCGAGGGACCGTACACGACGACGAACGGGTTCTGGGACACCTACCGCACTGCATGGCCGCTGCTCGCGCTTCTCACGCCGCAGCGCGCGGGTGAGCTGGCGTCGGGCTTCGTTCAGCACTTCCTCGACGGAGGCTGGACGCCCCGGTGGAGCGCACCGGGCGCCGAAGACGTCATGACCGGCACGACGAGCGACACCGTGTTCGCCGATCTGCTGGCGAAGCGGGTGCCGGGACTCGACCTCGAGACGGCGTACCGCAGCGCGCTGAAGAACGCGACAGTTCCAGCATCCGATCACCGCGTCGGCCGCAAGGGCATGCGTCCCGGTGCCTTCCGCGGCTACGTCTCGACGGAGACCGGCGAGGGCATGTCGTGGACGCTCGACGCGGCCATCAATGACTGGGCCCTGGCGGTGATGGCGAGGATGCTTCGCGACCGCTGCGCTCTCGAGTCCGACGAGCGCGAGCGCTACGACGCCGAGGCCGAGTGGTTCGCGCGCCGCTCGCTGCAGTACCGATCGGTGTTCAATTCTGAGGTCGGGTTCTTTGTGGGACGGCGACCGGACGGCTCGTGGCGTGTGCCGGCATCCGATTTCGACCCCGCCGAATGGGGCTATGACTACACCGAGACGAACGCGTGGGGAACGATGTTCACCGTTCCTCACGACGGCGCGGGCATCGTCCGGCTGCATGGCGGTGAGGAGGGTATGCGCGCTGCGCTGACCCGGTTCTTCGCGGAGCGTGAGACCGGTGCTGCAGACAGATCGGGCTCCTACGGCTTCGCCATCCACGAGATGACGGAGGCACGCGACATCCGCATGGGTATGCTCGGCATGTCGAATCAGCCGGCGCACCACATCCCGTTCATGCCGATGGTCGCGGGTGACCACGACCACTCCCACCGGGTCGTGCGTGAGTGCCTGCAGCGCCTGTTCGTCGGGTCGGACCTCGGGCAGGGCTACCCCGGCGATGAAGACAACGGCGAGATGAGCGCGTGGTACGTCTTCGCCACGATCGGGCTGTATCCGCTCGCGCCCGCGACAGGGAGCTACGTGCTCGTGCCGCCGTCTGTCCGTCGGACGGTGCTGCGGCCTTCCAACGGCGAGGCCACTGTGATCGAGGTCGCCGGCCCGTCGATGGGGCCGTATATCGCCTCAGTCGAGATCGACGGGGAGCCCTGGACCGAGATCGCTCTGCCGCACGAGGTTCTCACGCGAGGCTCGCACATCGTGTTCACGCTCTCTGATGAGCCGTGCGGCTGGGGCTCGGCGTCGCGACCGGCGTCTGCGTCGGAGATCCACGGGTTCGACGCGATGCCCGTCGACGTCCTCCCGCCCGAGGCCTCACCCCTCACCGACGATTCGGGAGAGACTCGAGTGGAGCTCGCAGCCGGTGAGAGCGTCGAGATTCCGGTCGGCGAGACGACGGCATCCCTCTACACCCTCACGTCCGCGAGGGTGGGTGAGTTCGGCTGGACGCTTGAGCTTCTCGATTCTGGAGGGGATGCCGTGGCCGTCGACGCGCGCACGGGCGAATGCTTCGAGTGGGCCGAGCAGACCCGCGTGTTCCGGCTTGCGGAAGCTGTGCCCGGGGGCACTCTGCGTCTGACGGCATCCACTCCGCTCGTGCTCACGCAGGTGGAGCTCATCGCTCGCGACTGATGCGCGGCGGCGACGTGCTCTCGCGGACGGCGAGCGTCGATGTCGGTCCGGGGATGCTCTCGATGGGTTCCGTGCTCTCGATCTGCTGAAGCAGTCTGGAGGCGGCCAGTTCGCCCAGTTCGAATGTGTCACGAGAGAGGCACGTGATCGACGGACTCACCAGACCCGCCATCACGGAGTCGTCGAACGACGCGATCGACAGCTCCGTCGGAACCGATACGCCCATCTCCAGGGCGACCCGCAGTCCGGACACAGCCATGACATCGTTATCGAACACGATCGCGGTGGGAACCGAACGTCCGCTCAGCAGCTGCCGGGTGACCGTCGCTGCGCGCCCCGCGGAGAAGTCCGTGAATGTGATGTTCGAAGTCACGCCATCCTCGGCGAGCGAACGCAGAACCTCGGCGCGGAGCCGAGTGTGCTCGAACTCCTCGGGACCCGCGACGTAGTCGATGTGTCGGTGTCCGAGGGCATACAGATAGTCGAAGACGATGTGAGCCGCAGCTGCGTCGTCCATCCAGACCGCGGGCGGACGACCTGCTTCGGCGGGATGACTGCCGATCACGATCGCTGGAAGCCGAAGCTGCGAGATCAGATCGAGTCGCGGATCGTCTTCGCGCGGGTCGAGCACGATCACACCGTCGACCTGCTTGGAGCTGTGCCACGCCCGGTACGTTGCCACTTCGTCGTCGAAGTCGCGGACGACTCGCATCTGCATCGCGGCACCACTGGCTGTGAGGCCAGACTGGATGCCGGAGATGAGGTCCGTGAAGAATGCCTCGGCCCCGAGGCTGCGCGCCGGACGTTCGACGACGAGCCCGATCACACCGACATGCGAGCCGACGAGCGCCCGTGCCGCAGAGTTTGGCACCCACCCGTGCTCGTCTGCGATCGCGAGGATGCGCTTTCGGGTCGCGTCGCTCACTCCGGGTCTGTTGTTGAGCGCGAAAGAGACCGCTCCCGGCGAGACCCCTGCGAGTCTCGCGATGTCAGCGATCGTGATGCGTTTATTGGGTACCATGTCAGGAATCACTATATCGATTTAGTCTCGACTGAGGAGCCCCACATGCACGATGAGACCTCACTCACCGTCGGCCGCGTGACCCGCGTGCTGACTGAACGCGTCATTCCTGCAATCTACTCGACGTCGCACGCTCTCACCGTGCAGGCACACCAACTGGCGGGTGAGCCGATCGCTCCCGCGGAGGGCATCGCCCTCGATTACGAGCCCTTCGAGGTCGGAAGTGAGTGGGGCCCGGCCTGGGGAACGACCTGGTTCCATCTCACAGGCGAGGTTCCCGAGGCGTGGGCCGGACGCCCCGTCGAGGTGCGCGTGGACCTCGGTTTCGACAAGAACATGCCGGGCTTCCAGTGTGAGGCTCTCGTGTACCGCGCCGACGGCTCCCCGGTGAAGAGCATCAACCCGCGCAACCAGTGGGTGCCGGTCACCGACTCTGCGGAGGGCGGCGAGGTCATCGACCTGTACCTCGAGGCCGCGTCCAACCCTGTGCTGCTCGACTACCACCCCTTCCTGCCGACCCAGGAGGGCGACATCCTCACCTCGTCGCCGCGCAAGCTGTACCGCACGCGCCGCATGGAGCTCGCGGTCTTCGAGCCCGAGGTCTTCGAGCTCTCGCTCGACCTCGAGGTGCTGCTCGAGCTGCAGGCGCAGCTTCCCGAGACCGCACCCCGTCGCCTCCGCATCCTTCAGGCGCTCGACAACGCTCTCGATCGGCTCGACCTGCAGCACATCGTGGAGACGGCATCCGAGTCCCGCGCCCAGCTGCGCGATGTGCTCGACTCGCCCGCCGAGGCGAGCAGCCACCGCATCGCGGCCATCGGCCACGCGCACATCGACTCCGCGTGGCTCTGGCCGGTGCGTGAGACGATCCGCAAGGTCGCTCGCACGACGTCCTCGATGACCGAGCTCATCGAGCGTGACCCTGACTTTCTGTATGGAATGTCGAGTGCTCAGCAGTACGAGTGGATCAAAGAGCACCGTCCCGAGGTGTTCGCACGTGTGAAGGACGCCGTTGAGAAGGGGCGCTTCCTCCCCCTCGGCGGCATGTGGGTCGAGTCGGACACGGTCATGCCGACCGGTGAGTCGCTCGCGCGTCAGTTCGCGTACGGGCAGCGCTTCTTCGAGAAGGAGTTCGGCATTCGTTCCAAGGGGGTGTGGCTGCCCGACAGCTTCGGCTACTCTCCTGCGCTGCCGCAGCTCATGCGCCGTGCGGGTTTCGAATGGTTCTTCACGCAGAAGATCTCGTGGAATCAGCGCAATGTGTTCCCCCACCACTCCTTCCTCTGGGAGGGCATTGACGGGTCACGCATGTTCACGCACTTCCCTCCAATGGACACCTACAACTCGCAGCTCTCCGGCGAAGAGGTCGCGAAGGCGACGCGCCAGTTCAAGGAGAACCGTGTGGCGACGCAGTCGATTGCGCCGGTGGGCTGGGGCGACGGCGGCGGCGGAACGACCCGCGAGATGACCGGCAAGGCCCGTCGTATGGAGAACCTCGAGGGCAGTGCGCGCGTCGAGTGGCAGCATCCTGACGACTTCTTCGATTCTGCGAAGGCCGAGCTGGTCGACCCCGCCGTGTGGGTCGGAGAACTCTACCTCGAGCTGCACCGGGGCACCCTCACGAGCCAGCACGCGACGAAGGCCGGAAACCGCCGTGCGGAGCAGGCGCTCATCGAGGCCGAGCTCTGGGCGGCATCCGCTGCTGTTCGTGAGGGCTTCGCGTATCCGTATGCGGAGTTCGACCGCCTCTGGAAGCTGCTTCTTCTGCAGCAGTTCCATGACATTCTGCCGGGCACATCGATCGCCTGGGTACACCGCGAGGCTGCTGCGACGTTCGCATCGATCGTCGCTGGTGCCGAGGCGATCTCGGCCGAGGCTCGCGCAGCGCTTGTCGGTGAGGGCGACCGGGCCATCGTGTTCAGCCCAGTCTCGGTGGCCGGCCCTGCCCCGCTGGGTGCCGCTGTCGCACCGGAGCTCGAGCCCGAGACCAGCCTGACCGACGCCGACGGTGGCTTCGTCCTCGAGAACACCCTCGTCACCGTCACGATCTCGAGCGAGGGCCTCATCACCTCGGCGGTCGACAAGGCCACCGGCCGTGACGCGATCGCACCGGGACAGGAGGCGAATCTCTTCCAGATGCACCAGGACTTCCCGAACATGTGGGACGCCTGGGACATCGACCGCTTCTACCGCAATCGTGTGGACGACCTGCGCGATGCCGACTCGCTTTCGGCACGTGTGGTCGGCGGAACGGCGGAGGTCACGGTGGACCGCAGCTTCTCGGCATCCGCTCTGCGTCAGACCATCTCGCTCGCACCCGACTCACGGACGGTCGAGCTGCGCACCGAGATCGATTGGAACGAGACCGAGAAGCTGCTGAAGCTCGCGTTCCCGCTCGACGTTCAGGCAGCGAGCACGGAGGCTGAGACGCAGTTCGGATTCCACGCGCGTCCGACGCACGTGAACACGAGCTGGGAGGCCGCCAAGTTCGAGACCTCGATGCACCGCTTCGTGCTGGTGCGTGAGCCGGACTTCGGTGTTGCACTCGTGAACGACTCGATCTACGGGTACGACACGACGAGAGATTCGACGGATGCCGGTGTCACGACGACCGTGCGCCTGTCGCTGCTCCGTGCGCCGCGGTTCCCCGACCCCGAGACGGACCACGGCACACACGTCATCACGACGGGTCTCGTAATCGGAGCTGACCCGGAGATCGCTACGGCTGCGGGCATCACGATGAATGCGCCTGCGACGGTCGTGACCGGTGGAAACGAGGTGCAGCCGCTCGTGTCTGTGTCGGGTGACGGTGTCATCGTGTCGAGTGTCAAGCTCGCGGCGGACCAGTCGGGAGACGTCATCGTGCGTGTCTACGAGTCACGTGGGCGTCGTGCAACGGGACGTCTCGAGGTCGGTTTCGAGCACGCTGGCATCCGTGAGGTGTCGCTCATCGAAGACGAGCTGGAGAGCCCGCGGACCGGAGCCGAATTCGCACTCACTCCGTTTGAGGTGCGTACGCTGCGGATCGCCTCGAAGTAGGCGAAGCGTCAGCTCACACCGAGCCCAACGTTCGAAGCGCGCCGTCCCGCTGTGGGGCGGCGCGCTTTGCGTCAACGCGTCAACGCATCAACGCATCAACGCTTCAACCCAGTGTCATGAGGGTTCGGGAGTGGCGGACGTGGCGGAACATTGTCGGGCAGTGGCATGACATTGTCCTTGTCTTCCGTTGTCTCGGCTGGTTCCTGCCGCGGCTCCGTCTCCGGACGAGCATCCTTCTGGCCTTGTGTCGCTGGGCGGGCTGAATCGACGTCCGCAACCTGTCCGACGGGCGCGACGATGCCAGGCAGCTGCGCCTGACTCTGCGCGTGCGTCTCGAGTAGCGCCGCGAGGAATCGCACGAACATGGAGATCCACCCGAACAGCACCCCGAATGCAATGAGTTCGAACGAGGTCAACGGCAGGTAGCCGATGCCGTGATACAGCCAGGTCGCGAGAACCAGAACGGCGAGGAAGCCCAGCGTCGCCAGGAAGAACTGCCACGGCATACCGCGCAGAAGCAGCGGTGAGACCAACATGAGGATGCCGAAGAACACGGTCAGTGCGATCGCAAAGCTGTTGTGGATGACGACGCTGACGTTGACGGGGACGAATCCGATTCCGGCGAGTGCGAACCCCATCGCGATGAAGAGAGCGGAGACGACCGGCGGTGACCACCGGTAGCGGATCACTCCGGCATCGTGGAGGTTGCGGATGTCACGGTCGACGTACAGAGCGAACGTGGTGACGAGCACTCCCGCGACGATGAGCACGGCGTTGAAGCTGATGCTCGGGCGGTCGCCGAGGGCACCGAGATGGCTGATGTGGTAGCGCCACCAGATCGGGTCGGTCGACGTCGCCATGCTGGCCAGGATGCCGACGCCGACGAACAGGAACATCCGCTGTGACAGCGACACCGTCGTCAGTTTCGACACGGCGAGGTAGAGGATGTATGCCGCGAATCCTGTCGCGATGGCGCAGCCGATCGCTGCGTCGATGTGGTCGATCGAGAGACGTCGGAACGCCAGCTGCACGACAAACATGAGGATGGCTGTGGCGAGCGCTCCCAGTGCTGTGTGCACGACGGCGACGACGATGGCGTCGAGCGTGAACTTCCACGACGGCAGTTCGAGACGCCACTGCTGTCCGGGCAGACGTCGTGAGCGCCAGTAGCCGATGACGGCCGAGACCGTTCCGAGAACACTGACGCTGACGACGGCGACCATGCCGATCGACCAATGGTTCCAGTCCCAGTCCGACCAGATCGGAACGGACGTGCTGCCGAAGACGATGAGAGCGAAGCCTGCGCCAAGAAGGGCAGCGACGACGCCGGCGACGAGTGCCTCGACTTCGACGGTGATGCCGCGTTCCTTCTCGCGTCGAGTCAGAGGTGCCCCGGGGCGTGCGGAACGACGAAGAGCGGACATCACAGGTCAAGTGTAGGGAAGACCACCGACTGATCTCACACGAGGTTCACACGTGTCAGACGATGCGACCGACGCTCGCGAGCGCCATGCGCAGCATCGTGCCGCGACCGCCTTCCATCTCACGTGCGACAGCGTCTGACTGCGCTTCGTCTGGCGTCATCCACGTGAGTTCGAGAGCATCCTGTCGTGGATCGCATGTGCCTGTGACAGGCACCACATATGCGAGGGAGACGGCATGCTGGCGTTCGTCAGTGAACGATGACAGGCCCGGCATCGGAAAGTACTCGGCCACAGTGAATGGAACGGGGGATGCCGGCAGAAGCGGAAACGCCATGGGGCCGAGGTCCTTCTCAAGGTGGCGGAACAGAGCGTCACGGAGGGTCTCCCCGTAGAGGACGCGCCCTGACACCAGAGTTCGAGTCATCTGTCCGGTCGCGGTGGCTCGGAGAAGCACACCGACCTCCGTGACGACGCCCATGCCATCGACGCGGACAGGGACGGCCTCGACGTACAGAAGCGGAAGGCGCTGTCTGATCTGCTCGAGTTCGATATCGCTCAGCCAGCCTGGTGCTGTCGGACCCCGAGGCTCTTCGGGCTGGTCTGGGTCTGGAGTGCGAACGGCCATGCTCCATTGTTGCAATGCTCTCCTCAAGACGCTGTCAGAGCACGCCGGTAGGCTGGCTTCCACCCTCATGACCGATGTTTCGCCTTATCTCTCCGGGGAGGATGTGCGCTATGAGCCTCGCTCTCGATGCCGATGCTGTGATCTGGTCTGCTTCAGAAGCGGATCGAGAGGGCCGTCCGCTGCTCGTGCTCATGCACGGCTTCGGTTCACACGAGGGAGATCTGTTCGGGCTCGCTCCGTCGTTGCCTCTCGAACCCGTCATCGCTGCGGTGCGTGCGCCGCTTGCGGCTCCGTGGCCATTGGACGGCTGGGCGTGGTTTCCCCGCGATGAACAGTCTTCTCCGCAGGCATCCGATGTGAATGCTGCGGCGGATGCCGTCATCGACTGGCTCGATGGACTCAGTGTGACTCCAACCTCGGTCGGGCTCATGGGCTTCTCGCAGGGTGGGGCGATGGTGGTGCAGTTGATGAGGCGGAGTCCGGAGCGCTTTGACTATGGCGTCGTCATGTCTGGGTTCGTCACGGAGGGTGAGGAGCCTGGCGATCTGACGCTCGAAGAGAGCAGACCGCCGATCTTCTGGGGTCGTGGCACACATGACGAGGTGATTCCCGAGTCAGCGATCGTGCGGACAACCGATTGGCTGCCGTCGCACTCGACGCTTTCAGGTCGTATCTATGAGGGCCTCGGGCACGGCATCAATCAGCAGGCAGCTGCGGACATTCGCGTGTTCATTGAGCGACAGCTGACCCACGACAGCTGACTCACGACAGCTGACAAGCGACAGCTGACAAGTAGAAGCTGACCCACGGCAGCCGGCGCGCATCTGGCACAAAGGGCCCGTTTGCTAGTTCTCGTGTGAGTGAAAGACCGGAACGGTCTGCTCTCCTGATGCTCGTGTGGCGAGCACAATTGCCATAACGCCGAGCAGCAGGGGTGCTGCCATCGTGACCAAACCGACAACGCTGCTAATTGCGAACAGTGTGTTCTGTGCATCCGCACCCCCTGCATTGCCGTGCAGCACGAAGACCTGAGTGGTGACGATCTGCAGTGCATTGACGGCAGCGATTGCCACGAGTGTCCATCCAGGAAGTGTGTTCCATGGGCGAGGCACGACGGCGACACGAGCGATCTGCACAACCGCGATCAATGCGAGTGCGCCGCGAGCTGCCAGACCGATCAGGGTCAGGAGGCTGAGGAGCTCTATCTGCACGATTCCGGCGAGCTGTCCTTCGAAAACATGCAGAACACTGAACACGCCCAAACCGATAAGTGCGAATGTGCCGAGTGGCTTTCGAGCGGTGACGCTTGCTTCGGATTTGAGGCCGATGGCGAAGACGACCAGAGCTGCAGCGAAGAGAAGCACGCTCACGATGTGCAGGTAAGGCACTTCGGGGCGGCCAGAATTCAGGAGTCCGGAGAGGATCAGGAGAATGCCTCCCAGCATCCACGTGTTTTTCACGCGTCCTGAAACCTCTCGCGAAGATGGCGTCGGTCCGTCCGAATCTACTCCTTCTCTCTCGCTCATGCAGTCAGTCTATGGCGCATTTGCGACTATTTTCCACGCTCCCGATGGTGATTGAAAACTCGAGGTAGTGCCTGAAGATGTCGCCTGTCGTATCCACACAGGAGTTATCCCCAACTCGAACAGATATTCGAATAATGTCGGTGGCTGGTGGCAAGATATGGGTATGGACGAATTCATTGAGAACCGGGATGGAGTGAATGGCGACGGCCAGCTGCAGCCGTCTGCTGAACCGCCACCTCCTCGTCACGATCAGCCTGTTTCAGCTGGCGACTCGACAGGCGACTCTGCAACCTCGTCGACCATTGAGGGCGAACCGGAATCTGTATCGCTGCACGAAGACGAGTCAGAGAGTGCTTCAAGCGAAGAGAGTGCTTCAGAAGCTGAGGCTGAAACTGAGACTGAGGCGCAATCCCAACCGGTGACTGAGGCAGAAGCTAAACGAGACACAGGAGCAAACTCAGACGCCGACACAGACACAGACACAGACACAGGAGCAAACTCAGACGCCGACACAGACACAAGCTCAGACGCTGACGCAGACGCAGAAACGGCACCACAGCCCCTGTCTCCCCGCGATGCGTTGTCTGAGATGGTCTCGGTGCTCGAGGCAGAGCATGCCGTTCAGGCCGCATTCGATGCGCAGCAACTCGGACATATGTACGAACTTCTGCAGACCTCTCTGCGAAATGCGCATGTCTTCGTGAGCTCAAAGGAATCACCTTCGAAGGCTGAGGAGTGGGTTCGTCGATCGCTGACGCTCGAGCTCTCTGCGGCACTGCGTCTCTCGGAGCGAAAGGTCGCGGCGATGCTGAATGATGCGGAGGCTCTCTGTGAGCGCTTCCCATCCACATTGGAGACGCTCGCGCGAGGGGCGATCTCTTATCAGCATGCGAAGACGATGATCAGTGAGTCGATCGGCCTGAATGATGAAGAGCGAGTGTCGTATGAAGAGCAGGCGCTTGAGGCTGCACAGCAAACTACGCCTCCGCAGTTCAAGAAGGCGGCAATCAACATTCGAGAACGACTGAACCCTGAAACCGCGGTCGAGCGTAAGAAGAAAGCTGTCGAAGAGAGGCACGTTGAAACCTGGCACGCTCCGGATGGCATGGGATGGCTGGCTCTGTATGGTCCGATCGAGGTCGTTGAGAGTGTTCATGCTGCAGCTCGCAACACAGCGCAGTCGTTGAAGGCCGCAGGAGATGAACGCACCAAGGCGCAAATCGCTGCCGATGCGGTCATTGATGCCTTGATGGCCGGATTCACTGGTTGCGGTTCTCGTGTCGCTGCGGATGGGACGAGTTCGGTTCCGGGAGATTCCACAAACGGTGGGGCTACGTCGGTTGGTTCAGATATTCGACTTGGTGCGATTCGGCCGACGGTCAATGTGACGGTTCCGGTTCAGACGCTGATGGGTCTGAGTGATGAGCCCGGCAAGCTCGACGGGTATGGTCCGATCGATCCTGAGACGGCCCGTCGGCTGGCTGTGCAGACTCCGACATTCACACGGTTGCTGACGGATCCAGAATCGGGTGCTGTTCTCTCGGTCGGTCGCAAGCGTTACACAGTGCCGGCAGATCTCAGACGTGCTGTCGAGATTCGTGATGAAACCTGTATCGGGATCGGCTGCAATCGGACTGCGACGACATGTGAGATGGATCACACGCTGGACTGGCAGTACGGAGGCGAAACGAGTTATGACAATCTCGATTCACTTTGCAGGAGTCACCACTTGGTCAGGCACAATACGACGTGGCAGATCCATATGATGCAAGACGGAGAGTTTGTGTGGACGTCACCGTTGGGTCGACGCTATGTGATTCGCCCAAACGATCGTCCTGGTTTTGCACCGGTGGCTGAGTCGCCTGATTCAGAATCGCCGCGAGAAGAACGATCGGCTGATGCTGTTGAGGATGATGGTGAGGTGCCTTTCTAGAAGGCTGGACATCTAGAGCTACTCGGTGATCACGTGAGGCTACATAAGCTCAGCCAGCCGGTTGAGCTCGAAAGCGATCACTTATTTGCTCGCTCCGGGTGTGAGCAGATCGTCTGATCCTGCGTTTGGTCGATCTCGTCGATCAGAAGTTCAGATTTGTGGTCGATCCAGACCATGACAATTGCTGAGCCCACAAATTTCGGTCGGTCGTCCGGCGTGACATTTGCAGCAGACTGATCGTAAAACTGGATGTCGCTGAGGTCTCTGCACACGGCCAGTGTCAGCGATGCAGTGTCGGGATTGTAGTTCGCCAGACTCTCGTTGAAGAAAGCGGTGTCCCCTCTTATGTAGATTCCATCGTCCGAGAGAGAGGGCTCTTGGGAGTACTCACTCCAATAGCCCTCTGTGAGGAAGTGCTTAAGCGTTTCTCTCTCGCTCATCCCTTTCATGTACTCGTCATATGCGGTGTTGAACTGTCGGTACAAAGCGACAGCAGTATGAAGTGCTTCATCTTCAGTAGGAAAGCCTGCTGTCGCGGTAGGTTCCGGAGATTGCCCAGGTACTTCGCGTGCACAGCCCGTGAACATGAGGAGACCGCTGAGAACTACTGCCAGGGCCGACAACCGCTTACGTCTTTGTGAACGCATTGAATAGGTAGAGGCTTGTTTTATCAGCATCCGGGTCCGGATGGGTTTTTGGTGCATTCTTCATCGACGATGACGGAGTCTGCTGTTGTCGCGATTGCGGTGATGGTTTCGGCATCAGCGGTGAGAGTACCGGTGACGGGGAACCATTCTCCGTTGCCGGCTCTGAGCTCGACGCTGTAATCCACACTGAGACTGATCGTGTACGTCCCCTTCTCCGTGAACGTGTGGCTCGTGTCCGTCGCGGTGAACTCCTTCACATCAAGCTCATCCCACGATGCCCCTGCTGTGCTGGTGCTGGTGGATGTGCCATCTCCCCACGACCAGTGGAAACTCGTTGGGGTGAACCGAACAGTCACGGCCGTGTCGAACAGTTCACCGGTTTCGGTGTTGATGTCTGCGTCGGCATAGAAATTGGCAGGCAGACCGATGATCATCCACCCGTTCGGTTCCATAGAAACATCGACGTGCTCAGGGCTGAACGACGCCAGATCAGAGATCGTGATCGGATCGCGACTATCCCCGCACATGTCAAGGAGCTCGCAATTGATGTCGAGATCATGCGAATCATCAGAGCGGCCCTCATCAGCACCACCATCCCCAGAACCACCATCAGATCCGCCGTTCCCGCCGCCGCGGCTATCCTCACCCGGGACGTGCTTCTCGCTGCCTACCTGAAGTGAGTCGTCATTAGGTTCGGCGCAGCCAAACATGCCTGAACCGAATTCACCACATGTCGCGCCCGCCGCCGCGAATGGTTGGCTGAACGGGCCGGCCAAAACAAGAATGGCCGCAATGGCGAGCGCGCAGATCGGTCTCATCGTGAACAAGAAACGTCGTCTGGAATTACTGCCGTGTCCGAGACCAAAAGGACGTCGTCGTCTGCCGCTACAAAGGAAACCTTGTACGGGAATCGGTATTGTCGGTTCTCGGGCGAGGCATCCGCACCAGCCTCATCCAGGACTTTGACGCTCGAAACGTCGCGACAGAGCTTGATGACAACTTCTTTTGCGTTCTTGTCGAGCGATACAAGCGACGCGGTATCAAAAGTGCTTGACCCTTCAGTGTGGATTCCTTGCTCCACAAAGCTCGTGTCAGAAGACACGTACTCATAGAACTCGTCGGTGACGAATTCTTCAATTCCGGAGAAGTCAGCCTCGCCAGATGCAGTGATCGCTTCATAAGCTGCTGTGTATTTCTGATAGACGCTGAGGGCGGCTTGGAGGGCTGCCTCTTCGCTGGAGAAGATGGCCGTCTTCGTTGGGGTCGGCGTTGGCTTCGGCTCTTCTTTCGCACAACCTGTCGCCAGAAGCGCCACACTCAAGAACATTGCGAAGATCGACAGCAGCCGTCGTCGTCTCGAAATCGCCATACCTGCCAGCGTAGAAAACCTACGAGCTTCACATAAAAGTTATCCACAACTACATTCGCCCAAACTGACCAATGATCAATGCCATGTCAGACGTGTGTGATTTGCTGGCACCATGAGCGATGTGCTCGAACGATTCTCCCCCGCCACACGCAAGTGGTTCACGGGGGCATTCGCCACGCCCACACAAGCTCAAGAAGGCGCCTGGAACTCCATCTCACACGGAAACCACACCCTCGTAGTTGCCCCAACCGGCTCAGGCAAAACCCTCTCCGCATTCCTCTGGTCCATCGACCGACTCATGCACACCAAGACTCAAGTCCACAGAGACAATAATCAACTCCCCGGACTCGAAAACGACACTCCCGCAAAAGACAGCGAAACGCCACGCGGCACCCGAGTTCTCTACATTTCACCTCTAAAAGCACTCGGCGTCGACGTCGAACGCAACCTCCGCGCTCCACTCGTCGGCGTCTCCCAGACGGCAAAACGCCTCGGCCTCACCCCACCAGAAGTCACCGTCGGAGTCCGATCCGGAGATACCCCAGCCGCAGATCGCCGTGCACTGATCTCAAAGCCACCAGACATCCTCATCACGACACCTGAGTCACTCTTCCTGATGCTCACGTCAAAGGCACGTTCGACCCTTCAAACAGTCGACACCGTCATCGTCGACGAAGTACACGCCGTCGCCGCCACAAAACGAGGCGCTCACCTCGCTGTGTCACTCGAACGCCTCGATGCAATGCTCGAATCACCTGCTCAACGCATCGGCCTCTCGGCGACAGTACGCCCTCATGAAGAGATCGCACGATTCCTCGGCGGCAAAGCACCCGTCGAGATCGTCGCCCCAAAAGCACAGAAGACGTTCGATCTGGAAGTCGTCGTTCCCGTCGATGACATAACAGATCTCTCCGTTGGAGGAACGAGTCGTGATGCTGGAGACGGCGGCTCCGCAGCTGGCCCAGTCAGCAGCGACGCAGAACGAACCGGATCGATCTGGCCACACGTCGAAGAAGCGATCACCGAACGCATCCTCACACATCGATCGACCATCGTCTTCGCCAACTCACGACGCCTCGCTGAACGCCTCACCGCACGCCTGAACGAGATCTACGAAGCTCGACTCGATGGCGATGCCCTCAATCAACAGCCGCTTCCTCCCGACTGGCCTACCTCAGCAGCACCCGACTCAGCAGCAGGGGATGCTTCGACAACGAGTGCCCAATCTCGACAGAATGCGACCCGCACTCCGGCGACACTGATCGGGGGCAGCGGACAGACCAGCGGCATCCACGATGAGACTCCACTTCTCGCTCGCGCCCACCACGGCTCCGTCTCAAAAGAACAACGTGCGCAAATCGAAGACGACCTCAAGAGCGGCCACCTCCGCTGCGTCGTCGCAACATCAAGCCTTGAACTCGGCATCGACATGGGCGAAGTCGACCTCGTCATCCAAGTCGAAGCTCCTCCGTCAGTCGCAAGCGCACTCCAACGCGTCGGCCGTGCCGGACACCAGGTCGGCGAGATCTCACACGGCGTCATGTACCCCAAACATCGCGCAGATCTCGTCAGCACAGCAGTGGCAAGCGAAAGGATGCTCGACGGCGCCATCGAATCGATGCAAGTGCCCGCCAACCCACTCGACATCCTCGCTCAACAGACCGTCGCAGCCACCGCACTCGAACCCCTCGACGTCGAGATCTGGTTCGAACAGGTCCGACGCAGCGCCCCATTCGCCTCACTGCCACGCTCAGCATACGAAGCGACACTCGATCTACTTGCCGGCCGCTATCCGTCCGACGAGTTCGCCGAACTTCGCCCACGCATCATATGGGACAGAGACGCCGGCACACTCGAAGGACGCCCCGGCGCCCAACGCCTCGCAGTGACAAGCGGCGGAACGATTCCTGACCGCGGCCTCTTTGGGGTCTACATGGTCTCTGGAGAAGAAGGGGCAACCGGAACACGCGTCGGCGAACTCGACGAAGAGATGGTCTACGAATCACGAGTGGGAGACGTCTTCGCACTCGGCGCGACGAGCTGGCGAATTCAGGAGATCACCTACGACCGGGTCCTCGTCACCCCAGAGTTCGGCCAGCCAGGTCGCTTGCCGTTCTGGAAGGGCGATGGCCTCGGCCGCCCATTCGAACTCGGTGAAGCCCTCGGGCGCTTCACAAGAGAAGTGGATGCCGCAGCCGACGATACCGCCACAGAACGCCTCACCGCCGCTGGACTCGACGAGAGCAGCATCCGCAATCTCCTCACATATCTGAAGGAGCAGCGCGAAGCCACCGGACACCTGCCCACAGACAGAACTCTCGTCGTCGAACGCTCCCGTGATGAACTCGGCGACTGGCGCATCATTCTGCACTCCCCCTTCGGCATGACCGTGCACGCTCCCTGGGCACTCGCCGTCAGCACTCGTGTACAGGAGCGCTTCGGCATCGATGGAGCGAGCATCGCAAGCGACGATGGCATCATCGTGCGCATTCCCGACACAACCGACGAGCCGCCGGGCGCCGACCTCTTCGTGTTCGAACCGGACGAACTTGAAGCAATCGTCACAGCCGAAGTCGGCGGTTCCGCACTGTTCGCTTCACGGTTCCGCGAATGCGCAGCACGCGCACTGCTGCTGCCGAACTACTCGCCGGGCAAACGATCGCCACTGTGGCAGCAACGCCAGCGATCGGCACAGCTGCTGGACGTGGCGAAGAAGTATCCACAGTTTCCGATACTGCTCGAGACGGTTCGCGAGTGCCTGCAGGACGTCTACGATATGCCTGGACTTCTCGACCTGGCTCGCCGCATCGCTTCGCGCAAGATCCGCATCGTCGACACAACGACTGAGCAGCCGTCACCCTACGCAGCATCCCTGCTGTTCGGATACGTCGGCGCATTCATGTACGAGGGCGACTCCCCGCTCGCCGAACGCAAAGCGGCCGCTCTCGCCCTCGACTCGACGATGCTGTCCGAGCTACTCGGCCACGTGGAGCTTCGCGAACTGCTCGACCCCGGAGTCATCGCGCAGACCGAACGCGAGCTTCAGCGACTCACCGAGAACAGACGGATGCGCGGCCTCGAAGGCGCCGCAGATCTCTTGAGGATGCTCGGGCCACTGACCTCCGTCGAGGCCGCACTGCGGCTGCAGCATCCTGATGGTGAGAACGCGACCGAAGAACACGCACAAGCGTGGCTGGACGAACTCGTCGCTACAAACCGCGCACTTATTCTGCCCATCGGCGGCGAACAGCGCTTCGTGAGCATCGAAGACGCCTCGCGAATGCGAGACGCACTGGGAGCTCCGCTGCCGATCGGCGTACCGAACGCATTCATCGAGCCGGTAGCCGATCCACTCGGCGACCTCGTCGCACGCTACGCACGCACACACGGCCCGTTCCGAACGGGCGACGTTGCATCTCGCCTAGGACTCGGCGTCGCCGTCGTCACCCATGTGCTCAGTCGCCTCACGGACGAGGGGCGCGTCATGCGCGGCGAGTTCCTTCCGGAAGGAGAAGCCTCAGGCGGTGCCCTCGCCGCCGCTGAGTGGTGCGACAAGGAAGTGCTTCGTCGACTGCGACTGCGCTCCCTCGCAGCACTCCGCCACGAGGTCGAACCCGTGGACCCGACCACCTTCGCCCGGTTCCTCCCCGCGTGGCAGCACGTGACTGGACCGCAGCCGGACGGCTCCGGACTCCGTGGTGTCGACGGCGTCGCCGCCGTGATCGACCAGCTCGCAGGCTGCTACCTTCCAGCATCCGCATGGGAGACCCTCGTGCTGCCCCAACGTGTGTCGGGCTACTCCCCCACGATGCTCGACGAGCTGACGGCATCCGGCGAAGTCATCTGGTCAGGACGCGGATCGCTGCCCGGCAACGACGGCTGGGTCGGTCTGCACATAGCGGATGCCGCACCACTCACACTCGCCCCGACAGAAGACGCTGACCTCGGCGAACTCGAACGGGAGATCCTCGTCGCACTCTCGTCGGGCGGTGCCTACTTTCTGCCGCAGCTCGCCGAGGCGACGGGCGCTGAGAGCGACACCGCGCTGACGACAGCACTGTGGAACCTCGTGTGGGCCGGCCTCGTCACAAACGACACGTTCTCACCGCTGCGAACGCTCGTGAGCGGAGCGGGAGCACATAAGACACGTCGCGCCACCCCACGCTCGCGGCTGTACCGCGGGCGCGGCTACGCTCGCCCTACGCCCGCCGCTCCGCGCCTCGGCGGACGCTGGTCACTGCTGCCGCTCGCCGAGAGCGACGCAACTCTGCGCGCCGCAGCAACCGCGGAGGCGCTTCTCGATCGCTACGGCGTCGTCACCCGCGGCTCCGTCGTGGCAGAAGGCGTCCCCGGCAGCTTCGCCCTCATGTATCGCGTACTCTCCGACTTCGAAGAGAAGGGGCACGCACGCCGCGGCTACGTGATCGACGGACTCGGCGCCGCCCAATTCTCAACCTCAGGAACCATCGACCGACTGCGCAGTCACGTCTTCACCGACGACGAACGACCGAGAAACGCTCTGGCTCTCGCTGCGACCGACCCGGCGAATCCCTACGGCGCTGCCCTGCCCTGGCCGAGCGCTGACCTCACCGGAACCCGCCACCGTCCAGGACGCAAAGCCGGCGGCATCGTCGTACTCGTGGACGGCGACCTCGCCTGCTATCTCGAACGCGGCGGAAAGTCCTGGCTCGTCTTCACGGACGACGAAGCGACACTCCTCGCGGCGACAGCTGCAGTGGGCGACCTGGTCAGCACGGGCCGCGTCAACAAGCTCGCCGTTGAGACGGTCAACGGAGCCATCATCTTCGGGAGCTCGCTCGAACACCCCTTGCGACGTGCGGGCTTCACTGAGACACCCCGCGGACTCCGGATGCGCCATGCCTGAGGGTGACACCGTCTACCGAACCGCGTTCCACTTGAACGAGGTTCTCACCGGCCGAACGATCACTGACTGGAGCCTTCGCGTTCCGCAGCACGCCACGAGCGATCTTCGAGGATGCACGGTGGATGAGGTCGTGAGCCGCGGCAAGCACATCCTGCACCGCATCGGCGACATGACGCTTCACACGCACCTCAAGATGGAGGGCGACTGGCACATCTATCCGTATGGGACTCGATGGAAGAAACCCGGCTGGAAGGCACGTGCCGTCGTCGGAACAGAGACCCACACGACCGTCGGCTTCGAGCTCGGCGCCGTCGACCTCATCCGCCGCGCCGACGAGGACTCCGTGGTCGGCCATCTCGGCCCTGATCTGCTCGGCGCCGACTGGTCCGCCGAGAGGGCGATCGCAAACGTTGAGGCGGATCCCTCCCGCCCGATCTCGGTCGCTCTCCTCGATCAGCGCACCCTCGCGGGACTCGGAAACGAGTATGTCGCAGAGCTGTGCTTCCTCCGCGGCATCCGCCCCGAAACCCCGGTGGGTGACACGGATGCCGCTGCAATCGTGCAGCTGGCTCACCGTCTCATCACGGCGAACCGCGATCGCGTCGTCCGCACGACGACCGGCGATACTCGACGCGGCCGTCAGTCGTGGGTGCACGCGCGAAGCGGAAAGCCGTGTCTGCGCTGCGGCACGATCATCGAGGAGGGCTCCCTCGGACGGGCCCCGACACAGGAACGCGTGACGTTCTGGTGCCCACGCTGCCAGCGATGACGGTGCCGCGAGAGGCACCCGGTCAGGCGGGGTTGCGCCCCTCGATCCAGTAGGTCTGCGAGAAGTGCTGCCCACGCACGAGTCCGAGGTGGTCTTTGAAGACTCCACGCACACGCTTCACCAGCATCCGCTCACCCGCAGCCCACGCGAACTGCCGCGCCGATGGCTCGACCTCGGTCCGCATCACCTCGGTCAGCGCTGTGCCACGCTGAAGCTCCGGCGAGACCAGATTCCACGTATCGCCCGTCCGTGTCACAGCCGGCAGAGCATCGACGTCATCATGTCCATCCTCGATGAACACCCGCGCCTGCACCGACTCGTCAAGATCGGCGATCCAACTGTTGATCGCGGGGAGCGCCGTGACATCTCCCGCAAGCACCAGCTCGCGAGTGCCTTCCGGAAGTGAGATCTTCGACGGAGTCAGAGCGACCTCCACCCGGTCGCCCACAGCGGCATCCCTCGCCCAATCACCGGCGGGACCCTTCGTGTCGTGCAGAACGAACTCCAGCACGAATGTTCCCGCTTCCACATTCACATCGACGAAGGTGTAGCCCCGCTGACTGACGTGGTGCTGACCGCGATCGGGGTTCGGCACCCAGAGACGCAGCCACGCAGTGGGAAAGATGTCGAGTTCTGGAACGAGCTCGGGCGCTGAGAACACGATTCGGCGATACCAGGGCGTCACATCCGTGATCTCCTGCACCTCGACCAGGTGATTCGCCACACCCATCGCGCGCAGCACTCCACGTTGCCAGTTCGCCATCCGCACCTCCGCGCTCAAGACGATCGTCACGCCCAAGATGGGCAAGGCGAGGCTAACCTAATGCTGAGAACCACGTCAAGCGACAGTCAAGCGACAGAGGATGCTCCAGAATGGAGTGCATGCCCATCCCCGTGATCGCTGACGTCGACACCGGCGTCGATGACGCCCTCGCTCTCCTGTTCCTCGCCGCACATCCCGACATCGATCTGCGCGCCGTCACGTGCGTGGCCGGCAACGCCAGCCTCGCCCAGGTCGCTCAGAACACACTCGACGTTCTCGCTGTCGCCGGCTGTGAAGCTCCGGTCGCGTGCGGCGTCGATCGTCCTCTCATCGAACCCGCACGGGATGCCGGAAGCTATCACGGCGCGAACGGCATCGGAAACCTCGCACTCGAGCCCTCCCCACGACAGCCAGAGCCCGAGCACGCCGTCGAGCTTCTGCGCCGCGAGATCGACGCGAGCCCCGAACCCGTCACACTTCTCAGCCTCGCTCCCCTGACGAACATCGCGCTGTTCCTCCGGCTGTACCCGCAGACCGCCGCGAAGCTCGAGCGCATCGTCGTCATGGGCGGAACCGCCAGCGCCGGCAACGCCAGCGCCGTCGCGGAGTTCAACGTGTGGCACGACCCGGAGGCCGCGCAGATCGTACTCACCTCGGACGTGCCGACGACGCTCTACCCACTCGATGTCTTCAACCGCGTCGTCGCCACTGACGAGCAGATCACACAGCTCAAGGATGCCGCGACACCACACGCCCGCCTCGCCGCAGCCCTGCTCGACTACCAGCTGACCCTCGCCGATCTGCCCGCCGACATCGCATCGGGCGCGAAGCTCGGCGACGCCGGGGCCGCGGCGTTCCTCGTCGCATCAGAGCACTTCGGCGTCGAGACGTGGCCCGTGGGCGTCGAACTCTCGCACGGCTACGCCCGCGGACAGACGGTCGTCGACCGACGCCTCCGCAGCGGTGAAGCCGAAGAGCACGGACTCATGGCTCCGACGGTCCGCAGCGAGGTGGCACTCACCGTCGACGGGCCCGCGGTCGCGGCATCCTTCATCAATACTGTCTGCGGCGCCTGACGACCGGATGAGGCCCGACGGTCACACGTCCGCGTCGTCGTCTGCCTCACCACGCACCATCGCCGCCCACCGCGCAAGGTACTCAGCCCCCGCCTCGTCGTGGATGAGCTCGGCGTGGTGCCGCACCGGATACGGCGTGTCGGGCACGCCGTCGCTCGGCCGCACATCCACGTGGGCGACGTCGAAGCCCTGCTCGTGCAGCCAGTCCGCCATAGCGTAGTCCGTCCGCGAGTCGCCCATCGTGCGCCAGCGCTGCGGGATCGCGGCATCCTGATTCTTCAGAAAGCCCAGAACGAGGTGCGCTCCGAGGTCTTTGCCCACCCGCACCGACTCGACGTCCGTCGAGATGATGGTCGGATCGATGCGGTACTCCACATCTCCCGCGGCATCCGGCACCCGCCTGTCGCGCCACTCGTAGCCGAGACCACGCGATTCGAAGATCTTCGCGACACGCTCGTCGAACTCGCGCTGCCGGCTCAGGTAGACGTCGTTCGACACGTCGGTGTTCTGCTCGAGCGACACCATGGCGCGCTTGGTGCGGTCGTAGAACATGAGGTCGGAGTAGTGCGCAGACACGAGGATCTCGATGTCTCGGGCGATGACGTCCGGCACTGCCAGCTCGCTGTTGACGTGCACCTCGCCGCTGCCGTCCGCGGTGATGTCCATCCAGACGGCGCCCTTCTCGCAGATACCCCACATCCGGGCGTCCGAGGTCAAACCTGCCTCGAGAAGAGGCGGCACCACCTGCTCACGAAGAAACGCGTCAGAGCGGCCGGTGTTGAACGCGATCGGCACCCCCGCGTTCGCGATCTCTGCGAGGTCGCTGGCGATCGAGGGAATCGCGATGGAACGGGTCACGGGGCTGGCGATGGGACCGTCGACGTCGAGAAGAAGGCCGAGGTCACGAGAGGTGTCAGTCACACTCTCCAGTCTAGAAGCGGCCCCGCGCACGGGTTAAGCTGAGGCATGGCCGAACAGAAGACACGACCGACCGATGCCTCAGTCGAGGGTTTTCTGGATGCCGCGACACCGGCGAAGCGCCGCGAGGACGGACACCGTCTCGACGCGATCATGCGCGAGATCACCGGCGCAGAGCCCGTGATGTGGGGCCCATCGATCGTGGGCTACGGCACGTACCGCTACGTCTCCCCGAGTGATCCTCGCCGGCAGGGCGACTGGCCGAAGGTCGGGTTCTCGCCCCGAAAGGCGGCGCTGTCGATCTACGGGCTGAAGGACCTCCCCGACGGGGCTGACCTTCTGCCCCAGCTCGGCACCTTTCGTGAGGGAGCGGGATGCGTCTACGTGACGCGCCTCGAGAACATCGACGAGGCCGTGCTGCGTCGACTCATCGCGATCGCGTGGCAGCGAGAGGATGATCCTGCCGCCCGGTGAGCCGCGTGATTCCGCGGATTATTCACGGTCACACTGGTGACGAAAGGATGCCGCGGTGCTACGTTCGAGAGTATGAAGCAGTCCATCAACATCGGTTCCACAGACTCCCACGGCCACTCCTGCGCCTGCGGTGAAGCGGACGAGGCGCTGCCCGAACTCGACGTTCAGACGATCCCGCACGCGATTCGCCACGCATCGATCTTCGGCGCACTCGAGAGCCTCGCGCCGCACTCCGGCATGATCATCTCGGCGACGCACAACCCGGTTCCACTGCTCATGCAGCTGGAGCAGAAGCACCCGGGTCGCTTCCTCAGCGAGTACCTCGACGAGGGCCCGGAGCGCTGGCGCATCAAGTTCGTGCGCCGCGAAGACGCCGAGGTCTCGGCCACGTGACGTCTGCCCCGCGCCGCGGTGATGCTGTTGCGCTTCGGCGCACCGGCGTCCCGTTCCTCGTCGCGGGCATCGTCTCCATCATCATCGGCGGGGTCGTCGCTGCGGTGACGTCCCCGCTCTCACTCGAGCACGGTTCATGGGCCGCAGCATTCTTGGTGCTCGTGTCGGGCGTCGCTCTCGCCGCACTCGGGGTCGCTCAGTCCGCACTCGTCGCCGATGTCGGCACAGGGCGCATCGGAGCCGAGCTCGCGACCTGGCTCGTCGGAAGCCTCGCCGTCCTCGGCGGTACGTTGCTGTCGTCACCGCTGATCGTCGACGTCGGCGGCATCCTCCTGCTCATCTCCGCCGTGATCTTCATCGCAACCGTCCGCCGCAGCCCCGGGTCATCCACCGCTGCGGTCTGGACATTCCGGATCGTGCTGCTGATCATCGTGGTCAGCATTCCGATCGGCCTCATCATGTCGCATCTGCGACACGGCTGATATCAGATTGCGACGGGAAAGAAGGCGTTCGCTCCTTTCGCAGCGAGTGCGGCCTCATGTCCAAGGCGCAGCGCACTTCGCCTCACCATGTCTACAAGTCCGTCATTCGCAAGATCCTCTTCCGTGACAGTCCACGGAAACGCATCGCCGAGATACACGATCTGCTCGGCACTCAATCGATAGAGAACTCGATCAGCCTTCATTTCGAGTTCCCACTTAATGTCATCACGGGTCATGATCATCATTTCCGCCTGCCCGTTTTGCCGGGAGGGCTTGGCGTAGGGAGAAAGTGAAGCTCCGGGAGAGTAGGGGCTCTCCCGGACTATCGAGACTAGCCCAGGGCCGCAATAAGACGGTAGTATTCGGTCGAAATTCACCCCTCGTCTCACCCTGTCCGAGTTTTACAACGTGGCAAACGATAAATCTCGCGTGATTTCAGGGTGAATGAAGGATGCCGTAACACTTCGTCACATTCCAAGGTCGCCCGTGATGAACTCGAGCTGGCCCAACAGCTCTTCGAGTTCCTGAGACGTCGGAGTCGGCCGCAACTCGCTCGGTTCAGTGAAGAGCATCGATTCGGTCGCCAACTCGAGAATCGTCAGTCTCGCCCTTTCCGAGAGCGAGTCGTCCTGTGCGAGCGACAAGGCGCTCGCCACGGCACGCTTCGAACGCACGTCGAACGCTCGCGGCCAGAGATGGCTGCCTGCGTCGGCATGAACCAGCGCCGCTAACGCGAAGCCTCGGGAGATATAGCCGGGCCTCTCCGGCGACTCGTCGAGCAGCTCAACGGCAGACACGAGGGGTGTGATGCCCCGACGGCGAGCGCGCACTGCGCAGAGGGCGAAGCGTGCCGATTCAGAGCCGTCGTCTCCGCTGAACGCCCTGCGGGCGAGATGCGCCTCGGCCTCGGCATCCGCGTCTGCGCCTCGATCGAGCACGACGATGAGGGCGTCCTTCAACGGCACCGTCCACTTTCGAGTGTCCTTCTCGACTGCGGAGATCATGGCTTGTGCCTCGGGACGCTCCGCGTCGCGTGCCGCAGCGAGCAGGGTCACGAGCGCGGGCGGCGCAAGCGTATGCTCCGCCGGTTTCACGAACCAGCGCATGCGCCACTCGACCAGCAGCGTATCGAGAGCGTCGTCATTGTGGAGCCCCGCGGGATACAGAAGATCCAGCAGAGCCGCCGCCGCAGGTTCGCTGAGATTCGGGCGGCGGAGGGCCTGCCGCATCCCCTCGCAATGTGTCGCGAGCATGTACTCACGAACGTCGTGAGCCATGATGCGGCTCACTGGCTGCTCGGGGTCGAAGCCCGGGTGCGGCGGCAGACCGACCTCGGCACGTACGTCGTCAACGAGCCCCGGCCAGGACTGCACGACCTCGTCAGGGAGCCCTCGTTCGAACTCACGGTCGGCAGCGGCTTCGGTCGGTGTGTAGGGCGCGAACGACCAGGCGTCCGCAATCTGCGCCCGCAGCCAGGCGGGCAGCCGGGTATCACGCAGCGCCTCGGCAGCGAAAGTCCGTGTGCTTCCGCCGTAGATCCTGTGCACGAGAACACGGACGAGGGTGATGTCTGCGACGTCCACGCCTTCGGGACCCGGCCCTCGACTCTCCTCGGAGACTGCGACCGCCTCAGTAACCACGTGCCCGCCGAGCTGTTCGACGAGATCGAGGTACTCGGCCAGCCCATCTCCCGTTGCGATGGCGTGAGCTCGTGCGGCATCCCGAGCTCGCTCAGGCTCCACGCGGCCCCACGCCCTCAGCATCGCACCGTTCAGCCAGCCAAAGCGCGCGAGGTCGGCTGCGATTGCGCGGACCCGCGGGTACCCGAGGTCGAAAGCCGCGACGATCACGTCAGGGAGGTCGTTCCTGCTCTCACGAGCGGTTCTGGTCGCCGCGAGCCGCTCGATGCCGTCCTCGGTCAGAACGTGGTCGAGATCGGATGCCGTCAGCAGCCCGCGCATCATGAGCGCTCGCACGATCGGCGGCTGCAGTTCCTGGAGCGCGTCGCTTCCAAGCGCCTGATGCAGCAGGGCGTCCTCGCCCGGTCGCAGCTCCGCGCCCTGCTCCAGGATGAGTGCGACGAGCCGCGTCCGCCAGGCTGACTCGTTGGACGCGTCGACGTCCGTCGGATGCGCGTCGCGCACAATCGCAAACGCCTCTGCGTCCGTACGACCGCCCAGCACAAGAAATCCGTCGTCTTCGAGCACGTGAAGCGCCTGCGCCACCGCTTCGCGGTCGCCGCCGAAGTATATTCGCTGCGGTTGCTCGAGCATTCCGTCCGAGGTGAACGCACTCGACTGCGTATGCCATCCCACGTACGGAACGTCATCCGCGAGCCCGCGGCTCTGCTTGAGCGCGGCGGCGGCATCATGCACGTCGTCCTGCGTGACGATCTCAGCACTCGGCTCGACGAACAGCACATCGGGAGCAGCCTTCAGCCGCGCCACGATGACGGACCGATCGGACACCCGAACCCCCTCATGCGACTGTGCAGTTCAGGCTAGCAAGCGGTGACTTCTTATTTCACGTCACGCCGAACATCCGCGAAGATGATGGAGCAACATCACGCAAAGGAGTCTCATGTCACAGCCTCAGGGCGCCCTCCTCGTCGGAAGCGTCAACTTCGACGACGCTGAAACCACCATGCGTCGTGCCGCAGAGATCATGGGACCGCAGCTGAAGCGGATTCCAGACGGCGAGCCGGGCAGGAGGTTCCACTGGATCATGTTCCAGCCCGATGTTCTCGCACAGGCCAGCGGATTGGAACGCGTCGGCGACGAGCCTGTCTGGCTGCGCGACAACGACATCCGTCCACTGCGTCTGGCTCCAGGGACATCAGCCGCCGACGTGACACTTCCCCGGCTCGGGTACGCGGATGCTGCTCGCGAATCGTACGCGATCTTCACACGACTGCGTGATGAGGGAGTCATCGCACCTGGAACGCGTTTTCAGGTGTCCCTGCCAACCGCGACGGCCGTCGTCGGCATCGTCTTCGTCGACGACGATCGCGCCGCTCTTGAACCGGTCTACCAGCGAGCGCTGAACCGCGAGATCGCCGAGATCGTCGATGCGATCCCCCACAACGACCTTGCTGTGCAGATCGACTGCGCCGTCGAGTTTCTGATCTACGAAACTCACACTCTCGACGGCGGTCGGCACCCCTGGTGGACAGGCGACGTCTGGCAGGGACTCGTCGAGCGCGCTGCCCTCCCTCTTGCACAGATACCGAACGACGTAGAGGCAGGAGTCCATCTCTGCTACGGCGATTCCGGCGAGAAGCACTTCGTCGAACCACGCGACACCGAAACGCTCGTTCGCTTCGGCAACGACCTCGCCGAAGCATCCGCTCGATCATTCACCTGGCTGCACCTCCCCGTGCCGATCGAGCGCGATGACGACGCGTACTTCGCGCCACTGCGCGAGCTGAGGCTCGACCCTCGGACGGAGCTGTATCTTGGGCTCGTGCATCGTGAAGACGGACCAGAGGGAGCCACACGCCGCATCGAGACCGCACTGCGACACGTCGACACGTTCGGCGTCAGCACCGAGTGCGGCATCGGACGCGCACCGGAGGGAACAACCAACGGCATCCTTCGCACTCACGCTGAGGTCGCGGCCGCCTGGTAGTGGCCGATACCGCACCGGGTAAAAATAGAAAACCCCTGGACAACCAGGGGTTTTCTTTGGCGGTGACGGTGGGATTTGAACCCGAATACGACCCGCGCCGCCATGCGAGACATTCGCTATGGGCGCGGATTCATGCGATAACGAGGTCACCAGAATTATCGAGATTACGAAGATTCGCCCTCAATTGTGGGCAAATTGTGGGCACGCAGCCACCGCCTTCTCCTGCAAAGACTCAGCCACAGAATCAAGGTCGTCATCGAACAGATCCGCGTATGTGTCCAGCGTCATCGCCGCGCTCGCGTGACCAAGCATCCTCTGAACTGCTTTCACGTTCGCGCCGGCACTGATCGCCAGCGACGCTGCAGTGTGCCTCAGGTCGTGAGGCGTCACCCTCGGAAAGTCTGAGTCCACGGCTTGGCACCGCTTCACCGCGTACGTGAACCAGCCCTTCTTGGAGTTCGGCAACCGCAGGTATGTCACCCCGTCACCGAACACGAGATGCGACCGGGGCTTGTTTTTGCATTGGTTGCGGAGCTTCTCGAGTAGGAACTTGGGTACGGGCACCGACCTGGGCTCGTTGTCTTTCGCTGTGCCGACGATCACTTCCCCACCGACTGCTACAGCGTTGTCATGGACTGTGAGGCGGCGTGTAGTGAAGTTCACGTCTGCGACAGACAGACCGGCGAGTTCTCCCCAGCGGAGGCCGGTGTACGCGAGCGTGAGGACGACGAGCGCGTTTTTTCCAGCTGAGTTCGCGAGCGCCCCGACTTGTTCATGGGAGAGGTACACGCGGCGTTTCCCGCGCTTCTCGGGCAGCTTCACGCCCCGCGCAGGGTTTCGTGCCAGGCGGCGATCAGCAACGGCCATGTCGAGGATTCCGGCGAGCACACCGTGCATGCGCAGAACAGATGTTGCAGATAGGCCGGATGCTGTTTTGCCAGACATCCATGTTGAGATCTCAGAGGGTTTGATCGTCGCGACTTTACGGCTCCCCCATTCGGGGTTGACGTGGTTTCTCCACGCTGACTCGACGGAGCGGTATGTGGACGGTTTCAGGTGCGTCTGGTGTTTCAGCCAGGTTGTGCCAAGCTCTCCGATCGTGGCGCGTCCGGCTGTGGCGTCGATGAACTCGCCTGTAGCTTTGGACACTTCGACGGTCGCGGCGAACAGTTCGGCTTCTTTCTTCGTTTTGAAGCCGCGTTTGTCGGTTTGTCGCCCGTCTGGTTTGCGGTAGCGGACTCTGTACCGTTTGCCCTTCGCGGAGTCGTAGGGCTTGATCGTTGCCATTGTGCCCCTTGTTCTGGGTGTCCTGGAATGTTGTGGTTTGTCACCCCTCGGGGATACATTCGAACAAAGATTCGAAAGGCGACAAAATGGATTTGACAGTAGGGCAGCTTGGGGAAATCGCACGAGGACGTGGCATTCACCCAGCCGATCTACTTGATGGACGTCAGGGCGCGGTCGAGGATGACTCGCGGGTCTGCGTCAAGGGCGCGGCAGAGGTCGAGGAAGGCGGAAGTTGGGATGTCGCGCTTTCCGTTGAGGTAGTTGAGGACGGCGCTTTTAGATAGTCCGGTCGATTCGACTATGTCGGCAATCGTGTAGCGCGTTCGCCCGCGTTCTGCGCGCAGCTCGGCTGATACAGCTTGCGCGTATTTATCTCCGTAAGTGCCCATGTGTGCACTCTAGCACCATTTTGTGCACTTTGGCCCCCAAATTGGGCAACAAAGTTTTCGTTCGGGCCTTGCACGGTCTCCATATGGCGTCTATGGTGTTCATATGGCTACCAAGGCGAACACCACAGCAGCTCTGATTGAGGCGGCAATCCTCGACGCAGAGCGTACCAAGAAGTGGACCGCTGAGAAGTCAGCAATCCCTACGACCACGTTCAACCGCAAACTGCGGGGTGGTGCCGAGTTCACCATTGGTGAGGTTCTCCGGGTTGCTGACGCTCTGAGCGTCCACCCCTACGATCTTCTCCCCCGCGAGTTCCACATTGGGGTGGCGGCGTGAGTGAGTTCATCACCGCCGAGCGGGTGTGCGAGATCGTCCCCGGCATGACGAAAGCGAACCTTGCACAGTTGCGGTTCAAAGGTCGGGGGCCGAAGTTCTACAAGCCCACACCCCGGAAGGTTCTGTACCGCGAGTCCGAGGTTATCGCGTGGGTCGAGGGAAGCGTGAGGACCACCTCATGACTTTCGGCCCGTTCTCTGTTCTTCATCCGCTCCCTGACGATCACGTGGAGCCGGACGAGCAAGACCCGGATTACGCCCGGGATATCCGACTCGACGACTGGGACGACTAGTCCCCCATCTTCTTAGGTGCCCAGGCGCTCACGGATCGCTGGTCACCGCTGGTTTGCCGTACCCAAAAACGGCTGCGGAACCGTCCCGCTACCAAAGCAACATCGGACGGAACCTAAGTAACTACACAGAGGTTTTGAGCATCTGAAGCTTCGGCTGTTGGTCGTGCATGTGGTGGTGTGCGGCTGATTGATGCTCTGGAACTGTTCAGAGGCTACGGGGCCGCGCATTCGGTAGTCCCCCTTGCGGGGAAGCGCGGTGCTACACGTCGCCAGTGAAGGCATGCCGATGCTGGGCGATAGGACGGGCTGGATGGTTCCTGTTTAGAGGTCCCGCCGACTTTTGTCGGGGTCGGGCCAAGTCGTAGAAGCCCATCTATCGCAGTCTTGCGCCGGGGCCGTCACCGTCATGTGTGGCGGACGAGTCGCAGGGTAACGGGCACGGGGTGAGCGTGAGAACCGTCGTGGCAGGTGAAAAGCCTGCCCACCCCGCATGGGCCGGAGCCGGGAGGCATCACGGGCCGATGAACGGATGCAGCCGACATGGGGACCGTATGCCCCTCTTCCGTTGTGCCAAGTAGTCGGACGCTCGCAGGTTCAAATCCTGCCTGGCTCACGCGTTACGAGAGAGAGGAAAGCGCTATGAGCGATATCACACGTACAACAGAGAAGACGGTCGTCACAGTGAATGTGCGCCGGAACAAGGTCGTCGTCACCTCGTACGACCACCTGACGGTCGAGGAGTCGAAGCAGCTTCGCAAGGAGCTCAAGAAGGCTGAGGTGCAGGCGGCGGAGAACTCGAGCAGGTATATCGACGTTGACCCGAGTGTTCTCGTCGGCTCGTTCCAGTTCGCCAGCGAGTGAACCGTGGGGGTGAAGCATCCGCGGAAGATCGCTGAGAAAGCGTTCCGCGAAAACGGCGGCAGGAAAGTTGGAAGCGACGGGCACGGTGACGTGTGGCGGTTCCCTGACGGGCGACAAATGATCATTCCCGACCGTGCAGGCGCGGGGCATCTTGTCGCGTTGGCTCGTGACGTTCGGGACCGTTACGGGTCCGCACCACAGAAGCTGGGGCGGCGCGAGAAGAACGCACCTGAGCTCGATTTTGACCGGGTGACGTGTTCTGCGCATGCGAAAGCTCGTCTGGCTTTGATGACGGAGCAGGCGGGCATCACGGCGCACGACATGTTGCATGCTCTGCAGTTGCCGGAGCGTGTGCTGTTTGACGAGAAGTACGGGTCGTGGGTGTGGGTGCGGGGTGTTCTCGCGGTGCCTGTGGCTGTCGCTTCTGACGGGTCGGCGGTGATCAAGTCGGTGTTGTGGGCGGATCGGGAGTTGTTTGATCGGTTCCCGCGTGAGCAGGCCGGGTGAGGTTGGCCCTCTACCTAGCAAGTAGGAGCCCCGTCGCGACTGGTACTCGCGGCGGGGCCTGATTCGTTCGATTGGAGAAACGAATGTTTACACAGGATAGGGCATCGGCCCGAGTGGATGATCCTGAAACGTCGTGGGAGGCCGCTAATGGTGTCCCTGTTTCTGAGGTGCAGGGGAGGGTGCTCGACATCCTTGATGCGCGTCAAACGCATTACCCGTTGGGTCTGACTGATGAGCAGATCGAGACAGAGTACCGGGCGATGTTCGGACATGACGCTACGGATCAGTCGTTGCGGTCGCGTCGTGCGGAGCTTGTGCGTAAGGGTCTGGTGGTTTTCACGGGGTTTTACGGCACGAATGTTCGTAATCGGCGGTGCAGGCGGTGGGCTCTCAAGGGGTCGGAGGACGAAGTATGAACGACCAGAGCAATCCTGAGTGGGCTGACGAATACGTGCCTATCCCGGCACCCCGGCATGAGTACCCGCGCATGGTGAACCGTGACCCGGAGAAGAAGGTGGCGCAGCTCGCGACGGTTGCGGGACTCCTGATCATTGGCGGCATCATCCTCACCGTTATTTGGGTGGTGGGCGCATGAGGGCAACAGCGACAGCGGTGGTGCTGGCGTTCTTTTTCGCGGCGGTGGGGATTTACCGGGATGGGTTCAACGGTGCGTCGTTCGCGGCTCTCGTGTTCATGTTCCTTGCCCTCTGCATCGTACCTCTTGAGAGGAAGCACGGTGACTGATTACAGGCCACACCCTGACGCTGGGGAACGGTGGCGTTCACTCACACAAGACCAGATCGACCGGTGGCGGAGGGTTGAGGATCAGTCCGCGTTTGTGGCGCAGATCGCCCATGACATCACGGTCGGTGACATCACGGAAGAAGAAGCGGTGTCGATGGTGTCGGTTGCTGTCGCGGATGTCGCGGCGAAGCTGACTGACATTGCTTTGGACATCTTGAATGAACGGGAGAAACAGTGAGTTTCATCATCATTGACGACGGTGAGGATCGCGCTTCCTGGCTGGATGCTCGGAAGCAGGGGGTCACCGCAACCGATATTGCAACCCTGAAACATGGTGGTGCGGCATCTCGAGCTGCCTTGCTTGCGGAGAAGCTGGGTCGTAAGCGCGGGTTCGGTGGGAATGCTGCTACCGCGTGGGGTCGGGAGCGTGAGGAGAAGATCCTCGATCACCTGGCGAACCTGCACTTCGGGTTGCACGCATCGAAAGCGCTCGTCGGCCATATTGAGCATCCTCGGCACATGGCTACTCCGGATGGGGTCGGCACTGATTGTGTTGCTGAGGTCAAGACGACGAACAAGCCGTGGAAGTCGATCGATGACATCCCTGAACGGTATCTGACGCAGATGCAGTGGCAGATGTACGTCACGGGCATGGACTTCTGCGTCTTCGGCTGGGAGGAGCACGAAGACTACGTCCCGGTGTCGTGGGAGCCGGAAGTTCGGATCTTCAACCGCGACGATGATGCGATCGATGAGCTTGTCGACCTCGCTGACGGCTTCCTCAGAGAGATGGATGCCCCGTATCAGCCGACTCGGTATGACGATCTGATCGCGGAATACAACCTGCGCCGCGCCGCTGTGAAAGCCGCGCAAGACGAGCTTTCTGAGACGGACGCAGCGCTTCGCGAAATGCTCGCCGAACTCGACTCAGAGAAGGTCGTCACCCCGTTCGGCAATCTCACATGGTCGACGCCGAAGCCACGGCAGACGTTCGATTCGACACGGTTCAAGAAAGAGCACCCGGACACGTACGGCGAGTACGTGAAGGTGTCGCAGGCTAAGCCGTCGCTGCGTGTGACGGAGTTTAGGGAGATAGACGATGAGTGAGCAGGTAAGCCTGGGGGCACCCACAGCAGCTGAGATCGCGTTGGCGAAGCTGCGGGAGCCGTTCAAGCCGGAGCAGATCGGGAAGCTCCCGAAGCCGTACCGTCGCGACTCTGAGAAGGGCAAGTGTCAAGAGTGCGGCGGGTATCACGGTCTCCCTGCCGCGCATCTTGACTATGTGGGGCATGCGGCGGTCACTGACAGGCTGTTGCAGGTTGACCCGGAATGGTCGTGGGAGCCTGTCGGGTTTGACGAGCACGGTTTACCGAAGTTCGACCAGATCGGCGGGTTGTGGATCAAGCTCACCGTCGGCGGTGTCACCCGGTTCGGGTATGGGGACGCTCAGGGGAAGCAGGGCGCGAACGCGGTAAAGGAAGTCATCGGTGATGCGATCCGTAACGCCGCAATGCGGTTCGGGGTTGCTCTTGATCTGTGGTCGAAAGAAGACCTTGCCGGGGCGCAGGACCAGGCCGCTAACCGTGAATGGGTGTCTGAGGCTGAGGCTGCGGAGACTGTCGAGGATGTGAAGGCGGTGTGGCGTCAGGCGAAGGATGCTGGCGCTGATGTGAGCACGCTCGACAAGATCGCCGTCATTGGGCGTGAACGGAAGGGCGAATAATGCCTCTGCCTACACAGCAACGATTGAACGATCACCTTGTCAGGTGGGACAAGGAGATCAAGTCGTATGACATCGCGGTGACAGAGTACGGGCAACGTAAAGCGGATCTTGAGTATCGGCGTGCGGTTGTCATGGAGACAGCGAAGCATGAGCACGAGAAGTTGTCGCAGGCGGCGGCTGAGAAGATCGCGGACGCGGACAAAGAGGCGTACCAGTTGCACCGCGAGTTCCGGTCGGCAGAGTCCACGATTGCGGCGAAGAAGGAGCGGCTCAAGTGGTGTGCCGCTGTTGCTGATGCTTTGCGTTCTGAGGTTGCTACAGAGCGTGAGGAAGCGCGCCTGTATTCGGAGAACAGGAGTACCCCGTGATGGTGCATGTGAAGTTCGATTCTGACGGCGCTCCCATCGGTCTGGATTGGGAGCGTTTCGTTTCCGAGTACCTCGTGAAGGAGGAAGCGTGAGTGAGCTTCTGAAAGTGAATGATGCGATCCGTCGTCTGTCGGAGATCAAGTCACGCAATTATGACTTCACCCCGCAGTGGCCGGGTGACACTCAGGTGTATTCGGACGGGTTCAAGTCTGCGTTGTTTTATGACGAGGATGCGCGTGACGACTTCGAGACTCTCCACCGCATGTTGAGTGCTCTGGTCATGTTCCTCATCGACAGCACCGGGGCCGCGAACGACATCGACACTCACGGCACCCCGGACGAACCCGCGTCATGGGAGGCCGCGAGAACGATCGCGGAATCAATCCTAGGGAGGCCAACTGATGTCGTTTGATGGTAATGGCTGGTCACCCGACACAGTGCAGACCGAACCCATCCCGACTCGGAAGCCCCGCCGGAATCGCAGATCAGCGAAGAAGGCGGGGTCTTCTTTTGAACGCTTGGTAGCCGACTATCTCAAGGCCGCTCTCGAGGATGACCACATCGACCGACGTGTGAAGCACGGCCGCAACGACCGCGGCGACATTTCAGGTGTCCGCACAGTCCGCGGCGCACGTGTCGTGATCGAAGCGAAGAACGTCGTGAAGATGGCGTTGTCGCAGTGGATCGGTGAAGCCGAGACAGAGGCCGGGAACGATGACACACCTTACGGGGTGGTTGTGCACAAACGCCACGGCAAAGGGCGACCAGAAGAGCAGTACGTGACCATGACACTCGCGACGTTCGCCGCGCTACTCCAAGGAGGGCCAGATGACTACCGGTTCTGATTACGAATCGTTCATCAAAGCGAAAGCCGACTTCTCGAAGCATTACGGATTCGATGTTGACGTGGACGACATCAACCCGATTCTGAAACCGCATCAGCGCGACATTGTGAAGTGGGCTGTTTACGGTGGGCGGCGCGCGATCTTCGCCGCCTTCGGGCTGGGCAAGTCGGTAATGCAGTTAGAGACTCTGCGGCTGATCCTCAAGCACGTCGGCGGGAAGGCTCTGATCATTGCACCGTTGGGTGTGAGGGGCGAGTTCAGGCGTGACGCTGAGATGCTCGGCATGACAACCACGTTCGTTCGCCGCGACTCTGAGGTCGCCGGTGACGGGCTCTACATCACCAATTACGAGAGTGTGCGTGACGGGAAGCTCGACCCGAACCAGTTCACAGCGGTATCGCTCGATGAAGCGTCCATTCTGCGGTCGTACGGGTCGAAAACGTATCAGACGTTCCTCGGCCTGTTCGAGGATGTGGAGTTCAAGTTCGTCGCCACGGCCACGCCTTCCCCGAACAGGTACAAGGAGCTGATCCATTACGCCGGGTTCTTGGGCGTGATGGACACAGGGCAGGCGCTCACACGGTTTTTCCAACGCGACTCGACGAAGGCAAACAACCTCACCCTGTATCCGCACAAGGTCAAAGAGTTCTACCTGTGGCTGTCCAGCTGGTCGGTGTTCCTGCAATCCCCTGCCGACCTGGGCTATGACGCCACGGGGTATGAACTCCCGGAACTCAAGGTGACGTGGGAGAAGGTCGAAACCGATATATCTGCCGACGACATGGACAGGGACGGGCAGGGCGTCATGTTCCGCAACGCCGCGTTGTCGCTCAAGGATGCGTCACGGGAGAAGCGAGACACCATGACGCACCGCATTGCACGTATGCGGACCATCCTTGCCGACTACGACGACCTCGACCAGGTGGTGATCTGGTGCGACCTGAACGCCGAGCAGGATCTCATCGAGAAAACACTGCAAGCGGACGGTGAAACCTACTCGTCAGTGTTCGGGTCGCTCGACCCTGACGAAGCCGAACGCCGCATCGACGAATGGCGCGACAAGGAAACGACGGCGCTGATCGGTAAACCGGTGATGCTCGGTCAAGGCCTGAACCTGCAGCAGTGCAACAAGGCCGTGTTCGTCGGAGTCACCTACAAGTTCAACGACCTCATTCAGGCGGTTCACCGCATCCAACGGTTCGGGCAGACCCGGACGTGTGATGTGCGGTTCATCTACGCCGAGACTGAGGCCGAAATCGTTGCGACGCTTCAAGAGAAGTGGGCGCAGCATGAGGAGCTGACAAAGCAGATGACGGAGATCATCAGAGAGCACGGGCTGAATAAGTCCGATATTGCGGAAGTGCTCACCCGCGCGATGGGTGTGGAAAGAATTGAAGCATCCGGTGAGAACTGGACGGCCGTTAACAACGACTGCGTGAAGGAAACACAGTCGATGGGTGAGAACACAGTCGGCCTGATCGTCACGAGTATCCCGTTCTCGAACCACTACGAGTACACGCCGAACTACAACGACTTCGGCCACACCGATAACAACGATCACTTCTGGGCACAGATGGACTATCTGACCCCGGAACTTCTTAGGGTTCTGCAACCCGGACGGATCTACGCCTGCCATGTGAAGGACCGCATCAACTTCGGCAACGTGACCGGGGCTGGTATCCCCACAGTGTCACCGTTCCATGTTGAGGCCGTCCAGCACGGCATCAAGCATGGTTTCGACTACATGGGCATGATCACGATCGTCACCGACGTGGTACGGGAGAACAACCAGACGTACAGGCTGGGCTGGTCTGAGAACGCGAAGGACGGCACAAAGATGGGCGTTGGCTCACCTGAATACGTTCTGCTGTTCCACAAGCCGCAGACGGACCGGTCGAAGGGGTACGCGGATGTTCCTGTGACGAAATCGAAGCAGGACTACACGCGGGCACGCTGGCAGGTTGATGCTCACGCGTTCTGGCGTTCATCCGGTAACCGGCATCTGACACCTGACGAGCTCGCACAGTTGAAGCCTGAGGACATGTCGCGTCTGTTCACGAAACAGACTCTCGAGCAGGTGTACGACTTCGAGTCGCACGTGAAGCTCGGGGAGGAACTTGAGGGGCGTGGGTCGCTCCCAGCAACGTTCATGTCGCTCGCGCCGGGGTCGTGGCATCCGGAGGTGTGGCACGACGTGAACCGCATGCTCACTCTCAACGGGGAGCAGAAGCGCCGCAACGTGCAAATGCATGTGTGCCCTCTGCAGTGGGACATCGTTGATCGGCTGATTGAACGGTATTCCAACGAGGGCGATCTCGTGTTCGACCCCTTCGGCGGTATCGGGACAGTCCCGTTGCGCGCTCTCAAGATGGGCCGCAGAGGCTACATGTCCGAGCTGAACTCGGGTTACTTCATGGATGCGGTGAAGTACCTCGAAGCAGAGGAACGGAAGGCGGCGATGCCGACTCTGTTCGACCTGATGGAGACAGCATGAAAGTGGGCAGTCTCTTTTCTGGTGCTGGTGGTCTTGACCTTGCAGTCGAGGCCTTTTTTAGTGCACGAGTGGCGTGGCATGTCGAGTTCGATGAAGCCCCGTCGAAAGTGCTCTCGTACCGGTACCCAGGCGTCCCGAACTACGGAGACATCACACAGGTGAACTGGGCGTCAGTGGAGCCGGTGGACATCCTCACGGGCGGGTTCCCCTGCCAGGACCTGTCCTTAGCTGGCCGGCGTGCGGGTATGCGGCCTGGCACACGGTCTGGTCTATGGGCCGACTATTTACGCGCTATTGAAGCGCTCAAACCAAGAATGGTGGTGATTGAGAATGTGCGAGGCATTCTCAGCGGGTGCGCGGAATCCTCTGGCGGTCTGGAACCCTGCCCGGGATGTGTGGGAGACGGAGAGCATAGACCTTCTATCCGAGCACTCGGACGTGTTCTGGGAGACTTGGCCAACCTCGGGTATGACGCGGAATGGTGTGGCCTACGAGCTGCAGACGCGGGTGCACCGCACGGGCGTTTCCGAGTCTTCGTTATTGCGTACCCCTGTGGCGGACGAAGCCGGTGGTGGCCCCTTGCATCCGGACACAGCGAGGGAGCGGGGGCAGACCCTCAGACTGACGGGACAGATTCTTGCTCATACGGGGCATCTGTTGCCGACACCGCAAGCGTACGACGGGGATCGCGGAGGCCCGCAACATCCGGACAAGAAGCGCGCGGGGGGCCACTCGGTGAATATTCAAGACGTGGTGCAGTTTCATCTTCTGCCGACACCGGTAGTGACGGACTCGGCGGGGACGCGGAACGAGTCAGCGAATCGGTCGAATCCGAACTCGAAGCATCATTCGGGCCGGACGTTGACGGATGCGCTGTTGCCGACACCGGTTGCTCAACCATCGGGGAATACCCCGGAGGATCATCTGCGGAAGAAGCCGGGACGCGCTCAGGTGACCGATCTGGCGATCATGGCGGAGAACGACCTCATACGAACTGGGGGCCGTATGAACCCGCGATCAGACGGTGGGAAACAGTGACTGGCAGAGCCGCCCCGCCGCCAACAGTTCCGGACGGGAGGAACGGACAGCACCGGCTATCCGCGCGTCTGACCGAATGGATGATGGGTTGGCCTGACGGGTGGGTCACTGATCCCGATATCGGTCTCACACGGAATCAGCAGCTCAAGATATGTGGCAACGGTGTTGTGCCCCAGCAAGCCCTACTCGCATTGCAGGTGATCGTATGAGTGCGATCCCGAAGAAGATCCGTGACGCGGTGCATGAGCGTTCAGGGGGCCAGTGCGAGAGATGTTTCTCGGCTGGCCCTCTCGAGTTGCATCACCGGAAGTTCCGGTCGCGTGGCGGGAAGCACACGGTGGAGAACCTCGTCGCGTTATGCGGGTGGGGGAACCATACAGGGTGCCATGGTCTCGCGCACACGGACGGCACTGGCGGGTGGTCGGTGCATTCGTGGGATGACGAACGCATCATCCCGGTTCGTGACGATCTCGGCAGGCTCTGGATGCTCGACAAATTCGGGCGGAAACACGAAATCACAGAACCACCGTTCTGAAAGAGAGGAGGGCGTAATGACCTGGTTCAAGGTGGATGACGGGTTCTGGTCGCATCCGAAAACGGCGACGCTGTCCGATGCGGCGGTGACGTTGTGGGTGCGTGCTGGTGCGTATTCGTGTCAGCACCTCACGGACGGGGTGATTGCGCGGACAGTTCTCCGTCTGGTGGGGACGGAGGATGCGGCGGGAGAGCTGGTCGCTGCGGGGTTGTGGTTGGAGCATCCGGAAGGGTGGGTGTTCCACGACTGGGGCGACTATCAGGAGACTCGGGATGCGGTGCGGAAACGGCGTGACGATTGGCGTGAACGTCAACGTCGGTCACGCGTGAAAGCGGAGCAGAAACGGCGTGAGTCAAGCAATGAGTCCGACAGTGAGTCACGCGTGACACACGGTGAGACTCACGGCGTGAGTCAAGGAGTCCCGTCCCGTCCCGTCCCGTCCACTACTTCTAACGAAGTAGTAACCCCCCTAACCCCCCAACGGGGGAAACGGGGAACACGCATCGACCCTGACTGGAAGCCAACACCCGAAACAGTCACGAAGATCGAACACGACTGCCCCGGCCTCAACTACCAAGCCGAGCATGTCGTATTCATCGACTACTGGATCGCCCAGCCGGGGCAGAAGGGCGTGAAGCTCGACTGGGACGCGACCTGGCGCAACTGGATGCGCCGCAAACACAACGACAGCCCAAAGCGTGGGCAGCGCCCGTCACGGGATCAGGCGAACATGCAATTCGTTGCGTCCCTCGGGCAGAAAGGAATCGGAACATGAACCTGCAAGAGGCAGGGAAGCTGTTGCTGGTCGCGTCCGGGTTCGACCGTCGCGAAGTGTCAGAACTCAACGCCACCGCATGGCACACCGCGTTGGGCAAGCATTCGTACGAGGACTGCGAGAAAGCGGTGATCGCTCACTTCACGGATCCTCTGACACGGCACGAGTATTTGACGGTCGGGCATGTGCTCGATCGTGTGGAAGCTCAGGGGCGCATGTCGAAGCGTGCGATTGAGGCGGATGTGCGGTCCGCGAAAGCACGCGGCCTGATCGATCGGTCGTATCCGGCGCGGGAGCGGTTGCCGGAGGATGTGGCGCGCAGGTTGGCTGAGGCTCGCCGGCGTGACATGGAGCAGGTGCGGGAGCTGGAGTCATGAGCTCTGATGATGATTTCGCCCGGTTCCTTGCCACACGTGACCCTGCCCTGATCGAGGGTGAACGGTTCGGGCACCCGTCGAGTTCTGAACGGACGGGGTCTTTGGATGACAGGTTGATGCGTGCCGAGCATGAGGCGCGCCGGGTTGGGTTCTGGCGGACGATGCGGGGCGAGATAACCCCGTTGCAGTTCCGTGACCTGATCAATGAGTGCGTGGAGTACAAGCCCGCACCGAATTACAAGCCGCGCCGGGGGACGGTACCGGCAAGTAAGCAGTTACAGATCGCCGTGGAAGCGGCAGGAAAGAGGATCGCATGAGTAAGGCAACAACGACGGTTGAGGGTTTCGCGGCGGAACCTCGTAGGTCACAGACGCAGGCGGGTAAGGATGTGCTGACGGTAGCTGTCGCGCATACTCCGCGTCGGAAGAACCGTGAGACGGGCGAGTTCGAGGATGCGGGGCCGACGACATGGTTTGAGGCGGCGTTCTGGGAGCAGGATGCGCACGCGGTCGCGCAGGTGGTGTCGAAGGGCACTCTGGTGACGATCACGGGGCAACCGGAGGTGAACGTGTTCACGAAGCAGGACGGCACCACGGGTGCGACGGTGAGGCTGAAGTTCGCCACGCTTGGGGTTGTGCCGCGCGCTCAGCAGGCAAACGGACCCGCTCAGGTATCCGCACCCGCCCCGGCTGTTTCTGAGCCGTCTACGGGCGACTGGGCGACGTACAACGATGAGGCTCCGTTTTGAGTCCGCGGAAAGAAAACCGTGACTGGCAGGAGCTGGAACGGTACGTAAACACAACGTTGGGGTCACGCGAACGCGTGGCCCTTTCTCGTCCCTGCTGCGCGAAGTGCATGCGTGGCACGAAAGCAATACCGGGCGGGTGCGGTCAGCCTGCCTGCGACTGTCACAGGAGGGCAGCATGACTGGGTTCAAGGCCAGCAACGGCTGGCACATCGACGGGGACGGCGACCTTTGGAGCAGTCTCGGAGAACTGGTGCTCCTTGACAGCCATATCGCTCACGTCCGTCGCTTCTTCCTCGAAGAGCGCGACCACGAGCTTGGCCGGTGGCGGTCTAAGGCTGACCCGTCATGGACGGCTGTCAGGGACGGCGAGTTTGTCTACTTCCAGAACGAGGACGGCAAACGATCGTTCTCGTTCAACGCCGACGAGACCACGGATTACAGGTGGTCGGGTGACCTGATCGAGATCGCACGTGAGTACTTCGCCACTCACCCTCAGCACAAGCCACTGCCGGAGGCTAAGGGGCTTTACGTCAACGCCACCTATGCGCGCGAGTTCCCGCATAACACGGCTGTTCTAACGCGCGACTACGAGGGTTGGCACCACTACGGCGACCCCAGGACTGATGCCGAGAGGACAGCTCAACAGTGGCACGACGCTGGCGAACTGGTGCGCCTCGTGCCCGAGGGGAGTGGTGACGAATGAGCATCGACCATGCGGCAGAGGCTGACGTTCGCCTTGAGGACGCGAGGGACTATTCAGGTGAGGGCGAGTTCGCGTTGGCTGATCTTGCAGTGAAGTCGGCACAGGTGCATGCCGCGCTCGCGATGGTGGAGCAACAGAGGGTCGCAAATTTGATTGCTGTCAGGCAGATGGAGGGCGGGCCGTACAAGGACATTAACCGTTGGGATGACGGCGACGAGACCGACTCACTGCCGCTCGCCACCCAGCAGATTCGAGAAGGGCTGGGATTGTGACTGATCTGGATTTGGCCGAGCTTGAACGGCTCGCGAAGGCGGCAACGCCGGGGCCGTGGTCTTGGTGCGCCAAGCAGACCGCTGACGGTGATTCATGGGCTGTGCTCGACAGTCATGATCACGCACTGGCTATGAACACCGATGGGTGGGTGCTGGACGCCGAGTTCATCGCCGCGACTGACCCGCAAACGGTGCTGGCTTTGATTGAGCGCGCCGAGTCCGCTGAACGGCGGATTGCGGTGGTGCGGGAGATGCACCGTCCGATTGATATAGAGCCGAGCGACACGATCTGCGGTGAGTGCTCACTTCAGCTACCTAACGGGCACTTTTTCGGGAAAGTCGTGGAGTGGCCGTGCGAGACCGTGAAAGCCCTGACCGAAGGAGACGAACAATGAGCACGAATGACGAGAGCATCGACCTGGACGAGGCGATCAAAGATTTTGAGGACATGATCGCAGGAAAACCAGACGCAGGCTACGTGCTGACGAACGGCGACGTTCTGACACTGCTCAAGCGGCTCCGTGAGGCTGAGGCGCGCATCGAGAGGGTGGTGCGTCTGCGTGACCGTATGGAGCAACAGCGTGACGACATAGACGAGTCCGTGCGGCTGTCCACGATGATCCGAGACCTGAACGCCGCCCTGACCGAAGGAGACAAGTAATGAGTGCGAATGAGGAACTGATTGCCCGGTTGCGTGGCGTGGTTGAGGACGCGTTGGAGGACTCGTTG